>NZMM01000044.1 GCA_002694585.1 Methanobacteriota archaeon
GGAGAGCGCGTCTTCGATGAGGACGTGTTTGAGCGCTTGGTACGAGGCGAGACCTGCATCGAAGAAGTGTCGGACGCCTACAAGCAAGCGCTTCTGGATCGGAACATCGTGCGGCTCGTCAAGGGCCGTGACGGTTCAGTGGACATGTCTCCCGCGGAAACCTTCGGCGACATCCCTCAACTGGCCGGTGTGGCTCACGCCTTCGATCTCGCTGAGGAATTCGGCGTGGATCCGAAGGCCGTGCTGGCATGGGACATCACCACGCAACTGGCCGTGGCGTCCGGTTTGCTCGCTTTGCGGGACGCCGCCATCCCGCTCACGCCCGAGGAGCAGGTGGGCAAAGGTGGTCTTCGGCTCGTCCGCGGTTGGCAGGTTCCACAACACCAGCGTGAGCGGACCGGTGTGGTGTTTGCCTCATGTTTCCCAGGCACCACGGCCTCGTTCGAGCATGCACGAAACAACGGTGCAGATGCCGACGGTCGCTTCGACCGTCGTTTCCTCTTCCAAGTGCTCAACATGGGCCATGCCCAGTTCGCCCAGCATACCGGTATCCGAGGGCCCAACTCCACCATCAACGTCGCCTGTGCCTCCGCAACGGCGGCGTTCAGCATCGCAGAGGATTGGTTGGCCAACGACCGCGCGGACCGCGTGGTCATCATCTCGTCAGACAACGTGACCAGTCCAGAACTCTGGTCGTGGATTGGAGCTGGATTTGCCGCCTCCGGCGCTGCATCTTCAAGCAACGTCATCGAGGAAGCGGCGCTGCCGTTCGACCGCCGACGCAATGGCCTCATCCTCGGCATGGGAGCCGCCGCCTTCGTGGTGGAGCGAAACGCCGAAGCGGCGGAGCGTGGCGTTCAGCCCTATGCTGAACTGCTTGGGACCAGGATGGCAAACTCCGCCTTCCACGGGACCCGTCTCGACGTTGAACACGTGGCGCAAACCGTCGATGGATTCGTCAGCCAGATGGAGCGGACGTGGGGTCTTGACCGGCATACGATGGCGCCGAACACGGTCTTCTTCTCGCATGAAACCTACACACCCGCACGCGGTGGTTCGGCTCAGTCGGAGGTCAAAGCGCTCAGAACGACCTTTGGCGAAAGCACGGACAAGATCCTGATTGCCAACACCAAGGGCTTCACTGGGCATCCGATGGGCGTCGGCATCGAAGATGCGAGCATGATTCATGGCCTCCATCACCGCCGCTTCCCACCCATTGCCAACCACAAAGAAGTGGATCCTGAACTGGGCAACCTCAACCTCAGCAAGGGAGGAGACGTTGACGGCATCGAGTACGGCATCCGCTTCGGTGCTGGATTTGGTTCACAAATTGCCCTCTCGCTGGTGCGACGCTGGCCGGTCGAGGGTGAGCGCGTGAACGGTCGGGCCGTGCTGGCATGGAACCGGCGTCTTGCAGGCACGAACGACGTCGTGCTGCGCATCAAGAACAACACCTTGGTCGCGTATGTCGACGGGGAAAGCAACCTCCACGGCGGTGTGCAAGGTGAGGCATGGGGTCCAAGCGCTCCCTTCGAAGGCGTGGTCGAAGAACCGGAAGCTCCACCTGAGCCTGCACCGCAAGCCGCTCCCGAGCCTGCAGCCACCGCCGCCCCGACAGCACCGGTCGCCATGAACGCCAGCGACAAAGAGGTTGCTGCTGCCATGATTGAAGTGGTGGTTGAACACACAGGCTACCCTGCAGAATTCATCGAAATGGATCAGGATTTGGAAGGCGAGTTGGGCATTGACACGGTCAAGCAAGCCGAAATCATGGCGGCGCTTCGGGACCGGTTCTCGCTGCCCGTGGACGAGGACTTCGTGCTCTCCGACCATCCGACGCTCAACCACATGCTGGCGTACCTGACGCGCATGCAAGGCGGGGCTCCGGCTCCAGCAGCCGAAGCAGCCGTTGACCATCCTGCTCCGGCTCCAGAGCCCGCTCCTGCGGCGACGATCGAGGCTGCACCTGCGGCAACTTCGTCACCTTCCCCAACCCCAGAACCTGCCGCTGCCGTTCCCACGGCCGATGCAGGTGACCTCGTGGACACCGTGGTGGCGGTTGTCGTGGAGCACACCGGCTACCCGGCTGACTTCATCGAAATGGACCAAGACCTCGAGGGTGAACTCGGCATTGACACGGTCAAGCAGGCCGAGATCATGGCTGACATCCGAGCACGCTTCTCGCTCCCAGTGGACGAGGACTTCCTGCTCTCGGACCACCCGACGCTCAACCATATGGTGGGTTACATCCAGCGGATGACGGGCGGAGGCAGCGGACCCGCACCTCCAGCGCTTGCATCTGCACCAGCACCTGCGCCGGCTGCATCACCTGCGCCGGAGCCCGCTCCTGCGGCTGCCCCTGCTCCTGCAGCACCATCCGGCGACGACGGCAGCATCGCAGCACGCTTGGTCGAGGTCGTGGTCAAGCACACCGGGTACCCTGAGGATTTCATCGAACTCGATCAGGACCTTGAGGGCGAGTTGGGCATTGACACGGTCAAGCAGGCCGAGATCATGGCCGACGTTCGCGCCATCTTCGACCTCCCAGTGGACGAAGATTTCCTGCTGTCCGACCACCCAACGCTGAATCACTTCGTGGCCTACGTCGCCAAGTATTCCTCCGGTGGGGGCGAAGCAAGCGCGACTGCCCCAACGTCGACGGCACCTGCTGAGACGCCCTCAACCGTCGATTCATCTTCCTCGATGAAGGCGGTTGGCAACAGGCGCTGGCAGGTCGAAGTCGAACCCTGTGCCGGTCAAGAGGCTCCACTGAGCCTTACCGGCCGTATCCTCGTCACGGAGGACGATTGGGGCGTGTCCGCCGCGGTCGCCCACGTCCTGTCCGAGAAGGGCTTCGATGTCGTGCACATTGGGCTNGAGCCTGGAGCGAAATCACACCGCATCCAAGAGGAGGGTGAACGCATCGTTCACCGGGTCGATCCAGCCTCCTCCGAGCAAATGGACGCTTTTGTGGACGCCATCGGAGAAGGCCCACTGGCNGGCATGATTCACCTGGCTCCGTTGCGGTTGGCCAGCATGGCATGGTCTGAAGAATCCGGACCAAGCCAGCAGGTGGTNTTGTCCGGTCAAGCGTGGTTCGGACTCTTGAAATCCCTCGATTCGCAACTCGGAGCCCTTGACTCGGGCATCGTGGCCTCGGTGAGCGCCATGGACGGGCGCCACGGCAACCGCGGCGACCGGTTCAATGCGCTTCAAGCCGCGGCTGCAGGCGTGACCAAATCCTACGCCCATGAGCGGCCTGCCTTGCGCTGCCGNGCCTATGACGTGNATCCGGACATGTTGATGGATGCCGAGGCCTTGGCGGAGCGCCTCGTNGACGACTTGCTCAACGTCGGAGGCGAAGTCGAAATNGGCCTCGACCGTGCTGGCGAGCGCTGGACGCTGGTCTGCTTCGCCGAGGATTTGGTTGAGGAGCGAACANCGCTGCAAGAAACCGACGTGTGGCTGGTCTCTGGCGGTGGATCNGGCGTCANGGCGGCCGCCGTCATCGGCGTAGCNGCTGCATCGAAGGATGCCGGTGCTTCCTTCCATCTTNTGGGTCGAACCCCACTGATGGAGGTCACCGAGGCCTGGCTCGGCCATGATGATGCGACCCTCGAATCTGAGAAGATGGCGCTCCGCGAGCGCATGATCGAGGCGTCCTCTTCGGGCAAGGTNACCATGGTGGAGTGGAACCGTGCTTGGGACCGCATGATGCGTTCNCGTGACGTGCAACAGACCCTCGCCAGCATTCAGGCCACGGGCAACTTGGCTCAATACCATGCCGTGGACGTNATGGACGCGAAAGCGCTGANCAACCTTGGCGCCAACCTTGGCCACGCCATCACCGGCGTCGTTCACGGTGCCGGGCTCGAGGAGAGCAAACTCGTGGCCGACAAGACCCACGAAGCCTTCGATCGCGTGGTGCGCGTCAAGGTCGACGGATGGTCCGCGCTGATGGGCGCCGTGGAGGCATCTGGNGCGCGTCATCCAGCCTTTGCAGCCTGCTTCACCTCGGTCGCNGGGCGCTTTGGAAACGGTGGTCAAACGGATTACGCTGCGGCCAATTCAGTGCTGGATGCAGAAATGGCTCGTCTGACGGCAAGCGGTGCATGCCGCGCCGTGGCCATCGGGTGGACCGGCTGGCGCGANGTCGGCATGGCGACNCGAGGCTCCATCGAAGCCGTGTTCGAGGCCGCTGGCATCGAGACGCTGCCGGTCGACGTCGGCGTGGAGCTGTTTGTGGATGAGGCATTGGCCGGTGGAAAGCGCCGCGTGCTCGGTTGCGGTAGCCTCGGTGCGATGGACACCTTCAGCGCCTTCCGCGAAGCGCCGCTNAAGCTGCCCCCGGCCATGGCTGGACTGATCGCAGATCCTCAGCGCTTCCCCTTCATCGACAAGGTGGTCGCCTTCGATGCGGAGGCTCGCATCGTCACGCAGACCACGCTTTCAACCGAAGCGCATCCCTTCCTTGTGGACCACGCCATCGACGGCGTGCCCTACCATCCCGGCGTGATGGCGCTCGAGATGTTTGCGCAAAACGCGCTCCTCCTCAAGCCCGGGACGGCCTTGGCCGGATTCAGGGACGTGACCTTTGGCTTGCCCGTGAAGATCATGCGTGAGAGCATGACGGTGCGGGTTGAAGCCTCGCTGAGCGATGCAAGCGATGGCGCCNANGACGTCCAGTGCCGGCTCGTGTCCGANCTNGTGTCATCNAGCGGAGAGGTGTTCGGTGAACGCGAACACCACACGGCCGTGGTGCGCCTTGTCGAACAAGCCGAGGACCTGAGCGACTTCTTCGCCAGCGAGCTTGCAAACATGCCAGACACGGGNCTGGCCCCAGCGCCTGGCGATCTGCTGCATCACCCGTCCTTCATCTACTTGCGATACTTCCACGGCCCGCGCTTCCAGAGCCACGGGGGCGTGCTCCGCGGTGTGCAGCAAGGCGAANNCATCGGCGTGGATGGATTGGCGCTGATGCGTCATCAACTGCCGGTGAAAGATCAGTTCGCCATCGAGGTTGAAGGCGAGGCCGTGCTGCTGGAAGCCTTGCCGATGCTCATCGAAGCTGGCTTCCAGAACGCTGGCTTGGTCGCCATGGAGTCTGAAGGCCTCAGCAGCCTGCCGGTCGGGATTGAATGGTCCACGGTGCTTCGGGTGCCCGATGAGGGTGAATCCCTCCGCATGCGCTCCCTGTGCACTGGAAAGGAAGACGGTGGCATCACCGTGCACGACGTGGTCATCTTCGGTGAAGAGGACGATCCGGTGTTGGCCCTCCGAGGATTGCGCTTGAAGGGCATGGCTCCGGTCCCAGAGGACCTCGCGGTGTCCATCGATCGGTGATGCAGATGCGAAGGGTCGTGCCGGAGTGGTCCGGCTTCGATGCCCCAGAGCACATGATCCACCTCTCCTCGCTCCCTGAGCGTCTTCCAGGGGTCGATGACCCGTTGCCGCCCCTGGTGGACTCGACCGAGTGGCTGACGTTCANGACGGACAAGCGTCGAAGGGAGCACCTCGGTGGGCGCCTTCTTTTGGCCAACGCCGTNGAAGCATGGTGGAGGCATCACGCCTTGCTTGGACGCACGGACGAACTGGACGTGGTGCGGGATGAGCACCGTGCCCCCTACCTCCGATGGCGGCCTGGCCTGTGGCGGCAAGCCCCCTTGCCGGGCGTGTCCATTGGTCACAGCGCTGGTCAAGCGGTCGTCGGTTTGGTCGATACAGGATGGAGCATTGGGGTTGATGCAGAACCGCTTGACCGNGCCATCGCNGAGGGTGCATGGGACATGTTTGCCTNCGCCGANGAGCGTGCCTCNTTCCAGGGCAAGCCAGCCTCAGCCCTCCGTGCATGGGTGACGAAAGAAGCCGTGCAGAAGGCGCTGGGTTTGGGGATGCATCTGAATCCACGCCACATCGTGGCCGTGGGTGATCGCTACGTCCACGACGGCGCTGTCGTGCACCTGAGTTGGATGGAGGTGGACGGGATGCTGGTGTGCATCGCCCTCGCCCCAGGTCGCGCTCCTCCTCCGACGCCGGAGGACGCCGTGCTCGACGCGACGCGAGCGGCCATGCAGGTCAACCCAGATTGGGGCGTGGGGTGCAAAACGACCCGCAACATGTCATGATCATCCGACGTTGCGGATTTCCGGGGTTTGATCGGCAAACAGGAATTCCAACAAAGCGGCCCACATCACGAANTCGATGCTTTCCTCCAGCTTGTCTTGGCCACCCACCACGTCCATCATGTTCTCCAAGGTGTCCGAGGGCGAGTGGTACGCATCGTAATCCTCGTCGTATGCACCAAGGTGGAAGATGGTCTGTGCACCAAGGTCGCGGAAGGTGACGTGGTCGGATCGACCAAAGGTGTCCTCGTGGACGTCCATCACAAGATCGGCGTGGTCTTCCCAATGCTGGTCGCATCCTGCGCCGTANGTTCCGTCAATGCGGAGGTCCATCGGGGCCTTGAGGACGTTCCGATGCACGTGGTCGAGGATGCTNGTGATGGCNACGTCTTGCTCATCGGGGTCGATGTCGGGGCCAGACCAGGCGTGGTAGGGGTACGGCTCACCGGTCGGCTTGATCGCCGGCCATGAGATCCCCATCATGTCCATGTTGATGTAAAACCGGAGTTCCTTGTCTTTGGGCAGGCAGTAGCCGCAATCGTTGTTGGCGAAGGCGTTGGATCCGCGCAGCCCCTCTTCTTCGGAGGACCACAGGGCGAGGAAGGTGTCGCATTCCACTTCCAAATCGGCCAATACCTTGGCGTAGAGCATCATCGTGACCGTGCCTGCGGTGTTGTCGTAGGCGCCTTCGTGGGTGCCACCGCCAGGGGGTCCGGCCGGGGGCATGATGTCCATGTGACCNCCCATGCCCTGAACGCAGGAGTCGTCACGGCCCTCTTTCCANGCGATGACGTTCAGTGATTCAGGTTGCGTGGGGTTGAGGTGGTCGGTGACGCGGAGCATGTACGTGCGGTAACCGAGGCTCTCAAAGTGTCCTTGGAAATATGCCGCAGCACGCTCATAGGCGGGGTTTGCCGCGCCCATCCACCGGTCGTTGTAGCCTCCGCACTCGGCGGAGGGCCGTCCGTCAATCACNGGATCGCAAGTGATGTAATCCATCTTCTCGAACCATTCCTGGCCGTTGATGATTGGTGTCCCGTTTTCGATGGGCAGGGAGAACATGGTCTTCCGGCCGTTCTGATCGTAAATCGTCAGTTCGACCACCTCAGTGTAGGGCGTGGTCAGCAAGCGGAAGGACAAGCGGTCNCCNTCNACCGGCACGGAGCTGTCCAAATCCATCGACCCGTTCACGAACAGGAACACGTCNTGGGCGGGNGCAGAAAGGCGGAGCCCCTCNCCGATGAGCAGCAGGTCATGCCACTCGCCAAGGCGGACGGTGGCTTCGGTGGCGGGGAGCCCGTCGATGGTCAGGGTCGCNTCGGCGTCGATGACTTCCTCTTCCGGGGTGCCACCGATGCAGCCCGACATNGGAGCCAGCATCATGAGCACCATGAGCAGCAATGCGGTACGCATCTTCGCCAGCATCANGNNNTGGTCGAATGCCCGGTTCCTAAGGACTTCGCCATGTCGTCTGGCNGGCCGATGACCTCAAGACAGGATGGCNACACGCCAAGTCAACACGCCAGCGGATATGGTGAAGTGGTTATCATCTGAGGTTTCCAACCTTATGTCGTGGGTTCGACTCCCGCTATCCGCACCTTGGCGTGGCNTTCACCTCTGCAGGTGGCGGACACGCCGCAGATTCAGGGGTTTGGCGGTCGCTGCTGCAGGCTCGGNATGCCCTGCGGTGGTGGCGGTGTCGTGGACATCGGTGGTGCCGTTCGTCGACGTTCCACCAGCGCCATGGCGAGGGCCTCTCGTTCCTCTTCCCACCGCGTTNGTCGCCGGCGGCCTTGNACCAACAAGCCGAGCAGGANGACGATCANGAGCACCTGGCCGAGGGCCACNTGTCCACGTTCATCGTCCACCCACCATGACATGTCGGTCCATTCCATTCGCGTCGGTTCGTCCACCTCGAACAAGCGACTGTCGATGACGTTCACCTTCAGGGTGACTTCGTCCATGGCGACGCTGCCGCCCGGTTCGAGCACGGTGATGACCAAATCGATGGGCACCATGCGTGCCACCTCGGTCTGGAACCACAGCGTGGCGTTGTCCGCCTCGGGTGCGATGACGACGGTTTGGGAGCGAGCGCCACCGAACAAGTCCGAGCCGCCGTCCCACGTGACACGGGCCGTAACGGGGACATCCATGCTGTGGGTGACGGTGCACGTGAAGGCGAACTTTGGCCCCACNGCCAAATCGACCTCTGGATCGATGAGCTGACATTCGAGGGTCGCTTCCGCCACGTTCCGTGAGGCATCCTGCGGCCAATGGTCCGGCGACTCGGCACCGATGCTGTTGTTGTCGCCGTATCCGTCACCGTCGCTGTCCACCTGTTGTGTGGAGAGGTCTGGGAAGGCGTCTTCGTCGTCCGCCCAGCCGTCTTCATCCCCGTCTTCACAACCCCGCGCACTCGAATGCGTGGAGGTTCCTGNCACCGACGGGCAATCGTCTGAAACCGACGTNCCGCCTTGGTCAGCGTAGCCATCACCGTCCCCATCCGACCATACGGCTCCATCGCTTGGCCAAGGGTCGTTGAGGTCGCTTTGGCCGTCGCCGTCGCTGTCCGGACAACCGAAGCGGTCGAGGGTGGACGTTCCTGCTGTGCCCGGACAAGCGTCGGGTTGTTCGCCCGACGCGAGATCCCCGTAGCCGTCGTTGTCGGTGTCCCCGATCTGGGTCGGGTCGTTCGGAAATTCATCTCCTTCATCCGAGGCGCCGTCGCCGTCCGAATCCGGACATCCATATCGGTCGAAGGTCGAGTTCCCTGCCACACTNGGACAGGCGTCGCCTTCNGTGCCCGAGGCGTTNTCGCCGNANCCGTCNCCGTCCGAATCGGCNAATTGTGTNGGGTCGTTGGGGAANGGATCGGCNCCTTGGTCGAGGCGCACTTCACCGATACCGTCGACGCCGGGCTGAGCATCNGCCACACCGTCTCCATCCGTGTCGGGGCATCCGGTCACGGGGCTGGTCGAGGTGCCCGCCAATGCGGGGCAGCCATCGCTTGGGTCGTCGATCCCGTCGCCGTCACCGTCCGCCGTGCGGGTCGGATCATCAGGGAAGGCGTCACCGAGGTCTGAGACACCGTCGTTGTCCGCGTCGGGGCAGCCAAGGCGGTCAACGGTTGAGGTGCCGGCTTCTCCGGGACACGCATCGGGTTGCGGGCCTGTGGCGTTGTCGCCGTATCCGTCGCCGTCTTGATCGGCCCACTGCGAGGGCAGGTTCGGAAGCACGTCGATGGCGTCGTCCCAGCCGTCCCCATCGGTGTCCGGACAGCCGTATCGGTTGGCCGCCGTGGAATTGCCCTGAACNTTCGGGCATGCATCGGGCATGGTCCCCCCGGAGTTGTCGAAGTATCCNTCTCCGTCNGTGTCCACCCACTGNGTGCCGTCGTTGGGAGCCTGNTCTTCGGTGTCGGCCCAACCGTCACCGTCCGAGTCGGGACAACCAAGGGTGCCGTTTTGCCACGAGGAGCCGGCTTGTGTCGGGCAGGCATCGGCCAAGGTNCCGGTGCTGTTGTCGCCGTANCCGTCGCCGTCTTGGTCGGTCCACTGNGTGCCGTCCATGACGAAGGCATCCGCGCCATCGGCGACGGTCCACACGCCGTCTGGGTCCGACCAGCCGTCGCTGTCTCGGTCGGGACACCCCTGACGGTCCATCGAAGANGTACCCGCAGCGTTGGGACAGGCGTCATCGATGGTGTCGTCGTAGCCGTCGCCATCGCTGTCCGCCCAGCGAGATGNGTCGCTTGGGAAGGCATCGGCACCGTTGAGGACGGTCCAACCGCTGTCGGCGTCCGAGTAACCGTCACCGTCTGCGTCTGGGCAACCGTACCGATCCACCGACGAGCCGCCCGTCACACCTGGACAGGCGTCACCCATCGTTCCNGNNGGATTGTCCCCNTATCCNTCNGCGTCAGCGTCCACCCACTGGGTGGCGTCNGAGGGCCATTCGTCCGCNCCTTGCGCGGTGGTCCATCCGGCGTCTGGGTCCGAANAGCCGTCTCCGTCGCTGTCCGCGCACCCAAGGCGGTCNTTGNCTGAGGNGCCGGCCGTGGAGGGGCAAGCGTCAGGATTTGCNCCCATCGCGTTGTCNCCNTAGCCGTCCATGTCCGTGTCGTTCCACTGCGTGGATTCGAAGGGGAAAGCATCGTCCACGTCGGCCCANCCGTCACCGTCACCGTCCGGGCAACCCAGTCGGTTGGCTTCCGTGGACGTGCCGGGCACGGTGGGGCATGCATCCGGCTGCGTGCCCGTGGCGTTGTCGCCGTANCCNTCACCGTCTTGATCGGCCCACTGNGAGGCTTCGTTGGGGAAGGCATCNGCGCCGTTGGCGGCGGTGAATCCNGAATCNGGATCGGAGTAGGTATCGCCGTCGGTGTCCGGGCAACCNAGCCGGTCGGCCGTCGAGTCTCCGAACTGCGTCGGGCAGCCGTCTGGGTCCGTGGCTGGTGCGGGATTGTCGCCGTAGCCGTCGCCGTCGGTGTCCACCCACTGCGTGTCGTCGCCGAGGAAGGCATCGGCACCGTCCGTGACGTCCCAAGCGCTGCCGTTGGACGACGAGGCGCCGGTGGGGTCTGGGTCGGAGGCTCCGTCGCCGTCCTCATCGGCACAACCGTTGCGGTCACGCCAGGACGCGCCGAGGACGTCATCACAGGCGTCGGCGCCGCTCTCGACGGTGTATCCTCCGCCTGGNTCCGACCATCCGTCGCCGTCGCTGTCGATGCAGCCAAACCGGTCTTGAGTTGAGTTGCCTGCCACGGACGTGCACGCGTCCGGCTGGAAGCCCACGGCGTTGTCGCCGTAGCCGTCATAGTCGCCGTCCGCCCATTGNGTGGGTTCAGCGGGGAAGGCGTCAGCGCCGTTGGCAAGCGTCCAACTGCTGTCCTGGTTGGAGTAGCCGTCGTTGTCCGTGTCAGGACAACCGACACGATCGACGGTCGATCGGCCGTAGGTGTTGGGGCAATCGTCGTCGTCGTCCTCAANACCGTCCAAATCGGCGTCCTGCGTGAGGTTGGTGAGGGTCCAATTTTCGCTCAGGGTCATCGCAAACATCTGCGGCCCACCCTGCGGGACGCTCGTGCCGATGACGTGGACCTCCCACGTCCCTTGCGCAGGNGATGTGAAGGTCAGACCGCGAAGGTTGTCNTCGTCGTTNGACAGGTTTGTCCACGTCCCACTTGGGTCTTTCACGGCCAAGTCCAGGTCGTTCACCAGATGCGTTGAGGCAGCAGGCGTTGAGGCAGGGTCGGTCCATGCGAGCATGACACGGAAGTCATCAGCCCCGTTGGGGACGTTGAAACTCCATCCACGCTCGTCGTTGGTGCTGACGCTCTCATTGTCGACAAAGGAGGCATTGACCGCCGTCCACATGTCAACACGACCCCAGCCTTCGTGGTCGTTGGGTGCGGTTTCACCGGCGCCGTTGGTCGAGGAGCTGTACTGGCCGGCCATGTCGGTGGAAGAGGCGGCAAGAATGGCTTTCACCAGCGCGGAGGAGGGTTGGCTGTGGCCAAGGTTGTCGTCGAGGTGCTGAATGAGCAAGGCCGTGGCACCGGCCGTGAGGGGTGTGGCCATGCTCGTGCCGCCCATGTAGGTGTACGAGGTGTTGTAGGCGCCCCAACCGACGCTCGTGGTGTCACGTGATTTTGTGCTCAGGATCCACGCGCCCGGTGCAGAAACGTCTGGCTTCAGGCGTGAGTCGTCGGTGGGACCCCGGCTGGAAAACGCTGCCATGCCGTCGATGTTGTCCGCATGGCGGTCGTCCTTGACGGGGTTGGTGGGGTAGTCTCCTGGCCACCAGCCTCCCCATGTGGAGGTGACGGAAGAGCGGTCGTTTTCCGTTGCTCCGACCGTGATGACGTTCTTTGACGTACCTGGCGAGGACATGCTGTCCAGGTCCACTTCACCGTCGCTGTTGCCGTCCGTGCCTTCGTTTCCGGCAGCGAACAAGATGGCCATGTCCCATAGGATGTGTGCGCTGGCATCGGCTTGTGCAGACGACGTGGGGTACTGACCGTTGACCGCTGAGCCCCACGAGTTGGTGTGCACACGAGAACCGTTGTCGTAGGCCGGCTCAAACAAGTCGTACAGGTTGTTTGGGATGCCGAGGAGGTAGCCGTCGGTGGTCCCAGAGATGGTCGCCTCGGTCTCGATGGCTTGGAAGTAGAGTCGGGCTTCTGGCGCTGCGCCTTGGATGGCGCCGTTGCTGTGCGTGCCGTCACCGAGCACGGAGCCTGCAACGTGCGTTCCGTGTCCTGACCATTCGTCAGCTGCACCGTCGTTGCAGGTTGAGAGGCTGTAGTGGGAACAGGTGCCGGAGGGAACAGGGAACGACACCACGTCGACGATGTGGTCGGCGAAATCAGGGTGCATGTTCGAGTTATTGACGCCGTTGTCGAGGCCGGTGTCGGCCACGGTCACGATGACGCCAGATCCGTCGAGACCGGTCCAACCCGACGAGGTTGCTCCCATGTTGGCGGTGGAAGAAACGCCAGTGACGTTCATGATGTGGCGGGCCTCATCGTTGAAGTGGGCAAACCACGGACGAGGCTCCATCCACTCAAGGGCAGGCTCGTGTGCGAGTGCGCTCAGCCCTTCACTGCTGAGCAGGAAATCTACGAACCGACCGCTGTGGCTGAGGACTTCAACGCCGCGAGGAAGGGTTTCAGGGAGATCTTCACCTGCGAGCATTGCGCTGGCCAAGACGGGTTCGTCCTGTCCATGCAGCGATTCAAGCAGCCCCTCTCGGACACGGTCCGAAGGCGCGAGCCGCTGCATGCCGGTGACACCCAAGGCTTCGAGGTCGTTTGGCAAGAGTCCGTTGAGTTCGCAATGGAAGGCAGCCGGTGGAAGGAAGGATCCGCACTCGATGCCGGCCTCTGCGAGTTCGCCTTCCCAAGGCGTTGGCACCGGCCAGGTGGTTCCGAGGACGTAATAGCCGTCAAGCGGGCCATGCTCACCGGTCCAAGACGCCCAATCCGAAGGGGCCACAAGCGCGGAGGTGCGGTGAACGAGGTTGACGCGGCCAGCTTCGTTTGGTGCGAACCAGCCTTCGGCGAGGTCGCCGCTTGGTTGCATGCCGAAGGCCTCAAGCAACGTCGGGTCGACGTCAGTATCGAGCACACGTTCTGGTCCGTTTGTCGGCGTTGCTGCAGCCAACGGAGCCGTGATTTGAACGAGCATCAGCGCGCTGAAGAACAAAGCATGCGCAGCACGTCGGGTCATGTGGTCTGGTTCTGCTGAACCCTCATCAAGCATTGGTTGATTGAACCCGGGTAAACACGAGCGTTCAAAGGCCACTTGACGAGCGCAAACCATGCGTCGCGGGGCGAGTGGAGACATGATGGCTCCTGAGGACATCAACGACCGCGTCGCGGTCATGGGCCGTCAGTTGTGGCGCGTCGTCCCCTACGCGACCGCTTACCCGCGACGCTTGGCCACCGGGATGCTCGCGAACGCTTGTGCACGAGCGGCGGACCTTCTCCCCTTCATCGCCATCGGTTGGGCGGTCGATCACTTCACTTCGGGAGGTGGCATTGCGGGATTTGGACCGATTGCGGACGTCATCGGCGCCCTCCCACAGCCGGCCGTCGGCTATGGAATCATCATTTTCATCTCCTTCGTGATGCTCGCGGTCTTCCAAGGCATTTCCGAGTACTCGTGGCAAACCCTGGGCTACAAAATTCAGCACGACCTTCGCATGGACGCCACAAAGTCGCTCATCGCCATGGAGGCGTCCTACTACGACCTGCGTCAAACCGGGCAAATCATGTCGGTCCTGTCCTCTGACGTCAACCAATTGGAAGACGTGGTNGCGGATTCATCCACCTCCATNATNCGTATCNTGGTGACCTTCGGCTTCGCCTTCATCATTCTCNTGTCCATGTCNTGGAAATTGGCGGCCGTCATTTTCGGGCCGCTGACCTTCATCATNCCACTCGTGTATTGGTTTTCCACGCGCGTTCAGCGCCGGTACAGGAAGCAGCGNGAATCCACGGGCGGCATCACGTCGGTGCTNGANAACCTCATTTCGGGCATTGCGGTGGTGCAAGCCTACAACGCACAAACGTGGGAGGCGGACCGCGTTCAGCGNGAGTCCGGTGAATACCGCGATCAGGCNATCGGTGCAAGCCAAGACCGCAACCGCTTCCTCCCNGGCATTTACGCNATNGCTGGTGTCGCATTCGGTTTGTTGACCGTGGCCGGCGGCNGATTGGCCCAGTCTGGGGAGATCACCACCGGTGAACTGGTGACCTTCCTGCTCATCTCCACGCGGATGACCATGCCGCTGTTCATCTTCGGAATCCTCGTGAACCAACTTCAGCGCGGCGAAGCCGCGGCTCGGCGGGTCTTTGCTGCGGTGGACCTCGAGCCGACCATCGTTGACGAGCCGGGAGCCGTGCCCCTTGAGGGCGGCATCACGTCCGTTGAATTCCGCAACGTCACCTTCGC
Source organism: Methanobacteriota archaeon (assembly GCA_002694585.1). Taxonomy (GTDB): domain Archaea; phylum Thermoplasmatota; class Poseidoniia; order Poseidoniales; family Poseidoniaceae; genus MGIIa-L3. The sequence goes on from NZMM01000044.1 coordinate 14,579, forward strand.
CTATCCCTCGACCACCCAGCCGGTCTTGTCCCGTATTTCGTTCAAGGTTNAAGCCGGNGATTTCCTTGGGGTCATGGGCCACACGGGAGCCGGNAAAACCACCATCNTGAAGCTCCTNATGCGNTACTANACACCAGACGAGGGCGAGGTGCTCATCAACGGTCAACCGGTTTCGGCCTTCACCTTGGATTCCGTTCGTGACGCCATTGGCTTCGTCTCACAAGAGCCGTTCCTCTTCCANGGCACTGTGGAGGACAACGTCCGTTACAACATCGACACCGATGCAGCGGGGATTGAGGCTGCCCTCAAGACGGCCGGAGCGTGGGATTTCGTTCAGGACCTCGAGGAAGGCCTCAACACCATGGTCGGTGACCGTGGCAGCAAGTTGTCCGGTGGACAGCGTGCACGCGTCAGCCTCGCTCGTGCGGTGTTGAAAGCCCCAAGCTTGCTCATTCTCGACGAGGCCAGCAGCGCCTTGGACGCAGAAACCGAGCGACGCATTCAGGAAAACCTGCTGGCCACCAACGCCCAGCGTGCCACCATCGCCGTCGCCCATCGCCTGTCGACCATCCGCAACGCCGACGAAATTCTGGCGATGGTGGACGGCGCCATCGTCGAGCGCGGCCAGCACGACGCCCTCTTGGACATCAACGGCGTGTNCGCCAGCCAGTGGACGATTCAAACCGGTGACATGGGCGCGGTCATTGGCGNTGNTTCCGAAGGATGATTCGGTCGCCAAAAAGCGTCAGCGCGCTCAACAGGGCGAAGATCGGCACGCCGATGACGATGGCCCACACCGAGACGCTCATGCCTTGCCACGTGCGCTCTTCCATGGCTTCAGAGACGATGATCATCGTCACGAGATCGAGCACAGCAAGGCCGCCGATGGCCGTGCGAAGGGCGCTCCAGATTTCCTCCTCGTCGGTCAACGAGAGGCCTTCGTCCTCTGACATTGATGGCATACGTGTGTCCGCAGACCAACAGGATTGCGTCAGATGGTCCGCGTGCGGTCGTCGATTTGCCGGCCAACGCCAGCGGCCCCGCCGGTTCTACGGATTTCCCGCCACGCCTTGTTGACGCCCTGGCCGTAGGCCCAGTGCGCGAGGAAGACAAACAGCGGTGCCAAGGCCACGGTGCCGATGGAGCGGTGCGGACTGGTGCCTGTGGCCGCTCCGAGCCAGGCGATGGCCACGTAGAGTGAAGCGAGGCCCAGCGTGCCATGGAACGCGATGCGGGACAGGTCCCATTCGCCTTCGAGGGTGAACCACAGGTTGGCCGCTGCGCCACCCGTGCTGGCTCCGGCCAGCATNGCCANNGCAGCCCCGACAACGAGCCAAGGGAACAGGCCGACGGCGGTGTGCGACCANGCTGCAATTTCCGGCCAGCGCTTGTTGGCCACCATGCGCGTGTAGCCGTAATTCCGCATTTGCTTCATGTATGGCTTGAACGGGCGTCGTCGTCGGTGGGGCATGACGTTGGACGGATCCATGAACAACTTGTGTCCAGCACGCTGAATCTTCGCGTCCAAGACGACGTCCTCCGCGCCGATGCAACCCGATTCAAAAAAACCGACTTCNCGCAGGTTGGCCATNCGGTGCGCACAGTTCACGCCAGGGTTGTGGCTGATNGGCACGAGCTCCCCTTTCGGGCGTGCGCCGTANCGGGTGCCNGCNGTCATGAAGCGGGTGCAGAAGGCGACGTCGGCACACTTTGCTCCAAAGGGATCGTGGTCGGGAGCAAAGTTGGGGCCTCCGACGCCACCCACTTCAGGGTCGGCGAACCAACGCACAAGGTTCTCGACCCAGTCGATGGGCGGGACGGTGTCGTCGTCGGTGAACAGGACGAGGTCGTGGTCCATGGTTTGCAGGACGTTGGTGCACGCGTCGGCTCGGTTGGTNGAATCGTCGTCAAACCACGTCACGCCGTGCTTTTCGCAGACCGCACGCGTGTGGTCCTTGGACTTCGAATCGGACACGATGACCTCGTAGGACGGGTACGTTTGTCGCATGAGGCGCGCCAGCACGCCGTCCAATTCATCGGCGTTGTTGATGGTCGGCACNAGCACGGCCACGCGGTAGGGTTGACCGTCAGGTCCCAGCACCGGCTCNGCGGTGCCGACGCGCTCATCGCTCTCGTCCACGCTTCCCCGTGGNGGCTCTCCTCTTAGAATTGCGGCTCGCTTCGCAGCACTCCGCCGCTCCGTCCGGTGATGTTCATAAGCCGTCGAAGGNGCAGACAAAACGGGTCCTCATATGCTGAACGTCACCGCTCGTCAGGAGCTTCTCTCTCGCATTGCCGATACCATCAGCATCGTCGTGGAAGAAGCGCGCTTCGACTTCAGCGAGAACGGACTCAATGTCAGGGTTGTTGACCCATCCCACGTTGCCATGGTCAAGCTCGACGTCGACGCCGTGGCNTTCGAAACCTGGGAAGTTGAGGAAGCAATGGTGGGCCTTGAGATGAAGAAGCTCAAGGAACTCATNAGCCTCGGTGGNGCGGACGACATCATTTCGATGACCTACGATGGAAAGGGNGACGTGCTGATGAACCTCGGAAAGATTGACCGGAGTTCGCGTCCCCTTGACAACAACACCCTGAACCCTCCTAACCTCCCCAACCTGGACCTGCCGTGCAGCGTGACGATCCGCGGCTCGGAACTGGCACAAGCNTTCCGCGCNGCCCGCCANGTGGGNGATTTGGTNACCCTCTCGATCGACCCGGAGAANTTCACCATCCACGTCTCNGGTCCNAACGATTCGGTGACCGTGGTNTACGGTCATGATGAACTTCAGGGCATCACCTGCGACAGTCCCGCGAAGTCCCAATACAGCNTGACCTACCTCGTCCCTCTNGGCAAGGTGTTCAGCAGCATTGAGAGCGTGACCATCGCCTTTGGTGAGAACTTCCCTCTGGCGATGGACTTCACCTTCAGCGACGGCAGCGGCTCCGTCAAGTACTTCCTTGCACCACGCGTTGAGCAAGAAGGATACTGAATCGCGAAACCTTCTTGCCCGACCCGGGAGGACTTTCCATTGTGAAAGGAAGGGTCCCCTATGAGTGAGGGTTTCTTTCTCATTGATGCGGGCCATTGGTTGACGCGTCCTGTCGCGGTGTTGGTTGGCATCTTGCTCATCACCATGCCGTACTACACGCGCGTTCGGGTCCACACGCGTATGTCGGACGAGGCCTTCCGCAACGTGCGCCGCACGTCGTTGTGGGCTCAAAGCATCGGCATCGGCGTGCTGGTGGCCTTGTTCGGCGTGTTTCTNGCCGTTTTGATCGACCTCATCATGNACTACGGTGATGANCCGCAACTCCTGACNTTGGCCGTGGTGCTGAGCGTGGTCGAGTTTCATCTNTTGGCGCGCTGGCTTCAGTCGGTCGCTCTTGGGNCTCGATGGCGTCGGTTGAGACGCGGGCAGCAGTGGCGGCCTGCTCAGATGACACANTACATCCTCGCCTATCCCGCGGTCTTCACGCAAGGNGNTNCCGCCCCNCCNTCCNCCTCGCCGGTGGTTGAGGGGCGCGGACTGAATCCTGGGCTCGACCCGTTGCCTCCCGTTCAAGCTGGGTCTTCGCCNGCCTCCTTCCAACAAGTCTTGGACGCCGTCCATCGGCAAGTTGCCGAAGCGAACGCACGGGCTGCTGCTNTGGAGGAGGAGTTGTCCGAAACACGNCGGCACGTGACGCGATTGGAGCACGATCTTGTGGAACGGCGAGCTGAAATTGTGCTGCTTGAAGCCGCACAGTCGCGCTTTGAGGGGGACATGGAGCGGCAGGCATCGAGGGAGGANGGAAAGGGCCTGTCCATGCAAGACTCCGTCGTGGCCGGCGATGCCTTCGTGGGTTCCACGNTCATCGACCGTCAAATTGTGAACGACCCAGAAGCCATCGCCCGCGCTGTGCTTGAGGCCTACCGTTCCGGAAGGAGTGAGGCGTGATCAGTACTCACGCCAGCCGTGGTCGCATTCCTTGCAGGTGAGCATGCGCGTNTCGGGCTCATCGGACGAGCGCGTTTGCTCNAGGTAGGAATACACTTNATCGCAATCGCACTTNGGGCACAGATAGCTTCCGCTGGTCAGCACGCCCCGTGCCTTGTCGGAGTCCTTGATGACCTCGTATTCTCGGTCGACCGCTTGGGTTTTNGATTTNGCNTTNGANAGGTCGACCTTCTTCCCGTCCGCGCCTTTCACAACCAACTTTGCAGGTCCGGTGTAGCCGCACTTGTAGTTCGTGCAAGCGATGTCACCGGACGGAGAAGGGAAGGACAAGGTCCCACACTTCGGACAGAACATGGGTATCGCCCGTCGTGACGTCACTTAGACGCTTCGGACGCTCGTTCTTCAGAGCGAAGGGTCTTGGCCCATGGCCCGCTCGTCACGATGTGCGCCTCTTCCATGACTGGTATGTCGCGGTCCTCGTCAACGAGGACGGTGTGCAGGTGGACCGCCTCAGGTGGACCGGTGGTGGCGGTGTGCAAGGGGCCGTTGAGCGCCTCGAACGCGTCGCGCAAGCACGCCTGACCCCNGAAGCAGCGCAACTGCTTGAGCGCTTCCCAGAAGCCAACGTTGAGCCCGTGGGTGAGGGCGAGTTACCCGAGNTCACGGCCGAGGACCTNGCCTTCTTGGATCAGGCTGCCCTNAGGCTTGCCGAGCGGGGCGTNGCNGACGCTGCAGGCGATCTNGATCGGCGCCTGGAACACCTGCATCGAGCGATGGAGGAAGTNCGTCAAGCGAGCAACGTGCGCCTCTCTCGTCTTGTGGAATGGCTCGGCCTCTTCTTGCCTGACCTGGACCTGGACAAGGACCGTTTGGGCACCGCTCGAGCCCTTGGCGAAGCCGATGATATGGGGGGCTTGGCTCGGCACCTGGGCCTTCAAACCCCGCTGCACCTGCCCGCTCGTTCGGAGTGGAGAAGCCTCCGCGATCATGGGGCTGCGGCCGTTGACGTTCAAGCGAGGTTGGATCGGCTGGAGGCCGCTTTGCGCACCCTCGCCGAGGAGCACCTTCCGAGCCTCAGCGCTTTGGTTGGTCCCATGTTGGCTGCCCGGCTATGCGTGGGCGCTGGAGGGCGCGCTCGCTTGGCCAAATTGCCTTCCTCTACCGTTCAGGTGTTGGGGGCGGAGAAGGCCTTCTTCGCCCATCTCAAAACCGGCTCTCCACCACCGAAGCACGGCTTCCTCTTCGCTCACCCATGGGTGATGCGTTCCCCTCTGTGGGTGCGGGGGAAAGTCGCGCGCACCCTTGCCGGTCGGTGCAGCATCGCCGCGCGGCTTGATGCCTATGAGGGCACGCCGATGACCGCTGAAGATGTGGCTGCGGTCGAAGCCAAGGTGCTCTCCATTCGTGCTGCCCATCCACGCCCTCCCTCTCGCAAGGGGGGGCGCTAAGCATGGGTCGTGCATCGGGAAAGCCACCCGGACGTCCACTCAGCGATGCCGTACGGCTCGACGGGCATGCGCCGTGGACGTGGTCCGCCAATCCTGGAGAGACAGTCTACGGCGAAACGCTGCGAAAGGCCAAGCACGGCGAGTGGCGGCGGTGGGACCCTCGTCGCTCCAAGGTCGCCTCCGGCCTGCTCCGCACCTCCGGCGCCCCTGAGCGTCTCCTTCCATCAGCCGGTGACCATGTGCTCTACCTGGGAGCCGGTCACGGCACCACGGTGAGCCACATCCACGACGTGGTCTGCCACGGCGGAGCACCGGGNCGNGTGGTNGCCGTGGACCTCTCGCCGCGGTGTCTNCGTGACCTGACGCGCTTGTCGCATGCACGCNCTGGCNTGGTGCCGGTNTTGGGGGACGCGCGGCGGCCTGAAGCATGGCGCGCGTGGTTGCCCCGACGTGCGTCTTGGGTGTTNCAGGACGTGGCACAAGCCCANCAAGCCTCGATCTTCACCTCGGCCTGTGAGCGCTTTCTGGCACCGGGAGGGCAAGGTTTGCTTTCGCTGAAGGTNGAAAGCGACCGTGGTACGGACGCTGATGCCTTACGCGNGAAGGTNGAGCACGAACTTGCTGAGGCAGGGCTCGCGCTCGAGGAAGTGATCGACCTCGAGGGATTTGAGGACAAGCATCTCCTCTTTGTTGTGGGGAGGCCGCCACGTGCCTGAGTTGCCTGAGGTCGAGACCGTTCGTCGTGGCCTCGCGGAGGCGTGGACCGGTCGTCGTGTGGTCGCCGTCGATCAGCGTCGACCAGACCTCCGTTTTCCTTTCCCTGAGGGTCTAGNGTCTCGGCTTGTCGGTTCAACGGTGCGTGCCGTTCAACGTCGTGCGAAGCACCTGGTGGTGCAGATGGAGGACGGCCAAGTGTTGCTGTCGCATCTCGGTATGTCCGGGCGGTGGACCCTTCATCGGGCGACGGAGGGTCAAACCCTCGGTGTCTATCATCGAAGCGTCAAGGCGCCAGAGGCGCACGATGCGCTCGGAAAGCACGACCACCTCGTGCTCGGTTTTGACGACGGACACGTGGCGGTGTACACCGACCCGCGCCGGTTTGGTTGGATTGAACTCCATGCCAACATGAACGAGGTGCTTGCTGGCATGGAGCACATCGGCCCTGAGCCCTTGGCGCTTGAGGGCGTGATGGACGGCGCGCCCCTGTGGAGCCCTCCGGTGTTGGCGAAAGCGCTCGCAGGGCGCCGAACACCACTGAAGGCGGCCTTACTCGATCAACGCATCGTTGCGGGTTTGGGCAACATCTACGTCTGCGAAGCCCTTCATCGGGCGGGCCTTTCACCGCGTCGCCGGAGCGACACGCTGGTGCGTGGTGCCGACCAACCCACGGAGCGCCTCGAAGCCTTGTGGGAAGCCTGCTGCGAGGTGTTGAAGGAAGCGATTCAAGCCGGGGGATCAACGCTTTCCGACTTCCGTGGTGTTGAGGGTGATCTCGGCTACTTTCCGCACCAATTCCGGGTGTACGACCGCGAAGGACAACCGTGTGCAGGGCAAGGTGGACGGTTCTGTGGTCAGACGATTCAGCGGATCGTTCANTCCGGTCGTTCGACCTTCTTTTGCTCCGCCTGTCAGCGCTGAGCCATCGCACCTTGGCTCAGGTTTCTGCAGCAGCCAGCGTGGCGAGGTTGGCCCCCATCCAGCATGATGCGGCGCCCAACTGCAGCCAGTCGCCAGTCGAGGAGATGCCGTACACAAAGACGCTGACGATCCAGCATGTACTGGCCATGGTTTGTCCCAACCATTCGAAACTCATCGCCACAGATTTACGTGTCTTGGTGGAACCCGTGAGAGGGCTTCCCTGTTCGTTCAGCACGTCAAACACTCCTGTCCGCAGCACGAGAGGTCGTCGAGGTACATGCCCCATCCGCGGTAGGCTTCCACGAAGTCGTCGGTCTCATGGCCAAGCGAGGAAGCGATGGCTTGGGCCACCACGGCAAAGCGCTGGCGGTATTTGTAGATGAAACAGAAGTTCTCGTTTCCATGCCGGATGGCCGGACCACACAGGAACATGCCCGAGTGCGTGGTCGATTCATCCCGGTCGCTCAACTCGGGAAATCCATCGTCCCGCGATTCGAACAGGTGTGACACGAAGGTGTGGCTGCCTTCGAACCCGCCGGCGAAAAGGGGTTGNGTCGCCGTTTGGAAGGTGTCTCCGTTGCTGGTCGTGAGTTCGTACACACCGTTGGAGAAAGTCACACGCTCAACGCCGTTGTTGGCGTGCAGCGTGACGTGTTCGGAGAAACATGCATGGCGCGTTCGTTCAATGGTGAAGGTTGCGAGGGCGATGCTGGGGTTTGAGCTGCCTTCGCCCCATGGGTCAGCACGGTCAAAGATGTGTACTTTTTTTCCGTTGTCAGCGAGGTGGTATGCTGCATCCACGCCGCTTTCGTATCCACCGATGATCAGGAAATCGTCGCCGTCAAGACCAGCGTAGGAGGGAACGGTCGCGGTGTGGCGGCACAGTTCAGCGCCCTCGAATGCATCCGTTTTCGGATACTGGAATTCACCTGCGGCCCAGATGACGTTCTTGGTCATGAAACTCCCTTCATCGAAGTGGAGGTGGAACAGANCGTCNTGCTTCTCGATGGCGTTGACGTTCGTGTGTTCNAANATGGGGATTTCGAAGAACGTGGCCAGGTTGTTNAGGTGCTGAGCATATTGCTGGCCGGTGGGGTGTTCCACCTTCATGCTGAAGGCCGGTGAAACGCCTACAGCGATGGAATTCAAATCCAGCATGCCGATGGAGTTGCTTGGGAAAGAGGGCGTGATGAAACGCGTCTCAGCGGGCCACTTGGCGAAGGAGGCGCCAACGGTTTCGCGATCAACGACGAAGAATTTCTCAACGCCAGCGTGCATGAGGGCAATGGCGGCCCCAATGCCAGCCGCACCGGCGCCAATGACGATGGTGTCGTATTCTTGGGAAGGGTCGAGGGGGATGATTTCCTCGATGACTTCCGTGGACTCGTTGGCCATGACCATGGCCTCCCGCTCGGTAATAAGAATTTAACAGATTCTATTAATTTCGAACTACCTTGGCCTAGCGAAGGATGACTTGCGCCATCGTCCACACGGCCAATCCGGCCAAGGCCACCGCAAGGCCTCGGTTCAAGGCGCTGCTTCGGCGCTCAAGCACATCCTCGAGCCTCCTGCTCGACAGGAACACGGCGACGACCATNTACCACGTCGTGTCGATCACCATCCCGATCCCACCGATGGCGGCCTTGGTCCACAGCGACATNCCGGGTTCGAGGACCTGCGACAGCACGGCGACCATGAAGACCGCGATTTTGGGGTTCAGGAAGGCGATGGCAGCGCCTTCNGCAAAGCCGGTTCGGCCCGANGCGCGCTGNNNCTCANNCTGCANNNCCGGNGGTNCATCGGCCGAGGCCCACGTCCATCGAGCGAACACCAGCAGCACCAGCGCACCAAGNACGCGCAACACNGGNAGGGCTTGCTCAGCCGCCTCCAANAGCGCGATGAGGCTGAACACCGCTACAATGGCGTACACGCCAAACCCGAGGCCGTGGCCTAAGGCGCAGGCCACGCCGCCGCGCCGCCCCCCCGTCAACGTGTTGCGCAGCACGACGGCGAGGCTTGGCCCTGGGCTCATGGCGCCGAGGACAAACACCGTGCCAGCGCCCAAAAGCGCTGGGAAGATTGCGCCGTCCACGGGCTTCGTTGGACGTGTGCGGCTTCACGCTGTCGCATCATTCGGCGTACAAACGGTCCCATGCTTGCTGAGCTCGAAGCACNCGCGGCCGATCGGCCACCGCCGCAGCCATCGCTTTGGCCAGTGGGGTGGTCGCTCCTTCCAGGAGATGCATCAGCAGCACCGTCTGTGGGTCACGTTGCGTCATGAACAGGAGAACGCCGTATTCCCTCTTGAATGTTCGCCATCCTGCATCATGCGCGCATCATTTGTATTAAATTCGACTTAGAAGCGGTTTTTATCGCCTCTTTCCGGCGAATGATGCGATAACGCTCAGGNGGCGGAAGCACCGGATGCGTCCGCTCGGGAGGNCTNCCTGGNCCCAGGAGGATGCGATGACGTTGCGCCGCTTGACGTTGGCTGAGACGTGGTTGCGGTGGAGGTGGAGANGCTGCCGCCCGAAGCCGNCGCCACGTCGTGGGCGTCAGTTCGTTGGCGGCGATGGCGGCCTGNGATTCCGCCCATGAACGGCATGANCCGTCCCTTGGNAGCACCACGCCAGCGGTCCTGGCATAGCCGCTGGAGCGNGGCCGCNCCCGACGGTCACGCCGAGATTCCAGCGCCCGCAGGCCNAAGAAGTCGCTGACTGGAGCCTCCTTCCGATCCGGCGCATCAAACCAACGTTCGGAGCGGAGGGTTTGCTGACGCTGGATGCGCATCGACCTCAGNTCAACGGCNGCGAGTCCAGGATCGACGTGGTTGTAGGCGCCGATGTCCATGGCCAACCACGATGGCCGACCGTCGGGAAGGCGGATGTCGCTGAAGGCCACGTCGCCCGGTCTGGAACCAAATTTGGTGGTGGTCGAGTGGCCGAAGATGACCGTGCGACGTGCGTCAAGCGGTGCGTCATGGCGGTAAAAGCGACGACGAATCCAGAGCAGCTCATGTTCCGTTTGCGCGTCGAGCGGCTTTCTTGGGTCGTAGCCTGCGTGCACCAAGCGGACGTCGTCGAGGACGATATCGGTCGGCAAGGCGTCCATCCAGAGGAGGTCGTCGGCGAAGGTCTGCTTGGCCACGTGCAAGTCTCCCTCCGCTCGAACGATGTAGGAACCCCACGTGGCGGCTCCCCCACGCTGCATCCACGGCGGCCAGAGCTCGATGTTTCCGTCGTCCTGCAAGCACTTCGTGGCCATGCGCTCATGATTGCCGAGCAGCGTCAACAGACGTGGGTCATTGCGAATGTAGGCCACAACCCCGGCCGCATCCGGGCCGCGGTCAATGGCGTCCCCGAGGAGGACAAGCCGATCCTCGTCCCCCAAACGGAGCCGATGCACCAGCGCTCTGAGCGTGGCGAAGTGGCCGTGGACGTCGCCAACGGCAAAGACACGGTGGCCGGCATCAAGGCGACCTTGGAGGTCGGCTTCCAGCGCCTGATCCCTTCGACCATGGTACGAAGGGAGCTCTTTTTTGCACGACAAGGCTTCATTCACCAGGGGGAAGATTCTCCCTGACCCATGCTTCTTGCTGAGGTTATAGTGGCTTCCTCATGAGTTGACCGGGAACAGGCCGATTTGGCCACCTTGCTTGCATCATGCGAACAATTGCGACGGCGGCGAACTGTGGGAAGAGGCGTTGCGACGCCCCTCCGTGGCCACCTTTCGCGAACCCACGACGTCCGCGACGGCCGCCTCCATGTCCACGACTTCCATGGAGGTCTGGCCTCGCTGACGGGCACGGATGAAGGCCGACTTCACCACCTCGTTGAGGTAAGCGCCAGTGAGGCCTTCGGTTTCACGGACCAACCATCGCAGGTCGAGGTCTTCAGGACGGCCACCAAAGGTGTCCATCTGTCGCGTCAGCATGGCTCGGCGCACGTCCGAAGACGGGGCTTCCACTGCGATCACGCGGTCGAAGCGTCCAGGTCGCGCGCGGATGGCGCCGTCGAGGAGGTTCAGGTTGTTCGTCGTGGCCACAGCGAGGACGCCAGAGTTTCCGTCCGTGCCGTCCATGGCGACGAGCAGTTCGCCAAGGATGGGGTGCTGCGCGATGTCGCGGGAGATGGCGCCAACGTTGTCGAGGTCCTCCAAGACCACCACGCACGGTGACATGCGGCGCGCGTGCTCGAAAATTCGGCGGATGGAGCCTCGACCCAGTTCGTCAGGGGTGACGATGATGATGCTCAGGTCGGCCAAGCTTCGAACGATGTGCTTGACGATCATCGTCTTCCCCGTGCCCGGTTCACCGACGAGCAGCACGCCACGGGACGAGGGGACGCCGAGGTCTTCGAGCTCACCCATCAACGGCACGTACTGAATCACTTCGCGGTCGATGGCCTCCTCGATGTCCTTCGAAAGCGTCAGGCGCTCGTCGTGGTAGGCGTCACGGTCGAGGACCCGGTAGGTGCTCGTCATCACNAGGCCCTTGAGCAGGGTCGTGAACACGGCCTCTTCCAACTCTTGGAGGAAGCGGTCGGCTTCGGCACGTTGGGTCTTGGGGACACCGACGTGGAAGCGTCGGTCGCCGTCGTGGTCGTGGGTCATGTAGAGGACAGCGCCGTGGGCGCCGAGGTCGAGGTGAACTTCAGCGTCCATGCCGACTTCAAAGACGCCGCGTGAGCCGAGGTCGACACGGCAGTAGTCCGGGGGCATTTCCATGGTGGAGTCGTCTTTGTGGAACTCGCGAACCATCGACCACGGGTGGTCTTCGTCTTTNCAGCGCTGCTGCAACATGACCAACATCAGGTTGCCGAGGTGACGTGGGAAAAAGCGCGAGTGGTTGTGGAGGTCCTCGCCGTTGAGGATGTCCTTTCGCGCTCGGTCCCGAGGCGTGACGGTGGCGCGACGAAGGGCGGCCAATGCTCCTTTGTTGGTGCGGTGAAAGTCGAACAAGTCGACGCCGATTGGTGTCTCGCCGAGGTCGAAGGTTGCGATGAAATTCTCTGTCTCAAGGTCCATCTGTTGTTCGTCGTCCTGCGCCTGCTCGTCCGNAAATCCGTCCATGCGAACGAGATTTGCTTGAGAGCATATGAAGGTCGGACGTCGTCACATGTTGCGGCGGTATTGACCGCCGACTTCGAAGAGGGCNTTGGAGATCTGTCCGAGGCTCGCGACTTTGACGGTCTCCATCAATTCCTCAAACACGTTCCCGCCGGAGCGCGCCACGCTTTGCAGGCGTGCGAGGGCCTCGTTGGTCGCGTCCNGGTCGCGATTCTGCAGGGCCGTGGTGCGCTCGAGGCACGCGGTTTTTTCCTCGGGCGTGGCGCGTGCCAATTCCATGTCGAAGGCGTCGGCTGAGGANTCGTCGAAGGCTTCGGCGTTGGGGTTCTGGAAGGTGTTCACGCCGATGATCGGCAAGGTGCCGTCGTGCTTCAGATGCTCGTAATGCATCGATTCGTCCTGAATCTTTCCACGCTGATACATCGTTTCCATCGCGCCAAGGACCCCGCCGCGGCGGCTGATGGCTTCGAACTCCTGCAGNACGGCCTCTTCGACCANGTCCGTGAGTTCGTCAACGATGTAAGCACCCTGAAGCGGATTCTCCGTCTTNGCCCAGCCGCTTTCCTTGTTCACGATGAGTTGGATGGCGAGGGCGCGNCGNACGCTNTCNTCGGTNGGCGTGGTGATCGCCTCGTCGTAGGCGTTGGTGTGCAGGGAGTTCGCATTGTCCTGAATGGCCAGCAGCGCTTGNAGCGTGGTTCGAATGTCGTTGAAGTCGATTTCCTGNGCGTGCAANGAGCGTCCGCTGGTCTGGATGTGGTACTTCAGNTTCTGACTGCGGTCGTCGGCCCCGTACAGGTCGCGCATGGTGACCGCCCAGATGCGGCGGGCCACCCGTCCGATGACGGTGTACTCTGGGTCCAGGCCGTTGCTGAAGAAAAAGGACAAATTTGGCGCGAAGGCGTTGATGTCCATGCCGCGCGAGCGGTAATATTCGACGTAGGTGAAGCCGTTGGCGAGGGTGAAGGCCAGNTGGGTGATGGGGTTCGCGCCCGCTTCGGCGATGTGGTAGCCGGAGATGCTGACNGAGTAGTGGTTGCGCACGCCGTGGTCGATGTAGTACTGCTGCACGTCGCCCATGAGGCGCAGCGCNAAGGGCGTCGANAAGATGCAGGTGTTCTGGGCTTGGTCCTCCTTCAGGATGTCCGCTTGCACCGTGCCACGCACCGTTTGNAGGGTCTCTGCCTTGATGCGCGCGTAGGTTTCCGCGTCCACCAGCGCGTCCCCACGACGGCCGACGGTCGCAAGGCCGAAGCCGTCGTGCCCCTCGGGCAAATCGCCGNNGTAGGCCCCGTCTTCGAGGGTCAGCGCCTCGCCTTGCTCGGCGAGGTGCCGCTCGATTTGCTGGTCGATGGCGGCGTTGAGGAAGAACGCGAGGATGATGGGCGCGGGACCGTTGATCGTCATGCTGACGCTCGTGTTGCGGTCGCACAAATCGAAGCCCGAATAGAGCCGCTTCGCGTCGTCCACGGACGCGATGGAGACCCCCGAATTGCCGACCTTGCCCCACACGTCCGGCCGCTCTGCCGGGTCACGGCCGTACAGGGTGACGGAGTCGAAAGCGGTCGAGAGCCGGACGTACGGCGCGCCGCTCGAGAGGAGGTGGAAGCGCCGGTTGGTGCGCTCGGCTTCGCCCTCGCCAGCGAACATCCTCGCGCTCAGCTCGTCTTGGCGCTTGAACGGGAACACACCCGCGGTGTACGGGAAGCGTCCCGGCAGGTTCTCTCGCGCGATGTACCGGTAGAGGTCGCCGTCGTCTTTGGTGCGGGGCAAAGCCACCTTCGGGATGGCGCTGTGGGCCAGGGATTCGGTCGTGGTCGGGACGGTGAAGGGCTTGCCGCGCACGTGGTAGGTGTACTCGCCGCTGCGGTAGGCCTCCGCGGTTTCGCGGAAGTCGTCAAGGGCCGCAGCGCCGTGTTGGAGCGTTTCGTCGGCCATCAATTCCTCGATTTGGGCTTCGAGGTCCTCGGCGGTCGCCGTCGCGTTGCGCTCGCGCGCCTGTGCGGCCGCAGTGCGGAGGTGCTGGACGACGCGGAGCCGCTCAGCGACGTCGTCCTGAGCGGCATGGTGGTCCCGGACCGTGGCCGCGATTTCGGAGAGGTAATGCACGCGNTCGGGCGGGATGACGCCAGAGCCTCGCCGTTCCTCGTCGGTCGGTGCAGAGGCGTGGAAGGTGGCGGCTTCCCGGCCCTCGAGCAGGGCAGCCAAGCGCTGCCACAAGCGATCCACGCCCGGGTCGGCGAACTGGCTGGCCACCGTGGCGATGACGGGCAGGTCCTCGTCTCGGGCATCGAACACGTTTCGGTTGCGGCGCACCTGCTTGCGGATGGCCCGCAGGGCATCTTCGCTGCCGCGCTTCTCGAATTTGTTCAGCACGACAAGGTCAGCGACGTCGAGCATCTCGATCTTNTCCAGCTGCGTGTGNGCGCCGAATTCCGCGGTCATCACGTAGAGGGAGTGGTCGGCCACGGACGTGATGGCGTCGCTGCCCTGGCCGATGCCGCTGGTCTCGCAGAAGATGAGGTCGAANCCGACCGCCTTGGCCACCTCGATGGCGCGGTCGAGGTGGTCGGAAATTTCCGAGCCCGAGCCGCGGCTCGCCAGCGAGCGCATGAACAGATTGTTGTTCGACAGGGCGTTCATGCGGATGCGGTCGCCCAGGAGGGCGCCGCCGGTGCGCTTTCGCGTCGGGTCCACGCACAGCAGGCAGACCTTGAGCTCGGGATTGTCGCGCATGATGCGCAACATCAATTCGTCCAGGAGGCTGGATTTCCCAGCGCCACCGGTGCCGGTGAAGCCGATGACCGGGACGTCACGCTCGGTCGGAGCGGAACGNGCGGCTTCGAGGTNNGCNCGGAAGGTNGCGTCNTCGGCGCATTCTGAGAGGGTNANCAAGAGGCCCACNAGNTCCATGTCNNNGGCGCTGACCGGNCCGNTGAGACGNGCCAAGCGCGCNTCGTCGAGCAGGTCGACGTCCTGNGCGATGCCCATGAGGTGGTGAATCATGCCGAAGAGGCCCATCGTGCGCCCATCGTCAGGCGAGTANATCTTNGAAATGCCCGCNTCNTGCANGNTTTTGATTTCGGGTGGCGTGATGGTGCCCCCACCGCCGCCNAAGATGCGCACGTGNTCGCANCCNGCCTCATCGAGNAGTTGNCGGATGTAGGTGAAGTACTCCANGTGGCCGCCTTGGTAGGAGGTCAGGGCGACGGCGTGTGCGTCTTCTTGGACGGCACANTCCACGACGTCCTTGGCCGAGCGGTCGTGCCCAAGGTGAATGACTTCTGCACCNGCGGACTGAATCAACCGTCGCATGACGTTGATGGCTGCGTCATGNCCGTCGAAGAGNGAGGCGGCGGTGATGACGCGCACGGGCCCCGTGCTCGTCGTGAAGGTGGGCTCGCCACCCTCTTCTTCGCCCATGTCCGGTCGTGGAACTTCCGGTTCATCAAGTGCGCCCTGCCTTGGTGAGTGGGTGCAAGCGAATGGTCTGAGCCGTCATTGAAACCCTTCATTCCGGCCTTTCGTCACTGCCAGAACGCGTCCTGATAGAACGGGGCCACCACCTCGCTCTGCAAATCTTTGTCGTAGACAAGGTACGTTTCGTCGTCGGACTCGAACCGCGACATGGCCCCAATCCGTCNGTGGCGTACGATTTTGCCGGTGGTGATCCTTCGGGTGAAGTTGTTTCGATGGTCTTGGACCAATCCTTTGAGGCGCTCGTCCTTGTATTCAGCGTCCTGCATCCACACTTCCGGCTTGTCGTCCTCCTGGAGTTCGAAATCAATACGCTCCTGCAAGGTGTATCCATTGTCCGAAAAGACGCGTATGCTCCATGCGCCTTTGGCTTGGCCGGGCAAGGAGGCGTCGTTGACNTCGATGTCTTTGAGCCNACGCCACCGGTCNCCGTGGTCGCGGTCGCCAGCATCCGACGGATAGAGGCCCACCCATGCNTGCTTGCCNNGTGGTGGATTGTTGATCTTGAAGCGTATCGGTTGATGGTGATTGAACGACAGCACCTCGATGTTGGTCAAAGCGCCATCCAACGCCTCTCCGTATGACATGACGGACGAGCGATCCTCTGTCGATCCCGTCCTGGTGACCGCAGCAATCAGTCTAAGCAGGGCAAGGCCGCCAACGCTCATCAGAACCGCACCTGGAATCAACATGGCGAGTCTGCCCTCGGCCGTGGATATGGCTCCCAAAATGAGAAGCGGTAAACCAGGAAGCATCAAGAATATACCAAACAAAGTCGCGAAGCCTATGCTTGTCGCGAAGCCTGTGCTTCCTNGTNTTGGCTTTTCGGCCNTCTTNACATCGAAGTCTTTCCTTGCGTGAAGCGTGTATCCCCCGTCAGAGAACACCCGTATGCTNNGAGGGCCTGCTNNTNNANGNCNGAACGACGCATTGTTCGNATCGATNTCGCGAAGCCACNTCCACCGATTGTTCTGCGCTCCGTGGTCCTGGTCGCTCACATTTGGCGGGTAGATGCCGACCCAAGCATCGTTGTGGGTTGGTGGATNNNTGAGTNTGAAACGAATGGGCTTNCCGGTGACAGCCTCTAAGATTTCAATGGACGCTTCNCGCTTGACAGGTGCTGGTTCTTGNTGTTGAGTGCCCTGTGGCACGAACTGGATGTCTTCCCAGCCGCCNGGNGGTGCATGNTCNCGATTCCACTGTGCCGTGCCATCNGCCTGTGCGCTCAGGTATNTTCCGTGAACGGACTTCAAATGGAGAACGTCNTGCGCATCTCCCGGGGTTGGACCAGGTCGGGTTTCAACAGTAAACTCCTCCCAGCCGCCGGGTGGTGCATGATCCCGATTGATTTGCACGGTCCCATCGGGTTGGGCTGAAACGTACTTGCCGTGCGTGCTTCTGAGCGTGATTTTTCGCCCATCCCGCTCACCTAATTCGAAAAATTCCCAGGCGCACGCGGTAGGACGATTCCATTCAGCACGACCATCGGGCTGCGCGCTGAGGTATTTCCCGTGGACGCTCTTGAGAGCTAT
>NZMM01000045.1 GCA_002694585.1 Methanobacteriota archaeon
GAAGCCGAGTGAGGGCTTCAGACGATTTCGCCCATGGGCTCGCCATCTTCGGCTTCAGCGGCCATGCGCTGGTCGATGAAGGTCCGCATGTACTCCGGGAGTTCTCCATTGACGAACACGACGTCCTCTACCGTGTCGAGTTGCTTGAGGGCGTAGTAGATCTGCATGGCCGTCATCGGCGTGGACGAGCATCCGGTGCAACCGCCTTCAAGGGACAGCATCACGACGCCACCGCTGGTGTCGAGGACGTTCACGATGCCGTCGTGCTCGTCGAGCACGGCTTGGACCGGGCCGATCTCGGCAAGGACCTCGTCGGCGGTGATGGCCATGGTTCTCGGTCACGGCCGTGGTGTTTCAAGCCTCGCTCGGGCCGAGATGGATTCAAGGAAGGCGGTGACGACCCTCCATCATGCCTCGGCCGGAGCGGATTGTGGTGCTCACTGGCGCCGGCATCTCCGCAGAATCGGGCTTGGCGACCTTTCGCGGTGAGGACGGTCTGTGGGAAGGCCATCGCATCGAAGAGGTGGCCACGCCCGCGGCATGGTGGCGCGATCCCGAAACGGTCTGGCGCTTCTACACGCTACGTCGACGTGCCTTGCTGGACGTGGAGCCCAACGANGCACATCACGCGCTGACTCGCCTGGAACGCGAGGGGCCTGAGATGCTGCTCATCACCCAGAACGTCGATGACCTGCACCANCGGGCCGGCTCNGCTTCCCTGCTGCCCATGCACGGTCAGCTGCGCATGCTCAGNTGNGAGCGAAGCGGACGNAACGAGGAGCGCATGTCCGAGGCGGACCTTGACCCGCTCACCTTNGTGGAATGCTCGTGCTGCACCACCCCATCTCGCATGAGGCCCGACATCGTGTGGTTCGGTGAGGTTCCCATGGGCATGGAACGGATTNATGCGGCCATCGATGCCCTCCAGCACGGTGATGTGTGCCTNGTGGTTGGCACNTCAGGGCACGTCCATCCCGCTGCCGGCATCGCTGCAGCAGCGCGAAGCGTCGGCGCGACCACNGTGTTGGTCAACCTCGATGCACCCGTCAACGTGGATGATTTCGACGAGGTGCACCTCGGACTGGCCGGCGACGTGCTGCCCGGACTGGTNGACGCGTGGTTGAGGGAATGGAGCGACGCTTGAGGTGAACCCCCGTAACGGGTCGCAGAGGCCCGAAAGGATGGGGAACCACTTATGTAAGGNCCTCAGGTCGCCGAGGGCAAGAGGTGCCCATTATGTTGGAGAACATCCCCCTGATTGCCGCCGCCGTCGCCCTGCTTGGGCTGATCGTCGCGTTCATCCTGTACCGCCAAAACGACAGCATCGTCATCGACAACGAGAAGGTNGCTGACATCACCGAAGAAATCCAGAAGGGGGCCATGGCCTTCCTGACCTCGGAGTACCGGTACATCGGTGTCTTCGTCGTCATCGTCTCCGTGGTGCTCTATGCCATCAACGGAAGCGACGGCGGCCTTGAGACCGTCGTGGCCTTCATCCTCGGTGCCGCCGCAAGCGTCGCCGCCGGGTTCTCCGGCATGCGCTCGGCCACCTCGGCCAACGGACGCACGGCCATGGCCGCCAAGAACGGCGGCCAGCCCGCTGCGCTCGCTGTGTCCTACAACGGCGGCGCNGTGATGGGCCTCTCCGTGGGCGGTCTCGGCNTGCTTGGNATCTCCATCATCGCNTTCTGGCTCGGCAACGCTGACGACGGCGTGGCCTACACCGGCAACTCCCTGCAGTACGCGGCCGGCTTCGGCATGGGCGCCAGCAGCATCGCCCTCTTCGCTCGCGTTGGCGGTGGCATCTACACCAAGGCCGCCGACGTCGGGGCCGATCTGGTCGGCAAGGTCGAGGCTGGTCTTCCCGAGGACGATCCCCGCAACCCCGGNGTCATCGCCGACAACGTGGGCGACAACGTGGGTGACGTGGCCGGCATGGGCGCGGACATCTTCGAGTCCTTCGTCGGTTCCATCATCGCGGCGATGGTCATCGCCCAAGGCTCGACCGAAATCGCNGCCGCGGGCGACGNGAGNCACTACGTGCTCCTCCCCATCCTCCTCGGNTTTGTGGGCTACGTCGCNTCCATTGTCGGCATCTTCTCCATGGCCGTCCTCAAGAACGGCAAGGACCCCGCCGCCGCGTTGCGCAACACGACTTTCATCGGCGCCCTCCTCTTCTGGGCCGGTGGCTTTGTCGCCATCAACGTCCTCGGGCTTGACACCGGCTACGAACCGATGTATGCNGTCATCCTTGGCAGCATCGTGGGCATCATGATCGGCCTGGTCACCGAGTACTACACCGGCATCGAGCCCGTGTTTGGCCTGAAGACCCGCGCTATTCCCAAAATCGGTCAGATGTCCAAGTCCGGCCCCGCGACCAACGCGATTGCGGGACTTTCCGTGGGCATGATGTCCACCTTCCTCCCGATCATCCTCATCGCCATCGGCATTTACGGCGCCAACGAGGCGATGGGCGGCGGCGACCTCGGCCTCTACGGCATCGCCATGGCCGCCATGGGCATGCTCGGCACCGTCGGTGTGACGATGACCGTCGACGCTTACGGACCCGTGGCCGACAACGCCGGTGGCATTGCCGAGATGTCCGAGCTTGGTGACGACGTTCGTGCCATCACCGACGCCCTCGACTCCATTGGCAACACCACCGCTGCGGTCGGCAAGGGCTTCGCTATCGGCTCCGCGGCCCTTACCGCCCTCGCCCTCTTCGCGGCCTTCAAGACCGCCGTGGCCGCCTCAGGCGAGACCATCGACCTCACCCTTGACGACCCCATGGTCGTCATCGGTCTGCTCATCGGTGGTGCGCTGCCCTTCGTGGTCGCGGCCATGACCATGGATTCCGTTGGCAAGGCCGCCGGCGACATGGTGGAGGAAATCCGCCGCCAGTTCCGTGAGATTCCCGGCCTGCTCGAGGGCAAGGAAGGCGTCAAGCCCGATTCGGCCACCTGTGTGGACATTTCCACCAAGGCTGCCCTGCGTGAGATGATGCCTCCTGGCGCCCTCGCCATCGTCGCTCCCATCGTGGTCGGCTTTGTTCTGGGCGCTTCCGCCCTCGGCGGGCTCCTTGCAGGCGCCCTCGTAACCGGCGTGCTGATGGCCCTCTTCATGGCCAACGCCGGTGGCGCTTGGGACAACGCGAAGAAGGCCATTGAGCAGGACCACATCGAAGGCGCGAAGAAGGGCGACGAAGCCCACTCCGCCGCCGTGATNGGCGACACCATCGGTGNCCCNTTCAAGGACACCTCCGGTCCTTCGCTGAACATTCTGATCAAGCTCATGTCCATCGTGGCGGTTGTCATCGCCCCAAGCCTGAGCGCGACCGGATTGCTCTGAGGCGCGCGTCGGGTTCATCAACACGCCCATGGGTGGGGTGGCATGCGCGCCGCGATGCTGGTAGCCTTGCTGCTGCTTCCGGCGCTTGCAGGTTGCCTTGAGGGACCTCGCACGGCATCCGAAATCGAGGCCGAAGAAGGGCTCATCGCCCCGCCTTGGGAGGTCGGCGATTGGTGGCTCTACACCTTCGTGACTCCAGAGTTTGGTGAGGATTCCGCCCGTCTGGTGGTGGCCGATGAGGACCCCGTCGACGGGCAGTGGATGTTGGGTATCTCCAGCGAACGTGAGGCCATGCGCCACGCGGTGGTCAACCACAATCCCTTCCTCGGCCGTGTCACGATGGACGCGCTGAGCGTGTACGAAAACGGTGAGGCGCANCGTGTCTTCTCNTTCCCCTTNGAGCGTGANGACACCTGGTCCTTCACGTTGTTCGCGCAGGACTGGACCGCCACCACCACCCTGGTGGACCGCGGTGTGGCNACCGTGGTGGCCACCTCTGGTGACGGCCATGACCTCCGCTACACCATGGACGGCGGCGTCGGTTTTCTTCGTGACTTGACCTGGACGGATCCCGCCGGCGTGGACCGCTTGCGGATGGTGCTGGCCGGTTCGGGCGACGGTCACGAGGGCCAAGTCCACTTCCTGCGCGCCACCGATCTCTTTGCGGACGTCTACACCGACAGCGACGCCGAATTCCGAGACAGNTTNCTCGACGAGGGTCACCCCTCCGGCGTCGGTTTTGACCGCTTGGTGTGGTACCTCGACGTGGACATTGCCNCNGGCGGGAGCGGCTCGTTGGTCCTGCGTGACCACACCAGCGCCTCGCCACTGAGCCGCGCTTGGGGTGCAGGATCTGCAGAGCGTGGTGCGGTGGGTTCCATCCCTTCCGTGTCCGGGGAGTACCAGTTGACCGCGACCGTCCAAGGCGGTGGCTCCCACGTTGAGGTTCGCCTCGCGGGTGCCATTTCGCAGAGTTGGACGCTCGGGTGAACGCATGCCGACCCTGCTGATGATGCACGGCATGACCGGCACGGCCGACATGATGCGGCCTTTTGCCGAGGCCATTCTTCCAGAGGGCTGGACCTTGCTCGTGCCCGAGGGTCGGTTCCCTCATCCTCGTCGAGGATGTGCGTGGTGGCGGTACGAAGATTGGAGCGCTTCACCGACCCGACGTGCCAACCTGAGCCGCACGGAATTGTTCGACGTGGATGCCTCATTGGCGCAGCTGGAGCAGGAGGTTGCGCGGCACGCCCCTGCAGGTCCGCTGGTCGTCGGCGGATTCAGCATGGGTGGCGCNATGGCGCAGGANATGCTGCANCTNCCNCTNGCNGACCGCATCATCGGGGTCATCGCGCTCGGAACCCGGCTCATTCGGCCCATGGAACTCCGGCTNNGGTTGGAGGAACTCGAGCGAAAGCATCTCTTNTGGATGCACGGGGAGCGTGACGTGCGCGTTCCNATCGAGGACGGATGGGCGATTGCACATTTGTTCGAAGACGCAGGTTGGGCCACCGAATTGATCGAGCACCCAAAGGGGCACATGATNCCAACCGAACATCACGCCGCGGTCAAAGAGTGGTTGGAGGCCTTGGCGGACGGGTGGGACGCAGCCACTCAAGCCAGGTAGCGGTTGGTTTCGTCAAACCCACCGATGAACATGGGCTGNTCGCCACGGAGATCGAGGATGACGGGGACCGTCCTGTGGCCGGTTTCCCTGACCACCTGCGCTTGCATGCCGCGTTCGCGGTCNAAGTTGATTTCCCTGTACGAGAGCCCNTTGCTCGCNAACAAGCGCTTTGCNGCCACGCAGTACGGNCAGAAGGTGCTGGTGTACATCAGGAAATCCTCNTCCGTTTCGCTGGCGTGCTGCAGCACAAGGTCNTCCATGACCTCCTGCAGCGACGCTGTTTCTTGAACCCTGAGTTGGGGCGACCTTTCAAGGACCGAACCCCCAAACGCANCGCATGGCCNNTATCGCNATCATCGCCGCAACCAGCGACCGAAACCTTGTCCTCGCCCAACGCTTTGCGGAGGTGCTGGAAGACGACGGTCACCGTGCGGACGTGATTGAACTGGCCGACATGGACTTGCCGATCTTTACCACGTCCCACTCCAAGGAACACGGCGCTCCTGACGATTTGGACGCGCTGTGGTCCCGGTTGGAAGCGGCCGACGGCTGGTTGGTATGCGCTCCGGAGTACAACGGTTCAGCACCGCCAACCTTGGTCAATGCCATCACTTGGCTCTCCACCCGCTGGCAAGATTTCCGCGCCCTGTTCAACGGGCGGCCCGTGGCCTTGGCGACCTCCTCCGGGGGCGGTGGTGAGTACATCATCACGGCCATGCGCAACCAATTCCTCTTCCTCGGATGCGACGTCGTCGGGCGCTCGACCATCGAGAAGAAGGGCGAAGACGCCCGGCAGGAGAGCCTCGAGGACGTAGCCCGCCGGTTGACCAACCTGTGTTGATCAGCGCTCGAACAACGCAGCGTGCTTGGCCCGCACCTTGTTGACCTTCGGGGCCACCACGAACCCGCAATACGGATTCTGTGGGTTGTTGGCGAAGTAGTCGTGATGCACGGCCTCTGCGGTCCAGAACCGGTGGTCGCGGAGGTCTTCCACTTCGGTCACGATCGCCTCGTCGTACCATGTTGCGACGTCGCTGAGGACCGCTTCGAGGGAGGCGCGTTCCTCCTCACCGTCGACGAAGACGATGCTCCTGTACTGCGGCCCTACGTCGTTGCCCTGACGGTTCAGTTGCGTCGGGTCATGGGCCGTGAAAAACACGCGAAGCATGGTGCCATGGTCAATGACGTCGGCGTTGTACTCGAATTCCACCACTTCAGCGTGGCCGGTGCGCTTGCCGCAGACCTGCTCGTACGTTGGGTGCTCAACATGGCCACCTGCATAACCGGGCCGAGCTGCGAGCACGCCCCTGAGGTCCTTCATCGCCGCTTCGATGCACCAGAAGCAACCTCCACCAACCACGAGTTTCGCCATGGTGACTTCTGCGGTTGCAGGTATATGGGACGTGTGCAAGCCATCACAGACGTCGTTTCAGACCTGAATCCATGTCGCATTCCGTCCGGCGCGATTTAAGGCTCCGGGATTTTTTCTCAACCGCATGAACGGCTTGCCGGCGGACTGTTTCGGTGGAAGCGTTATACCGACAACGACTGAAATGCGTGCATGACTCAGGCTGCACCGCACGAAGCACCTTCCGCGCTTGAGGTGGTTCAGCAGAACACGCTCTCGCGAACTTCGGTTGGCCTGCAACCCGTTGCCGTCCAACGCAACGAGTCACTGGAGCGCTTCTCTCAGGTCATCATGTACGGTGTTGCCCTGGTGTTCATCTGGGGCGGCATCATCTCCTTGGCCTTCGCGGAGGGCGCATCAGAACTCAANTTCCTNGCCNTGNTGATTGGCGGTGGCGTGTCTTCGGCCATGGCGATGTTCATGATCGAAATCCGGGTCCGCGGGGGTCAGCCATCGCTGGACCAACCGCAAGGCTACTTGCTCGGGCTGGCCTTCTTTTTCATGGCCATTGGGATGCTGTGGGGCACGCGATTCCTCGCCGGTTGGCTCAGTGCAGACCCAATCAACCTCAACGTTTTCGTGGAAGGCAATTCAAGCGGACCTTGGTCCATTGACGCTCAAAATTGGCGGGCCGGACCGAACACCATCCTNCTCCAAACNGTCGGGACCGTCGCCTTGGTCCTGGCACAGCGCCGTCTCTTGTCCCGTTACACCGGCGCGTTGGACCTTGCGTGGGCCGTGATGGTGTTCTCTCCNATCGCCTTGNTGTGGGTGGGCATCGGCACCTGGACGCACTGGTCCGGCGAGGCCTTGGGTTGGCAACTTGGTCTGGCCATGATCGTGTTNTGTGGCCTGTCCATGCACATGAGCATCCAGTCCGACGTCTCCTACACCTTCGTCATCTCGGCCATCACGACAAGCCTGCTCCCTCTGGTCTACCAACTTAACCTCGACGAGGTGGTCGTCGATGGAAGCGAACAACTTGCTGCGATCAGCATGCTCGTTCCGCTCATATTCCTTCAAGGCTGGTTTGCCAAGGACGCCCGCTTGCGCCGAGAGTTGGTGGAAAGCATCTCCTGGGCGATGGTGGGCATCGTCGTGTTCGTGATGCTGCTCCTCTTCCCGTGGGGNGGCACAGCGAGTGATGCCCATCTGGTCTTCCTCGATTACACCGCATCGAGCGTCCTCGGTGCACAAGCGGCGGACATTTTGACGCCCGGTGCGCTGCTGTGGGGCGCCTTGCTCTTCGGCTACTTCCCGGCCGTGCACGCACGGCGAACGCCCGCCATGCCCATCCTTCTCGCGGCAACCCTCTGGACGTTTTCGGGGGATGCCGCGGACGTCCCTTGGCTGATTGCCATCACCACGGCGGTGTACATGCTTGGCTACGCCGATGCGACACGGCCTTGGGTGGCCAAAGCGACCATGGCCGCCCTCGCCCTTTCAGCGGTGATTCGAGGAACCCTCGTGGACGCCGAACTGCTTGATGCTGCGCAGATCACGGACGAGATGCTGCCGGGTATCGTCCCCGCAGCCTTGCTCATGCTGGCTTTCTTGGGCAAACAACGCGGGCTCCTGCCTTCCCTCGCTCCAGTCGCCGTCATCGCTCTCATTGTCGTCACCCCGACCTTTGCAGATTTGTTGGGTGAAAGCGCCGTGCTCGGGTGGCTTGTCGCACTCTTGCCCCTTGTCATGTGGCAGATTGACCTTCGGAAATTGGCGTCCGGCGACGTGTCTGAGCTCGCCTCGGTGTCGTACCAAGGCGCGGTGGCCATGCTGGTGCCGGCGGTGCTCGCGTCCACGGGCCGCCTGACCCTTGGCGAGGGTACAGACACCGAAGTGCTGCTGCTGGTGGCGGCCATGTTGTACGGCTTGTCGCTGGTTGAACGTTCCAGTCAGGTCGGCCTCGGTGGCATGATTGCGTATTTCGGGACAGGTGGCCGGCCNGCCGAGGATGAAACCGATGCCATCGAAGCCGGGACGCCGCTCGATCAAGTTGGGCTTATGCTCTCCATCGTGATGATGGCGCAAGCCGCGGGAGGGCTTGAACAGGANCTGCTCAGGTTACTGTTCCCTGTGNTGCCCTTCCTCCTTCTGCTCGGCGAAGCGCTTCGCATGGAACGCATCACCTCGAGCGANCGTGCCTACGGATTGGTCGTGGTGTTGCTGCTGGTCCTNTGGCCCATCCTCAGCGGCGACATTCATGCGCGTGAGGACATCNCCGGACAACTCTTCCTTGAACTGTGGGTGTGGGAAATCAGCCTCCTNGCCGTGCCGATGGTGGTGCTGGGGATAAAGCGCAAGGATTTCGTCTACGACAGCGTTGACCTCGATCGACTTACGCTTGTTCTTCTCTTGGTGCTGGCTTCCCTCGATNTGTACATCGGTTTGCGGATGCCCCTCCTGTTTGCGGTGGTCGCGTGGCTTGCTCACCGACATGGGCGGGACGCCATTCTGGCCCTCGCTCCACTCATCTGGTTCCTCAACCCGTTCACGGCAAACGAATCTTTCCTGTTCACGCGAACGGCCTCGTTCATTGAGGACGTTGGCCTCCCGTTCAACGAATTGCTCGGGCTGAACAGCATCGTTGGCGTGTTGNTGATCGCCTCGATGTTGGAGCCCGTCCGCGCTTCCATCATGGCGCGGCGTGNGGGTGAAGAGAACGCAGGTGGCGGGATGGCCACGGCGTGGATGCTGTTCGGCATCGTGGTCCTCGTGCCCGACATCATNTGGGCTGGGGCCTCGGTCATCGGGATCCTCATCCTTCGTCAGTGGTGGTTTGGCCGTCCTGACGCGGTGGTGTGGTTGCACGTCGCCTTGCTGTTTTGGCTCCTGATTTTCTTGCCCACAACGATGGATTCAGTCGGAGATGCCGTGCAACTCGCCTGCGCCACNGTNGGCGTATTGGCGATGCTGTTNACCCTTGGTCAANACGCCATCATNTTCCGGTACACGGCGCCATTGGACACAGAGGCCTCTCTCCCCAANGGCGAGTTTGATTTCTCGAGCGAGAAGGGGCGTCACAACATCACCCAGTCCCTCGAGGTTGGCAGCATCGTGCTGCTGCTCTGCACGCCGACCTTTGCGCTCGGTCTTGGTCACCTCGCGGGTGCAGTGCTCGGGACACGGCAACTTCTGCGTCGTCCCACCGATGTTCGACTGGGCATCATCCCTGTGCTTCACGCCTTGGCCGCAGCCGTGGTCGTGAACACCCTGACGGACGGCGCCGCAGACACCACCTTCCTTTCCGGGGTTGTGCTCGGTGCGGAGGCCGCAGTGTTGCTGCTGATTGGCATGACCAGGAGCGATCCTGTCACCGCTTGGTTGGACGGCTTTGCTCCGGGCGTGGAACGTTCACGCGACACGATGGGCATTCTGGGATTGGGTTACCTGCTCGCTTCGGTGTTGATGCTGTTCGCGGGTGCAGACACGTGGACCTTCAGGCTCCTGTTGATCGCCCTCATTTGCCTCAGCCTCGGCATCAACGGCTTTGCTGCAGGCGGAGCATCATGGCAGCGTGCCATCGGGATTTACGGTGGCTTGATCGCCTTGATTGGTCTGTCCCTGACCATCGAAGGCAGCAACGCCGGTTTCTGGCGTTCGCTCCTGTTCCTCGTCATCGGCATGATCGCTTTCGGATTTGGAACCCTGTACCTCCAACGTCAGGGCGGTCCCTCAGGCGTGCTGGAAGCCACGCAAATGCAAATGCAAATGGTCCAAGGTGGGGCGACTTACGGAGGAACGGTGCAAGCCGCCCCCACCTCTTTGCTCGAGCAAGCCCCCGCGCCGGTCACCAGCCAGGCGGACTTTGACGCGATTGAGGTCGAGGATGAGGTTCACGACGAGGAGGCGGAGGAGGCCGCTTTTGAGGCATCCAGCGAAACGACCGAGGCGTCGGCTGTCGCACCAGAAGTGGTGCATGAAGAGACCCCAGAAGCCACGCCATTGGACGACATGATGGACCTGCTGATCGACGAAGCGATGCGCGTTCGCTTGCATGCGGCCATCCGAAACACCCCTCACGAAGGCTTCCGACCGACGTTGAAAATCACAGAGCGCGGTGAAGTCATGCTCGAGTTCTTGCCCAACTGAGCAGGGCCATGTGCATCAGGCTGAGGTCGCTGGCCGTCCAAGAACGGGCTTCAGTCAACGTATCAGAGTGCTCGGGCCGGGATTCGAACCCGGGTCGTCGGAATGAAAATCCGAAATGATGGGCCGGGCTACACCACACGAGCTTAACCCCTCGGACCTGAGTTCCATTCATGAACGTTCGGCTGAGCGGGCCGCGCTCATTGTTCCTCAGAGGTGGCGTCAGGGGTCAGGGATTCCCACCAGCGCCAAGCCGCCCATGCAGCAGCGAACATCACCAACATGGCCACGGCGAGGAGGATCTCGCGATCGAGGATCCACCCAATGGCGTCCAAGGCTGCGTTGCCGTACCGAACCACCAGGACGATCTCAAGACCAAATCGAAGGCCGCGGCTGACGATACCGGCCAACACGAAGGGGCGCATCTCCATTTTCCCCATCCCAGCAGCCCATCCCATCACTTTGTAGGGGATGGGTGAGAAACCCGCGATAAGCACCCCGAGGGTTCCGTGCCGCTCGAGCAGGACCTCCAGACGCTGCAAATTCTTCTCTTGCCGAAACCGAACCAGCAGCGGTCGGCCAGCCCGGGCGCCAAGCCACGAGCCAACAATGGCGCCCGCCACGCTGGTGAGCGTGGCCACCACCCAGATGCTGAACAAGCGGCTTGACCCATCTGCTGCGGCTGCCATAGGCAGGATGAGCAAATCCGGTGGGATGGGGTGAATGATGGCTTCTGTGAACGTCAGCAGCGCCAAGCCGAGCAGTCCTGCGGCGTCGGCCGCGTCGATGACCGCCTGCTCCCACGCCACGTCTGGCGCTGAGCGCCCTCACCGTTAGGTCTTCGCAGGCGGGTGCTTCTTGGACGAGGGCTTCCAGCCAATGGCATGACCGGCGGAGCGGAGGGCGCGGTCCTCGACACCACGGCTTTGCTTCATTGGCCGCTTGAGCGGCTGGCAGGAGGCGTGTGCTGCCCGACGCAGCTCGATGAATTGGAGCGGCTCTCCCCGTCGAGGCGNATGCTGGTGGAGGCCGCNCAGATCGAGTGGATGAACCCGAGTCCANCGCACNTCGAAGCCGCCACATCCGCGGCCGCATCGACCGGTGATTTGCCACGCCTTTCAACGGTTGATCTCGAGGTGCTGGCNCTGTCCCTCGGCCTGAAACGCCCNCTGGTCACCGACGACTATCGCCTTCAGAACGTGGCCATGAAGGCCGGAATTGAGGCACGTTCCCTGGCCACACGTGGCGCCAAGCAGCAGTGGTCCTGGGTTTGGCGGTGCACAGGCTGCGGCAAGGAGCATGACGTCAGCACCAGCGCAAAACGTGAGCGGGACGGTCCCGGTCCAGACTGCGACGTNTGCGGAAGCCCAACGGTGATGAAACGCCCTCGGCGTTGAGGTCACTCTTCGGCCTGCTCAAGCGCGTCGACCTTTCGTTGCAGGTCTTCGGGGCTCATGCCGCTCGGGTCAAGCCCGAGGGATTTGGCACGTTCNACGAGGGCCACATCCGGGGTCATGCCGCCCGCTTCGAGGTCGGCGATGGTTTGTGCCTCTCGTGGNAGCGATGTGGCTTCCTGAAGCCCTTTTTGGAATTCTCCTTTGCTTCTACCGAGGGCGTTCGCCAGCTCNGGGAGGCGGCGTGCGCCAAAGAGCACAAAGAACACGACGATGATGATCAGGACCTCTGGGCCGCCGATGGATGCCATGTTGCTCAGACCGTGGTGGGTGCTCGTTCGCTTCAAGCCTTCGCGTTGAAACGGCATCAACCGCCCGAGACCGGGGGGAGCAAGGCCAGTTCGACGCCGTCTTCGAGCACAGCATCGCGCTCCACCCGCTGCCCGCCGATGGCCAGCGCCATGCCCATGGCCAGCCAATCGTCCAAGCCGAGCGCGATGGCGAGGCCTTCTGCCGTGGTGCCTGCCTCAACTTCACGGACGTGATGGCGGCCGTCAAGCCGCTCAGCAGCAGGCCCGAAGGCGAGGATGTGAACCGTGATGAGGCCCATGGGGTGCGGTTGTGGCGCGGCTTGATAAACGCACTCGGGGCTTNTTGNNCATGGTCGCAGCCCTCCACGCCGCCGGCGTATGGAAGGTCTACCCAAGCGGAGAAGGCAGGGTCGATGCCGTTCGAGGCGTGGACCTTGAGGTGCATGCAGGCGAAATGGTCGCCATCACCGGCCCCTCTGGATGCGGGAAGACCTCGCTGCTGAACGTGCTCAGCGGTTTGGATGCACCCTCTGCTGGGACGGTGCTCATCCAAGGCGATTCACTNTTCGACCTTGACGACGACCGCCGNACGAGGTTGCGAGGGGAACGGCTTGGTTTCGTCTTCCAGGCCTTCAACCTCCTCCCCGTNCTGACGGCCACCGAGAACGTCGAAATCCCCCTCCTTCTCACCGGGCAACCCGCACACGACGTTCGAAAAGTNGCCCNCGAGGCCTTGGCATCGGTTGGGCTTGCCGACCGCGCAGGCCATCTCCCAGCGATGCTCAGCGGCGGCCAGCAACAGCGCGTCGCGGTCGCTCGAGCCGTGGTGCACCGCCCGTCGATCGTGTTGTGCGATGAGCCAACGGGGAANCTTGACTCGGTCACCAGCAACGAAGTGCTTGACCTGATGTCCACCCTTTGCCGTGAAGAGGGCATGACCTTCCTGATTGTGACCCATGACGATGCCGTCGCTGCCCGATGCGACCGTGTCCTGCGCATGCGCGACGGGCAATTCCTCGACGACGCCTCGGAGGAGGCGTGATGCTCGTCCTTGTTGTCGGTCTGGCGGTGTTGGCCGGGCTCTTCTTCGGNCTGTTCGCGCTCCTTGGNNTACGCGACCGTACCNTGTGGTCCAGCCTTTTGGTGATCNTCGGGCCTGCTCTTGACGCGGGTTTGACGGCGTGGCTGCTGGTTTGGCTNGGCCTTGGCCCGGTGCTTTCGGTGCTCACAGGTGCCATGGTTGGCCTGGCTTCGTCGTTGTTGATTCCCACGGTGCTGTGGCCTCGTCGCGCGCTTGTGGGCCGCCTTGCGGTGCGAAGCCTCCGCGCACGGCCCAAACAAGCCGCGCTTCTGCTCGTGGCGCTCATTGTTTCCTCCTCCATCGTTTCCTCCTCGCTGGTGGTCGGCGACAGCNTGGACGCCACGGTGGAGCGTCAAGTCGANGCAGTGTGGACCGAAACGGACGTGGTCCTGTCCGGAAGGGACCCCGGGACGGCTCAACCCATCTTGCTTGAGGCCGGCTTCCTCGCCGAGGTGGCGGCNGAAGCCATGGCNTTGACCGACACGGAAGGAATGGACCTCTTCGATGGCATTCGGGCCACACGTGCCCTTGCCACGGCCATCGAAGGGCCGTCCGGGCGTGCGCTTCCTTCTGTGGGCTGGTACGCACAAGCAACGATCGAGGACCACCCGGACCCGTGGCCACCGCTTGAGACGGACAGCGGATTGACCTACGCCACGCTTGGGCTTCTCTCCGACGCGACCGGTCGTCACGAGGCGGCCATCACCGAGGAACTTGCCGAGGAACTGGAGGTCGNGATCGGCGACCNCCTCAACCTCAGTTGGACCACGGTCGAAGACGGACGCGTCGTGCGTCATCGAGGCGTCGTACACGTTCATGCCGTGGTCCCATCCGATGCCGGTGCTGCGATTGGCGGCNTGGGTCAACCTGCCCTGATGACCTCGATGGGGAGTTTCGAGGCCCTGGCCGGTGAAGGCGCATCCTCGCTCCACCTCTCGGCACGCGTACCGTACGAGGACCGCGAGGCGTGGGCGTCCGTGGACAATCGCCTCGCGAACGTGATTGACCTGGCGTGGACCGCCNGTATGGATGGCCTCGTCTTTGAACCCGCTTCGGGCGCCCTTGCCGTGGCACGAGAAACAGGCCTTGGGCGGTTGGAAGCGGCGCTCGTCGANGCCTTCCGAGACAACCTGAGCACGCTCGCAAGCGNAGCCAGCATGTCCGAACTTGTTCAGGCGCCAATCGANGTGTTGGAACTCAACGGCCATCGTTCCCTCGTGCTCGCCGACGCTGACATCACNGACCTGCAATGGTCCGGTGGTGCACTTTGGCACGTCGGAATGGCNGGCGCTGGTTTCCAGGTNGCTGGTTCNGGCACGCCCGCGCTGTGGTATGTCCCCGAAGGTGAATTGCTCGATGCGCACGCCATCGTGAACGGTACAGGTTGGTTTGGTCATCCCCAAGGGCTGCATGTCATGCGGGCCGACCTGCCCTCGGAAGGGGCGACCCGCATCGGTGAAGATCCTGTGCACGCGTTGTCAGCTGACGACGTTGGCGCGGTGGTGGTCGAAGGTAACCTCACGGACCTGCACGTGGCCCATTACGGTGCNCGTGANTCAGGCGAGGGTGCCGAGCCTGTGTACCGGCACCCGATGGGCGTGAATGTGCCCGANCCACTGCTCAACATGGTGNTTGAGGCTGAGGTGAACGGCTCGCACATCCTCCACGCNGAGGGCTTGTTTGGATGGCAAGCGCACCGGGTTCAAGTGGANGCNNNCGGCGTGGAGGTTTGGGNCCTCGAAGGCCAGTCGCCTCCCAGTNCGCGTGGCCCCCGAAACCAAAGCGCAGCTGAAGGGCCGGAATGCGACGGGGACACCGGCGTTGTTGACGGTCTAAACAGCACGCTCGCGTGGTGCACAGGGGGCGATCGCCTCATCGGTTGGAACCTCGAGAACGGTGATGTCGTCGAGATGCGCCTGCCGAAAGCCGCCGAAATCGACGGCCTTGGGCGTGTCCCGGTCCTTTTCCTCGCCGCTTCAGGCGATGACGGGTTGGAGGTGAGCGACGACGAGGTGGTGCTCAGCGGGGCGTTCGATCTGCTCAACCTGACCGATGCGGACGAGGTATGGGTCGCCGGCGCGGTCCCNTGGGCTTGGGGCGACAGCCANCGAAGCCGGCTGAACGTNAGCGCGTCATCAACGAACGTGAACCTGACCGGCGTGGAGGAGTTNGAGCAGCTCATTCTCGGCGTGGTTCATCCAGATACCGCAGTGCGTCTCGCCGGGGCATCCGAAGGCGACCGCTCAATGGTGGT
The DNA here is from genome assembly GCA_002694585.1 of Methanobacteriota archaeon. Taxonomy (GTDB): domain Archaea; phylum Thermoplasmatota; class Poseidoniia; order Poseidoniales; family Poseidoniaceae; genus MGIIa-L3. The sequence continues at coordinate 15,513 of NZMM01000045.1, forward strand.
GATCCAATCCTCGGAACTGAGCTATGATGCACTGCTCCGTGCGGTCGAGGCGTGGTACGACGACATGGCGACGCTCGAAAGCAGCGGGCTTGGGTTGAGNCCCGTGCGCGTTGAGGCGGCTGAACAAGCCGAAGCCTCCTCAGGGGTGCTCTCCGGCATGTTCCTTGTGTTTGGAGGATTCACCATCGCCGCAGGTGTGCTCTTGGCCGTGACGGTGGTGGTCTTGCTCGCTGAAGCGCGCCGCAAAGAATTGGCCACGCTACGGGCCGTCGGACTGACCCGCGCCGATGCGCGAAGTGCTGCTCTGATGGAGGGGCTCATGGTCGCTTCTTTGGCCGGTGTACTGGGCGGTCTGCTCGGCGTCGTCCTCGGTCGAGGTGTTGCACTCGGTTTCACCTCTGCCTTCAGTGCCGTTGGGGCCACCACCTTCACCTTCGCATGGTCGTGGTCATCTGTGGTCGCGGGGGCCGTCTGGGGGACGGTCATTGCGGTGACGACCCTAGGCGCATCGNCGCAATGGTCCAGCCGTTTGGACGTTCTTCACGCGCTTCGTGGTGTACGAACCCGCGTCCAAGAGGCCTTGCCGTGGCCGGTGTTCGTGGCCGTTGCGGCTGCCTTTGGGCTCTCNGGCGTCGCTGCTGTTTCCCTGATCTTTGGTGGCTTGGACGCGCCCTTCGCTCGCCTGCGTTGGCTGTTGATCGGCGACGGGCTCATCGTCGCTTTGTCCTTGATTCTCCTGTGGATTATTCCCGCTTTGCGCTCGTCGAATGGTCCGCAAANCGAAGCCCGGNTGCGGCTTGCACCCNCACGTTCCGCAGGNGTTGCGTCGCTNGGCCTGCTCGTGTGGTCATGGTGGCCGGAGTCGCTCGACCCGATTCGGGCACAGACGGCCTTCGACGAGGTCAGCATGCTCGTGCTGGGTTTGGTTCAGGTGCTGGCGGGCGTCATCGTCTTGGTGACGGTGATCCCTCGCGCGCTTCGTGCACTCGCGGCTCGTGGCCGCAGCCCACGGCTGGTGGGCCGCTTGGCCCTTGCCCATCCCGTCGCACAACCCTTGCGCACGGCGGTGGTGATGTCCATGTTCGCCGTGACGGTGTTCGCNGTGGTCGTCCTTGGCGGTTACACCAGTTCCTTCGCCGCTGTTTCTGGGGATTTTGTTGAGGAGTCGGAAGGNGATTTTGAGATCCTCCTGTCAGGAAGCCGTTCCGCCCCCNTCGAGGTGGGCACCGACCCTGCTGCGTGGGGGCTNGTACCGCAACAAGCGGAGCGTATCGACGCGGTCGCTGCCGTGTCGAGGGCCGTGGTCGTGCTTGACGACGGTCAAAACGATCCTGTACCGTACGTGCTTCGAGGAGCGGACGAGGCCTTCGCCATGCATGGCGGTCTTCCTTTGTATGTCTGGGACGAGGGCTTGGGGTCCACGGAAGAAGAGGTGTGGACTCGCGTCCTCTTGGACGATGAGTGGGTCCTCNTGGACGCCTCGTTTGGACTTGAGGCCAGCACGGACGGTGCTGCGGTTGGGGTCTTGCCGCTGAAGCTCGGACAGGAATTCGACCTGATTGCCCCATCGGACCCCGGAACGGCAAAAACCGTACGTGTTGCTGGATTTTTGGCTCAGTCCTCACTGGCGTTCTCGCCTGGCGTGTGGGCGAACCAGTCCTTGGTTGAGGAACGCTATGACGGAGCCATCACGCGGGTGTACGTCTCAGTGGACCCATCGTCNCAGGTGTTGGATGACGATCCTCAGGACGTCGACGTCCCACCGGGCAAAAGCGAGGGGGAGCGTCGTGNCGCTGCCGGTGTCTCGGANGCACTGGATGAGGCCTTGGCCGATGAAGGCGTNCTGGTGACCCTCATCGTGGACGACATCCTTCTNGTNCAGGGTCTTGTGTTGGCCATTTTGGCCATCTTCCAAGCCTACCTTGCCCTTGGCCTGGGCGTTGGTCTGCTCGGTATCGGCGTGGTCACAGCGCGCGCGGTTCGAGATCGGACTCACGTCATTGGGTTGCTTCGAGCGATTGGGGTCACAAGGCAACGCATCGGGCAAACCCTCGCCGGTGAAGTGGCTTGGACCGGGGGGCTCGGTCTGCTGGTTGGAGCGGTCATCGGCATGATGTTTCATGTCCGCTTGCATGCGGCCCTGTGGGCTGAACAAGGGGCAGAACTGTCGCTCCCTTGGGGCAGCGCCCTGTCGGTTCTGCTCGGGGGCATGGTGCTCGTGAGCGCTGCTGTTTTCGGACCGATTCGAAGTGCGACCAGAATCCCTCCAGCGGAGGCGCTTCGTTCACTTGAATGATGATAATTTCCTCGCAGCAGTCCATTCATGCTGGATTTTGACTCGTCCCATATTATATATACGGCGCGAAGCATGGGTGGTAATAGCCACATTGTGGAGGGACCCTAATGCGAAACATGACCACCATGCTCCTCGTGACGCTGCTGCTCGCCAGCCTGCTCGCGGGAATNCCAACCAACGAACTTGATACCGAAGACACCGTCGANCAGACCAGCGCTCGATCGGGCGCAGACGTCGACATCCTCGGCATCACCCAGCCGTCTGAGACCACCTGTACGGCGGCAGGCTGCCGTGACGAGTTGCTCGTCGGTGAATCGACCACCTTTGAGGTGGTCATGAAGAACATCGGTACCGGTGATGTGGAGGACATGACGTACTCTCTGGACATCTACCTGACCGATTCCACCAAGACCCGCGGCCTCCAAGCCAAGGACTCCTCCGGCCAGCCCCTGTCGTGGACCAACGACGTGGCNGTNTGCGATGAAGCTGCGTCCTGCGACGAGACGTCCTTCGCGGCCAACACCATCTACACAGGTGGCGCAGCCACCCTCACCAGCGGTGGCGCGGACATCACGTGGACCCCCGGCGTTGGTGAGTACCTCGTTGTGGTTTCCGTCGACTCTGACCAAGACACCGACCCTGCGAACGACGAAGAGGAAATCTACGTCGTCGTGCGTGACTACACGGACATTGAGGTCGACCTCTGCTGGACCGACGGTGCCGGCGTCTGCGAAGAAGGCGACCGCGCGGTTGGAACGGGCACCGAGTCCCGCCAGTTCCTGCTGACCGTCACCGCTGATGGCAGCCAAGATTTCAACCCACGCGAGGTCAACGTCAGCGTTGAACTCGACGGATTTGACGCNGCAAGCGGCGGTGGTTTCGACCTCGGNGCCGACGGTGAGGAATGGCTTGTCGTGGCCGGCAACGCACAGACCGTTGAAATCTACCGCAACACCACCACCGACACCGGTACCGACGCTTCGCGCTCGGTCCTGGCCTACCAAACCGCTTGGACCATGACCGGGACGGTCACCCCAGGTGATGGAGGCTACAGCATCGACGCACGTGTTGTTGACCACACGATGTATGGTCAAGACCCTTCATGTGCGGAATCGTGGATCGATGACCCCGCGGCCGAGCCACCTGTTGAATTGACCAGCGACAACTGGTGCGAGTACCTCGAAACCAACGACGACTACTCGCGCACGGACTCCGATGACATCTACGGCTTCAGCGCCCTTTTCCACGACATCCGCCTTCAGACCCTTTCCGTTGCTCAAGGTTACAGCGCTGACGGTTCCGGTGAACCGACCTCGGTGATTCAGGACGGCATGGACCTCGACTTGCGCGTGGGCACCACCCTCCTCCACGCCAGCGTTGGCCACTTCGGTTCCGACATCAGCAAGATGGTCGACTGGAACGTGGTGTTCACCGTGACCTCGCCTGACGGTACGGAAANCACCTACAACGCNGACGAGTGCCCCACCGGCCTCGCTCCAGCCTACATGCACAAGTTCCTTGGCACCCACAACGGCCAAGGAACCCCTCAGGAGGCTGACATCTTCGGTTCCGCTTGCGTGATGCTCAACNACGACAACGCGCTGACGGTCGGAGAATACACCTTCGAGGCTGACCTGAACTTCCTCGGCGTGTGGGACACCACCGCTGAGCGTCTCGACACCGCCGTCACGGACGAGAAGGCCTCCAACAACCGGAAGGTCATGAACCTCGATGTGGTGAACAACCAACCCAGCGTGCTCTCGATGACGATGTTCAACACCGGTGATCTCGTCGTGTCTCAGGAAGCACCGCTCGAGTTTGACGTGCTCGCCTTCGACGTGGACTGTGTGGCCGGCGACTGCCTGACCTACACCTGGGCCGTCGAAGTCNGTGGCGTGGACAACGACCTCGGCATGTGCGGTGGAGTGGGTGCTGTCGGTGCACAGTGCACCTTCCAGATCCTGCCCGAGTACATGCCCGCTCCTCGCGTGAAGGTGACCGTGACCGACGACAACGGCGCTTCCACNTCGGAATACATGGACCTCACCATTTGGAACGACGTGACCGCGGAGTCCACCACGGCCGACAGCGGCATCACGGTGGCTTACGCGCTGCAGTACTCGAGCATCACGCCCTACACCATCACCGCGACNGACGCGAGCACNGGTGTGACCGGCATGGAACTCCCCGGCTACTCCGGACAGTACGATTCGGTGGCGGTCATCGACTTCGCCCCCGATGCACAACTCGGTTCCCTCGCCGCCAGTGGCGTGCTGAGCCAGAGCATGACCTTCACGGTCCCCAAGTCTCTCCTCAACGGAGAAGGCAGCATTTGGTTCAACCAAGGCAGCATGTANCAGCTCATTGACAACACGGCTGAAGACAGCACTGTTGATCCAACCATGAGCGTGTTCACGTGGGACCTGCCCGCGAACGAGGACACCCTGAGCGCCGGGAAGTTCGTGCTCTTCGGCGGTGCGCTTGACCTCGCTGANNCGCCTACCGTGGGCATCACCGCGTTCTCTGCTGCGGCAGGAAAGGGCGGCACGTTGATTGTGAACTGGGACATTGNNGCNTCNGAGACCATGTCNCTCGGCGACATCTTCCTGCTCGAAATCTGTGACGTTGCTGGGGACGCCGANTGCATGAACTCCTTTGTGGAGGCCTTCGAGTCTGACGTCAAGACCTACACCCGTCCAGGTACCTTCACCACGCACGGGACCGTCTACACCATCTCGGTCAAGGTGTGCACCGCGGAGCGCTTGTGCAACGATCAGCAGGTCGGCCTTGGCAACGTCACGGCAGACTCTGAGGTTGACGGTGACGGCGCGATGTCCATCACCAGCATCACCGCCCCAGCGAACGGCGATTCCTTCACCGTCGTCTGGACGTCCGTTGGCGACGACAGCGATGTGGCAAACTGGCGCATCTGCTACGGTACCGACAAGGCGAACATCCGCACGTCCGGTGACAAGTGCACCACCGTTGCTCTGACGCAGAACACCGTTGAGATTGCACAGCCCACGTTCACGGGCACGGAGACCTACCACTTCGTCGGTGTGGCCGTCGATGACCTCGGCAACAGCAAGCTGGCGAACGAAGGCGACGCCTCGGCCCAGTACCGCCGCGACGCGGACTTCACCAACACGGATGACGGCAACGGCACCGTTGGCGAAGACGTCAGTGGCGAGAGCGAGTTGCCCGGTTGGACCCTGCCCGCCATTGGCGGCGTTGTGGTTGCAGCGATCGTGGTTGGCGCCATCATCGTCACCCGCGGTGGCGGCGGCGGCGACGACAAGGACTGGGATTACTGATTCCAGAACCNGCCCCAAGGTCAAGCCCGTGGGGCATTGGCCTGTGGGCATCCGGCATGCGTCAGCATGCCGGATGCCCCTCCAACGTGGAGTCACCACCCTGCTTTGCGGTGAAGACTCCCTCGAGCGTGGATTGACTCCACGCTCAGATGTGCTGCTGCACAGCATCGTGATGCATCACTCATGCCTCACCAGGGGGCGGGAAGCTCCCACCTGCGAAANANCCGGCCANAGCACGGCGCTNCCGCTGAAGNTTGGCTNATGCNTCTNGGCCATCCCGANGGAATGGGGNNATCACCANNCNCGNGNCGGCGTGTTGAGGGCGAATTCCGGTTCTTTCAACGGCGTCACTATGGTCAACGACCGAGTTGTTAGATTTTGGATCTGATTTCGCGGCCAAATCCACAGGGCTGACCGTGTTGAGAACACAACACGTTGCCATGATTGACCCAATGTAGACGGGGCTCGGGAGAGGCGCAATTCAACAAAAGGAACGTACCAATGGTGGCTCAATCGGTCCGCAGGCTATCGTTTCTCCACAACCCCCCAATCTGGGTGTTCAAAGCACATGTACCCCAATGCCTATAACCGATACAGAACCTCAGATGCAATGCATACAGTCCGTATGGGGTGAATGACAATGTTGGGAATGACGAACAAGAAGAAGACCGCTATGGGTGGCATCGGCATCGCCGTGCTGCTCACGCTGCTGATGGCCCTGACCCCGATGACGGGTCTCGTGGGGAACCCCATCGATGACAGCGTCATGGCGGCAGAGCAAAACCAGGTTGCCGAAGACGATGTCTTCGCGCAGCCCGAGAAACTGGAACCTGTGGACTACGGCTTCGCTGACAGCAGCGAAGTCGTGGGCGCCCGAGATGCGAACATGAAGACCTTCCGCAACGCGGACGGGACCTTTACGCAGATGATCTCGGACCAGCCCATCCACTACGACAACGATGGCACGTGGAGTGACATCGATCTCAACTTGAAGGCCACGGCCTTTGGTTGGGAAGTTGTCGAGAACACCTTCAACACCGCCTTCTCGGCGGAAGTTGCCAACGGTGTTGTGATTCAGCCCAGCGAGTGGGACGATGCGATCCTGACGGGTCTCAACCCCATGCTCGTTGTGATGGATGAATCCGGCACCAGCCACACCCCCTTCGAGGCGCCTCCTGCGACCTCTGAGGTGACGGTGGGCGGCAACACCATCCGCTACCCCCTTGCGGAAGGCTTTGACCTCGACTACGAAGTCAACACCTTCCAGGTGAAGCAGAACCTCGTGATCCGCGAGCGCCCCATCCTCGATGAGGGCGCCCACTGGTTCGGCTTTACCGAAGCCATGCGCCTCCCTGCCGGCCACGCCCTCTACAGCGGCGAGGTCATGGTCGGGTCCGACCTCGTTCAGACCGACGGCCACCTGGAGATCCGCAACGTGGAAACCGGTGACCTGTACGCCGAGATTCCCGCTCCTATGGTCATCGAGCCCGGCGTCGAAGAGCCCTACTTCGGGACCTTCTTCGTGATGAGCCAAGGCCCCATGGTCTTCCTGACCACCGCGGTCGAGACCTCTTGGCTGCTCGACGATGAGCGTGTCTTCCCTCTCGGGCTTGATCCCACGCTCAGCGTGACGAGCGCCGGCGGCGGTTACTGCTACGTGTCCTACAACAACTGCTACAACAGCAACTACCGCTACATGTACCACAACTCGTACAACGGGAAGAGCAGCAGCACCTTCCGTCCGTACTTCTTCTACACCCCTTGGCACAAGTTCACCTTCTCGAGCAGCAACGCCCTCCCAACCGGTGCTTCCGTGGACAAGATCGAGTACAAGGAATACGTCAGCTACCACTACTCCTACCTCTCTAACAGCATGGTTGACTTCGACGTCAAGATCATGGAGGACTGCGGAACAACGCGCCCAGCAACGTCCGCGACCGGCAGCGCGCCAACCAGCGGCTACTACTACTACCAAACCTACAGCGGCTACAGCATGGGCTCCCCCACCTGCAGCGGCGCCATCAGCACCTCCTACCTGACCAGCGGCTACGGCGGCACGGCCCAGAGGGCGATGATCGTCTCCGCTGTGCACTCCCCCGGAGTCGACTTCTCCGAGAGCGACCACGGCACCGGCTGGAAGACCGCAGTCTTCTGCGACTCGACCGGTACGACGTCCTGTTCGTCCTCGACCCAGGCCGGTTACATCTGGTCCGCCCTCAACGGTACGTCCAGCGTCGGCCTGTCGAAGACCTTCGACAACTCGCTCATCGGAACCTCGGGGACCAACTCCAACACCCGCCAGTACGTCTACACCTACGCCTACACCAGCGGTTCCTCGAACAACTACCTCGCCCTGACCTACTCGGGCGGTACGGACTCCGACGCACCGACGGCGACCTTCGGTGAGTACGACGGCATCACCTCGTACATCGAGGGCGAGCGCACGTTCTTCCTCGGCCTGTCCGACAGCTCCGGTATCGACACCACGAGCGGAAACGAGCCAACCCTGTACTACGCCATCAACAACGGCAGCTACACCTCGGTTGCCGCGACGACGATCGGCACGTGCAGCACCTCCAGCCCAGATTGCCAGTTCAAGGCCCAGACCGCTGACATCACTGCAGGTGACTACGTGACCTACTACTGGTGGTATCAGGACCTGAACGTCGACAGCACCGGCGCCTCTGACCCCAACGAGGGGTACACCCCCGCGCTGACCGGCTCTCAGACCACGCCGACGCCCTACTGGTTCTTTGTTGACGACATCAACAACGCCGGTGACGCGAAGAAGATGGTTCAGCTGACCACCGAGGTCAGCGCGACGAACCTGTTCAGCCCAACCAAGTTCTTTGACCGCCAGATGAGCTATTTCGACCAGAGCGAGGAGTACTACTTCGAGTTCGACACCTCCGACTGTGGCACGGGCAGCAGCCGATGTTTCTACACGGGCTCGGCCAGCTCCAACTACTTCTACAACAACTGGATCGTGCAGTGGCAGACCTCCACTTACCCCGCGACCTCGTCCTACAACACCGGCGGTTCCAGCCCCGGTAAGGTGTACCTCGACGACGACAACGGTGGCTTCCTCAGCATCTCGGCCGACGACGGCCCGGGCATGAACCTCGTCTTCCTCTGGGACGGCGACGAGTTCGCCATGGTCGGTATCGGTGACGAGACCAGCATCGAAGAGCCGCTGTCTGGTGGCAGCACCGCTTCCCAGGTTTCGACCTACGGCTACAGCGCTGCTCACCGCTACGTCGTCCCCGGTGACATCACCGGCGACTTCGCTGGCTACTCGTGGAACGCCACGTACTCCAGCACCGGCCAGAACGTCGTGTGCACGGGTACCAACGGCTGGACGCACTTCCTGCGTTCCTCCTCCGGCAGCCCAAGCTGTTCCTCCGGTTACTACTACGTCTACAACGCGAACTACAAGTGGAACGGATTCGCGCTCGGCGCAGGCTACTACGCCCGCACCGGTGCCGGCTCCGCCGTCACCTACGACGTGATGAAGATCGCACCCGAGCCCGACACCTACGCGCCGACGATCACCCACACCTCGCTCGCGGACTCCTACGCCCGCTCGCGCACCGTGACCGCGACCATCGCCGACGGCGGTTCCCCGCCTGCTGGCCTGAACGTCAGCACCACGGCCGGTACGGGCCCGACCCTCTACTACAGCGTGAACAACGGTTCCACGATGTCCCAGATCATGACCCCCGTCGGCAAGACCACCACGCAGTGTGTCTTGGCGACTTGCGACTGGTCGGCCGACATCACAAACCTCGAAACATCCGATTACATCGAGTACTACATCACGGCCGAAGACGTCTCCACCGACGTGACCACGCCGAACTCCGTTCAGACCACGGCTTCAACCTTCGAAGTCGGTGACCCGAACAAGATGTTCATCGTCGAGTGGCACGACATGGGGTACACCAACTCGTACCTGTGCACCTACCAGGTTGTCTTTTACGACGTGACCAACGAATTCGAGTTCAAGTACGACACCGGCTGTCAGGTCTACGTCGATTACTCCGTGACGGGGTACCAAGACCAGACCCGTGCGAAGGGTGAGACCCTGCAGAAGGGCAACGGATGGCTCTACGGATCCAACCCGTTCACGTCCAACTACCGCATGCACACCTCCTCGACGAGCAACGGCCACGAGGCCTTCTCGCCAGGCCTGACCGAGATCAAGAACTACGACACGGCGCTCAGCGGCAGCAGCAGCGGTACGCCGTACGGCTACTACTGCGCCTACAGCTTCTACTGGAACACCTACAAGAACAGCTGCAACGCGAACATCGACATGCCCGACGACTTCGACTTCGAGTACTTCGGCACCCTCTACGAGGGCAGCGACTCGAACGACCGCATCCGCTTGGGCCGTCAGGGCTACATGTACTTCATCGACAACGGAGCCACGAGCCTCGAGCGCGGTGTCTCCACGTGGAGCAGCAACTTCCCATCCATGCCCTACTCGGGCAACTCGGCGTCGCGCCCCGGCACGATTGCGCCATGGTGGGGCTACTACACCTCCTACTATTGCTACGACAACACGGCGATCGACTGCAGCGTCCGCTACCGCACCATGCCTTACAACGGCAAGGGTACGGACATTGACGCTGACATCACCACGGACACCACGTGGGACATCGACGACAGCCCGATTCGCATCAACCCCAGCAACGACTACCTGTCCGTTTCCGCCGACCTGACGATTCAGCCCGGCGTTGTGGTCCAGGTGGCCAGCGGGAAGGGTATCTCCTTCGACGGCACGTGCGATGAGATGAAGATCAACGGCAACGCAGCCAACCCGGTCACCTTCGAGGGCCAGGCTGGCGGCGAATGGAAGGGCTTGGCCTTTACCGCCGCGTGCACCACCGGTACCGATGACCGACACGAGTTCTCTCACGTCGACTTCCGCAACACCAGCGATGCCGCGATTTCTGCGGGCAGCCGCCACGGCAGCTCCCCCAGCACCAACGCTAACGTGGGCAACTTCACCATGAACGACGTGACCTTCACGAACGTCGCTGCGGCCTTCAAGCACGGCTCGGGCCAAGGCACGGTCGTCGAGATGACGAACTTCGCCGTGGACGGCGCGGACGATGCGTGTTTCAACTTCGCTGAGGACACCGTCGCCATTCTGCGCGAAGGTTCTCTGAAGAACTGTAACACCAACGGACAGTCCTGGGGCGGCGCGATCGTCAACTACCCAGGTTCCACCGCGGGTAGCCTCTTCGTCGAGAACGTCACCGTCACGAACTCCTACGTGAACTTCATCGACGTCGATTTGCAGGACGTGACCGTTTCCAACGTGAGCGTCAGCAACTCCGGCAGCCAGACCGGTGTGGCGATCGACGCTATGCACGGCACCAACGCCGACGTGCACCTCTACAACGTCAGCGTGCCAGACTACGCCAACAGCGGTTTCAACGCCGTCTCCAGCATGTACATGGACGACGTCGACTTCGGCAGCGCTGACCTGTGGATTACCCCCAACGGCTGGGGTTCCTCCACTGTGGGCCCCGTGGGCGATGACGCGGTCATGATGAACGTCGAGTCCGGCGACATCACGATGCAGCGCATCCACTTCGGCGTCTTTGAGGACATCACGGCGGGCGACGTGTCGATTTCCGGCACCACGACGCACACCGAGACCGAGATCTGGAAGAACCTGGACATCGGTGACCTGACCATCAACGGCGGTGCTTGGAGCCTCATCCTCGAGAACGCGGACGTCAGCCGTCTGTACAGCTTCTCGACCTCGGCCACCAACACGATTGTGATGGAGCAGGGCTCGACCATCGACCACGACGACTCGTCCGTGGATGCCGTTTACGGCCGCAACTCCGAGATCACCCTGGCTTCGGTCGAAGTGACCTCCAGCGACATTGACGGCAGCAGCAACTACCTCGCCAAGGCCTCGTCGAACAGCGACATCGTGCTCATCGACGTCAGCTACGACGACGGCACGGGCTCTGCTGACTGTGCTGACGCGAGCGGTGACACCTCCAGCTGTCCGGTGGACGTTTCGTCCTCCGCGACCGTTTGGTATGGTGGTCTCGCGCAGGTGTCCCTGTACCGTGAGGCTCTGATCAACAACGTCGTCACCAAGGTGTACAAGTCGGGCCACAGCGTCCGCACCACCGTGATGGACACCACGTCCTCCCCAGCCACCCCTCTCCTCGAGGTTGGTGTCGCCAAGACCGACACCACGGGTATGGCTGAAGCGTGGGTCATCTCTGGTGACTCCGACGGCAACGCCTACGGCGATCACAACATCTTCGGATGGGGTGCCGCCGGCCAGAACGAGACCGAAGTGACCTCTGCGTGGTACCCCACCGGTGGCTTTGGCTTCGGTGACCAGATCGAGTTGCTCCTGCAACCCGCTCCGATCAACTTTGACCAGCCCAACATGGACTGCACATGGATGGCCAACAACCAGACCTTCCAAGGCGCTGAGTCTAGCCCAGGTGTCTACCTCTTCGACAGCTTCCCAATGAGGCTGTCCGCAGATCTGGACATCGACGGCTGCACCCTCGTCATGATGGGTTCCGTGATGACCGTCGACGCGTCTGCGACGAGCAGCCCGGTGCTGACCATCAGCAACGGCGGTTCGCTGGTCGTGAACGTCTCGTCCGACACGGGCGGCAAGGGGACCATCAAGGCCCAGAGCTCTTCCTACGGCGTCCGTCTGGACGTCGCTGACGGTACGCTCTCGGTTGCCGGTGGTGTCCTGAAGGACCTCCACCAAGACTCGACCACGATGTCGGCGCTCTACATTGGCTCCGACGGTGCCTTGGTGCTCTCCGAGTCTGCTGAAGTCTATGGCGCACAAGCCTCGGACGACGACATGGCCACGGTCAAGATCGACCGCGGCAGCGTCAGCATCAGCGACTCCACCATCATCAACACCGCGAACACCGGTACGGCGCTTTGGGTTGAAGGATCCGCTGCGTCGATCGACAACATCGTGGTGAAGAACGGTGCTGTGGGCATCATGTCGAAGAACGCCGCGCCTCAGATCGACGGCTTCACCTCAACCGACAACACCGTCGGTGTGGACATGGAGGGTGGCATGAGCCTCCCCACCATCTACCGTTCCCCGTCGCTCGCTGGCGTGAGCACGGGATGGCAGACCTACGACATCGACCTCTCGGCCTTCATCGGGAACAGCGACTACCTCCAGGTGGGCGCCAACTCGATCTACGCCGGTGGCAACGCCCACCCGTACTACAACTACTGGACGAGCAAGTACTACTTCATCACCGACCGCTACCGCATGGAGTTGACCGACAACAACGGCAACACCTGGAACATCAGCGCCGGTGACACAGGTTACTACCCGTACAGTTCGAACGACCCCAACGAGGGCGTCGGCGATGTTGGCACCTACCAAGGTGGCGACGGTGGTGTCCCACAGTGGGACTGCAACTACTACGGCGTTGACTACGGTCCCAACCGTGTCGGCAACACCTTCTACGGCGGCTGGGGCACCACTGGTGTCTACTGGTACTTCACCGGACANTCCGGTTCGTACCCCAACTACTACANCAGGCCCGCAGCGTTCGGCTTCAACTGGGAGAACATCGAGGGCGTGACGCCCAGCGGTTCCTACGCCTACTACCCGTACCACTACTGGGGCTTCGGCACCTACAGCTGGGCCGGATGGAGCGGCGTGATGGTTCCGCCCGAGGGTCTCGTCGGCACGAACAACTACAACGTCTGCGTGGACTACGCTTACTCGTACTACATGAGCAGCGGCCAAGGTGCTCGCGTGACCTTCCCGATCGTGGACATCTCCGCCAGCAACCTCACCTCGGCAACGATGTACATCGACGTCCTGCACAACCGTGCAAACAACTACCAGGACCGNTANGAGTTCGTGGCCCGNGCNGGCAACGACCCNGCGGACCTCGGNGACTACAAGCGCGAGTCCGGTACGCCTCTGTTCAAGGACGGCACCATCAACGGCGCNGACNTCGGTGTGGAAATCGGTGGCGACTTCGCCGCCGGNCACCTCGACACCGTNGAGNTCAACAGNCCGAACGACGCCGGTATCATGGTTGACGGTTCNACCATGGCNAGCGCCGANNGCNTCACCGTNAACGGTGGCGACTACGGTGTCCTNGTGGCNAACGGNGCTGCNGGNAGCATGGACCTNGANAACATGGATCTGGATTCCCAGACCGTGGCNGGNATGTACTACGTCAAGGACTTCGGCGGNGACTTCACCGGCACCGTGNCCAACAGCGCCGGTGCAGCCATGAAGTTCGGCCCCAGCACCACCAAGGATCTGAGCTACGATTCCGTTGNCTTCAGCGGCAACAACGTCGGTTTCGACCTTGCGGGCAGCGGTGGCTTCACCTTCGTCGACTCGACGATGGGCANCACCTCCAACGACTTCAAGATCAGCGGTTCGTCCGTGGTTGACTTCATCGAAGGAACCGTGGACAGCACGAGCGTGGACGTCACCGGATCTGGTGAATTCAACCGCATGCGTCAACTCGACGTGACCATGACCGCCGACCAAAGCGACGGCAACGGCGCTGTCGGCGTGTCCGACGTCGCTGTTGTCCTCCGCAACGCGGAAGGCGCCACGGCCTCGTCCGGCACAACGGGCACCACGGGTGTTGCTGAGGACCTGACCTTCACGTCGATCAACGTCGACGCCGCGGGTCTGCACAACATCGACCTCAACGGATACAGCGTGTCCTCTGTGGCCATGGTGGACTACTACTGGAACTCCGCAAGCGACAGCAACGCCGACTTCCGCTACGTTGAGGAAGCCGTCAGCCTGAGCGACAACAGCGGCAACGCTGAGACCGTGGAGCTCATCGACGAGTTCGACCACCGCGTGTGCTACTACTTCACTTCCTCCAGCTACAACTACGTCAACCGCTGTGCGAACGGTTGGTCCTCGACGGGCGGCAGCCGTGTGTTCAACAACGGCCTCGAAGAGCACGGCTACTACTACGGCTCTGTGGATGGCACCGACTTCACCGGCAAGGCTGTCATGGTTGACGCGCCCAACTGGTACCTCGACGGCGACACCTACGAGTGGAACGGCACGACGCTGATCTGGACCGGTTCCTGGGCCACGAACGACCTCTCGCGCGTGTACCCCCGGTACAACGGCGAAGTCAACGTCTACATGCACGACTCGACGGTTCAGGGCATGTCCCTGAACGACGACGGTGAGTTGGCAGGTATCAACTTCGGTTACACCTACTACTCCATGAACTTGGACGCCAACAACACGGAGTTCAGCGGGATTGCATCCATCGTTGGTGCTATCGGCTACGGCTACTACTCCAACTACGAGTTGAACTTCTTCAACGTGCGAAACTCGACCATCTCCCACTACAAGGGCTGGTCTCCGTTGAACAACGCGATTCAGGTCCAGGACATGTGCATGCGCCTCTACGGCGGTGACGGCAACATCATCGAGAACAACACGTTCAACGATTGTGCGGTCGGCATCGAGATGGTGCGCTCGCCTTACTACTGGAGCCACAACTCCAACGAGATTGGGGCGGACAACGTGACCATCCGTGGCAACACCTTCGAAGACGGTGGCGAAATCTCTGACGTGCGCTTCTACCCAAGCTCGAGCGTCGAAGGCGCCATGGTCGTTGACAACGTGATGAACAACACGGGTGGCGCTGACTCTGCGATCTCGGCATGGGACAGCAGCATCGAAGATCTCACGATCTCGGGCAACACCATCCGCGGATTCACCGAAGACGGCATTTACCTGAACGACATCAAGGGCTTCGAAGTGAGCGACAACGAGATGTATGGACCAGGCAACTCCTACGCTGGCATTCACGCCAACGGCGGATACGGCGACATCATGGACAACGTGATCGTCGACGCCTCCACGGGCATCCTGATGTCCGAGGCTTCACAGCCCGTGGGTACCACCACGGACCTGTGTGAGATTTCCGGCAACTACGGTTACAGCGACAGCTGCACCTTCAACTTCGTCGGCAACGGTTCAACCCTCGTGATCGACATCGAGACCGACAGTTGGGGCTACGAAATCTCCCTCGAGATCACCAAGCCCGACGGCACGAAGGACTCGTGGAGCACCTACACCTTCAGCTCCAACACGGGATACAAGCCTCTGGCGACCTACACGGACGCTGGGACCTACACCATCGACGTCACTGACAGTTGGGGCGACGGCGGTATCACCCTCGATGCCTACTACACGTCGGCCCAGAGCGGTGTCTCCGGCCCCGTCATCAGCGGCAACGACATCTCGATGAGCCCAGGCTCGACGGTGATTGCGACGACCGGTATCCTCGTTGAGGACTGCACCGGGACGGGCATCAACATGGCCGACAACTTCGTCGCCGTGCCGACCGACGCCATCGTGACCGACGGTTGCGATTTCATCGACGAGAACTCTGAGCTCGTTGGTGGGGACCAAGCCAGCACCTCTGGTGTTGTGTCCACCAGCGGTGACTCGGTGACCCTCAGCGGCACCACCATCTCCGGCTTCGACACCGGTGTGGAGTCTGATGCGGGTACCCTCAGCGTCATTGACTACGCCACGATTGCTGGCGGCAGCGAAGGTATCTCGGCATACGACACGCAGTTGTTGATCAACTACGCTGACCTCGACGGTGGCGCCTCTGGCGTCGGCCTCGTTGTGGAGGACAGCGGTGAGGCGCTCATGTACTGCGTCAACCTCACCGGCTCGGTGGGTATGGAGATCCTCAACACGGACTTCCGCTACAACATGGGTGACGTGAGCTCCACGCTCGGTGTCTTCGTGTCGGACTCGGTCGGCAAGATCGAGAACCTGACCTGGACCTCCACGGTTACGACCGAGATTGAGCTGGACCAAGGCGCGATGGTGACCTCCATCGGTCAGGACCTGACCCCGTCGAAGCTCGTTGTGCCCGCAGGTACGATGATCGACGAGGCCAACCTCCTCGACATCGCTGCTTCGCACCTCAGCGCGCCCGTCACCTCTGAGGTCGGCGTCTCCATCGTGAGCACCGACGGCCTCCGTGCGGCCTACATCTCGCCGGACTTCCAGTCCGACGCGATGGCCGTTGACGGCGACAACGCCGACTGGATTGGCTCCGAGCTGAACCCGTCTGACGATGCAATGCCCGGCGAGTTGACCGAGAACTTCTACGTGACCTACACGGAGAACGACGACCTGTACGTGGCCATTGACGGCCTCGACCTGTCCACTTCGGACCTCCTGGTGTACTTCGACGTCACCGGTGGCGGCTCGGACGAGGGCTACGACTACGGTGCCTCCGGCGCCCACGACTTGCCCTTCGAGGCAGACTTCGTCTACTGGGCCGAGTCTGACGCGAGCAACGACCTCTACGCCTACGGCTTCCTTGGCTGGGGCGTGACGTCGCTCTCCGCCGACAACGTCGACGCAGACTTCTCTGGCGACTTCGCCGAGATCATGGTGCCCTTCAGCCGCCTCGGTGGCATGCCGAGCTCCGTGCGCATGATTGCCATCGTGCAGAGCGACAGCAGCGCTGACGTGAGCGAGGTCTACCCCGACCAAGACATGGACGCTACGACGACCCTCCAGGACTTCAGCGAGTACTACACCGTGGTGCTCGGTGCAAACAACCTGCAGGACGGCGTGCTCGAGGACGAGGTGCTCACCTACCGCACCTTCCTCGGCAGCAACGTGCCATCGGCCGCGAAGGAATACGACGTGATGATCAAGCACACGAACGACGACTGTGCCGTTGACTGGGCGACCGAAGACGCGGTCAACATGTCCGACAACGTTGCGCTCTCGATGGACATCGAGCGCGCCTGCCCGTCGATTGGCAGTGACCTTGCAAACATCACCGTGGACGAAGACTCCGGTACCTACACCGTCTCCCTGACCTCGTACGCCTCTGACGTGCAGGACGCCGCTGGCGACCTCACCTGGGCTGTCGATGAAGGCGAGACCGTGGTGGTCTACGGCAACACGCCGATGCCTGCCGAGGGTCTGGTCAGCTGGTCCCTCACGGGTCACGACCTCAGCATCACCCCAACCGCCGAGCAGTTCGGTATGGTGCAGTTCAACTTCACCGTGACCGACAGCAACGGCCTCGAGGACGACCGCTCGATTTACTTCATCGTCGAGAACGTCAACGACGCTCCGGAAATCTGTCAGCGCGACACCAACGGTGACTGCGTTGACACCGTGATGCTCTTCGGCGACGCGGCTCACGTGAACTACATCCCCGAAGACAGCCTTGTCGGCGGTCAGAGCGTGTCCGTGATCCTCTCGGACGTTGCCAACACCGGCAGCAGCGCGCTGAACCTCATCAAGGACCAGCCGAACGAGAACGACCCGTCCCGTCAGGTGTACACCTGGGGCGTGTCCGTGGACGAGACCTGTCCGCTGTTCAGCGTCGGCATGGTTGACGACACGGTGCTGACCGTGACCGGCAAGTCCGGCATGGACTTCGAAGCCGGTGGCTCGTGCGACATCACGCTGAGCCTGTCCGACGACGGTGCCGAGAACCAGAACGCGGTTGACGAGATCATCACCATCAGCGTGGTGCCCGTGAACGACGCGCCGACCATCGACGACTGGAACCTCCAGACCGGTGACACGATCAACTGGGCCTCGAACGACTCCTCGCTCATCTACGGCGAGTGGACCATCCGCGTGCTTGAGGACACCGAAGAAGCCGACGAGCTGACCTTCGACCTGTCCGCGCTCAAGAACGACGTCGACCACGACCTCAGCGACCTCACCTGGTCGCTGTTGCCGAAGCTCGACGACAACGGCCGCGCGTACTGTGCCTACACGAACTACTTCTCGTTCACCTTCACCGGTGACGAGCTCGTGTTGGACCTCGTGAAGGACGCCACCACCAACGCCCCGATCAACCAGATCGACTACCTCTACAACGGCGGTGTGCACCAGGTCAACCCGGCCGGCAAGGGCTTCTGTGAGATGGAACTCTACCTCACGGACAGCGCCGCTGCCCCAACGGGCTTCGCGTACGACCTCAACGACAACGGCTACATCCAGCAGACCTCGCTGAAGCGCGACGTGAAGATCATCGTGCAGAACGTGGCTGAGCAGGTGCCCGACTACTACTTCGAGGCCAACAGCGGCTTCGACTTCAACGGCGTGTCCAACGTCATGGACGGCACCTGGGTGCCCGTGACCGTGACCGTGACCGCTGGCGGTGACGACGGCCCCTACAACCACGACAGCATGCTGATGATCACCTTCCAGAGTGACGGCCACGCTGAGACGGAGCGCGACGCAATCTACATCGACGCGCCCGCCTACGGCCAGTCTGTGACGGTGGACTCCGAAGTCTACGTGAAGGCGGTCACCACGACCGTGTGGGCCGAGATGGACGTCAAGACCTGTGTCGACCAGACCTGTGACATGACGAAGTCGGTCGAAGACCGCTTCATCGCTGACGAGCCCGCCAGCCACGGCAAGGTGACCCTCCCGAACGGCCTCGATTACTGGGCTGAGCCCGGATTCTACGGCTCCGAGGACGGAACCGACAGCATCCGTCGACCTGTGCTTGAGGACAAGGACTGGTGTAACAACGTGATGTACAACACCCTCACGGGCAACATCGACGTCTGTGACCAGGCGGACTACGGCCGCGGATCCTTCGAGATCACCGACCAACAACTGCCTGACGTTGTGCGCACCATCGGTGCTTCCGGTGTCCCATCGTTCGCCCCGAGCATCGTCGCCGTCGCCCTTGCGGGCATGGTTGTCGGCCTCCTCGCCTTGGCGGGTCGCCGAGAAGAAGACGAAGAGGAGGAGGAGGAATCCTCCCCACGCTTCGTTGAAGACGAAGCTGCTGTGAGCCCGGTTATCGCGACCATCCTGATGGTGGCAATCACCGTGGTGCTCTCCGGTGTGATCTACGTCTGGGCCTCCAGCCTGGCCGAGACCGACGTGAAGGGTGTGCCCCGCATCACCTTCCAGATTGAGGACGTCAACGCGTTCGACGCCGAGACCGGCCACTGGAAGATCGAAGTGCAGCAGTCCGAGACGGAACTGGCGACGCAAGCCGTGGAGATCAAGATCTTCGCTGCTGAAATCGACGGTGTCTACGAGGTCAAGATGGCCAACTCCGACGGCGTGTACGGGTTCTCCCCCTACAACAGCGACAGTCTGGTGACCTTCTCCGACTCTGTTCGGTCCGAAGGCGACGACAAGATTTCCACCTTCTTCGTCGGTGACACGATCTTCGTGCGCACACACCTTGCTGACGGCACGCCCCTGACGGACGTGACCATCCAGCTGTCCTACGCACCTGAGATCGGTCAGGGCGCTTTGCTCCGCACCTGGAGTGGACTGTCCTACGACCTCGCTGCGTGAGCAGGATTGGTACGAAGCACAAACGGCCATGCGCGCCCCTTGGGGCGCCATGGCGTGGCCTTCGGGCCACAGCCCCCCAGTGTGGGGGGAGCGCTCCGGCGCTCCCCCCGCCCTGAACCGGGACGAGCCTTGATGGTGTGAGTGCCCCTGCTTTGAGCATGGACGGACTCGACTGTGTGGTCTTCGATTGCGACGGCGTTCTTGTGGACGCCACCTCCTCATGGCGTACGCTTCACGATCATTTTGGGACGGACAACAACGCGAACCTCCAACGCTTCATCGCGGGAGAGTTCGATGACCTGACCTTCATGCGATCGGACATTGCGCTGTGGAAAGCCGTACAGGACCCCATCCATCAGGACGACCTCTTCCGCGCCTACGCGGGAGCTCGGTTGATGCCTGGTGCACGGGAGTTGGTTCGCGACCTCCAGGAACGAGGCGTTTACGTGGCCATCGTATCTGCTGGTGTGGATTTGTTCGTTTCGAGCATTGCCGCCATGCTGAAGGTTGACGATTGGATCGCCAACGGCTTCACCTTCGACGATGAGGGTTGGTTGCTGGACGAAGGTGTGTGCCGGCTTCATGCAACCGGAAAGGGCGCCATCATCGACCGCTTGGTCGAGATGCACGGCTTTGATGTAACCAACGTGGTGAGCATTGGCGATTCAGAGATGGATTTGTCCATGCAGGTTGAAGGAAGTCGATTTATCGGCTTCAACCCCACCCGGGAGAGCTCAAAAGCGGCCTTTTTGGAAGCAGGCGTTCCCGTTGTCCATGGCAAAGACCTCGCCGGTGTTCGCGAGCATCTCGGTCTGTGATCACGCGAAGGGAATNGACGTGGTCGCGTGGGTGCCGAGGTTGACCACCGTCAACATGCACGGCCGAGGTTGAAAGCCCAACATCCGCTGGTAACTCGTTTGATCTTGCCACGTCGAAGAACACACCAANGTGGTTCCCTTGAAATCGAGGCACGCGTGTCCGTGAACGTGCCCCGTCACGAAGATGTCNGGAACTTCACGGATGACCAGGCCGTCCTCGGGTTCTGGTGAAAGCGGTGTTTTCCCTCCCCATTGCGGCGCAAGGTGCCTTCGACGCAGCATTTGCCTCATCGCNTCCACGGGTTCTGCGTAGGTGACGGTTCGCAGGCCAGCCACGAAATCGTCGATGGACTTCCCATGGTAGGACAGCAGCCGTACACCATGCAGGCTGAAATCACACGGATTCCCGACAAAGGTCGTCGCACGATAATCGGACTGAATGTCCTTCTCAAACGTGGGTTGCGGTTCAGCAGGCCGGACCGCATCGTGGTTTCCGGGAAGCATCACGCACTCCACCCAGTCGGGAAGCAGGTCGAGCAAGCGAGCGAATTCGGTGTATTGGTTGAACAGATCAGGAATCGCCAATTCTCGGTCTTGGCCNGGATAAATCCCGACGCCGTCGACGCAGTCCCCGCTCAAAATGAGGTACTTGATGGTCTTCGCAAGCGGATCGGTGTTGAACCAATCGACCATTTTGTGCCACTGTGCTTCGAGGAAGGTTTTGCTCCCAACATGGATGTCAGAGAGGAAGGCCACGGAAACGCCGGTTTCTGCATGCGATTTCTCATGGCGGTCCTGCAGAGGGAAGTGCAANTCATCGACGTAGAACAGGTCGCCGTTTTGAGAGAATGTACCGCTGACGCCAACCACATCATCAGGCATCAAACCCGTTTGGATGATTTCCTCGTGAATTCTGTCGCGTTCCTCGCCCTGTTTCTTGGTCAAGAGGCAGGTCAACTCGCCAGTCTCGTCTTCCAAGCCCCACATCAGGTGCCCGTTTTTCGTGTAGCGTGGCTCGTTCACCAAACCAATGGCCACGGCGATGTTGTCCCGTCCTTTGTAGCGGCCGGATTCGGCGTTCAGTCGAGCGATGTCGGTGGGCTTGCGTGGGAGTTTCGAATTGCGTACGATCAACTTGCGGATCGAGTCCAGTCGGTCGTTGAAGCAGGCGTTGATGTCGCTCATTTTCCCTTCAGTCACCGAATTTCCAGTGATGTCGAAATGCACCGTGATGTCCACGTCCACGTCCGTCGCCAATTCAGGGAAATCCTTGGCGGCCCAGTCTGGCGTTCCGTTGCGGAGGGGAAGGTTCACCGGCTCGGGTGCGGNCAGCGGNGCGATGGACCTCGCGAGGTCCGTTGGACGCTGTTCGAGCAGTCGCTCAACGCCCGATGTTGGNGGAGCAGATGTCGGGGCGGTTCGTGCTTGATAGGCCTCAATGAGGGTGGTGAGCGCGCTTTGGTTCAGCAACCCAGTGATTCCAGCAGCAGGTGCTGCGGCCACGAGGCCAAGTGGGTCTGGATGATCCATGATCTGTTGGCGCACGTCCGCACCCATGACGAGCAGGCCCTGCTCGAGCAGCCGGGCATAGACGGTCCCCCACTCGACCGTCATGGGTTGNAGTCTCTGACGACGAGACAAAAGGTCACCGGCGGTTCACCATTCGACGTCATCACCGAGGTCTTCCTCAGCATGCGGTTCGTTGCCAGGTGACCACGCCGTTTCTTGCCAAGCGGTGTCCAAACGCGTGCCGGCTTCTTTGGCCGCTCGGTTGATTTGACGCGCTTCCCGTTCGGCTTCAATCGCCTCTCGCTGTTTCTCGTCTTCGGCGGCCCTGACTTCCTTTCGTTTCACGGCTGCGTCCATGTTTTCGATGGCGACACGGATGGCGAAATGGACGAAGCCGAGTTTGTTTTCGGCACGTGTTCCACCGATGATGGTGCGCTCAGCGGTCTTCCAGTCGCCCGAAGCAGCGCCCACATACACCAAGCCGAGTTTCTTGTCGCTGACGTTTCCGGGTCCAGCGATGCCCGTAACGGACAAGGCGATGTCCGCGGTGGATCGGGCCAGCGCTCCTGATGCCATTTGGATGGCCACCTCAGCCGAGACGGCCCCCTTTCGGTCAAGCGTGTCTGGACTGACGCCAAGCACGCGCGTCTTGGCATCGTTGGCGTAGGTCACCCATGATTGATCGAACCAATCGCTCGCACCGGCAATGTCCGTGAGGGTGCTCGCCAGGAGGCCACCCGTGCAGGATTCAGCGACGGTGATGCGAAGACCAGCCTGTCGCAACCGCCGCACGAGGCGGGCGGCGTCGGTATGGATCTCGACGTCCATTGCGCTGTCCTGTGGCACGATGGTCAAAGGCTTGCCGTCGTCCCTTGCCTTCTTATTCCAGAGCCCCGAGGGTGGATTGGGCCTGTGGTCTAGCGGCTATGACACCGCCTTTACACGGCGTTGATCGTGGGTTCGAGTCCCACCGGGCCCACCTTGTTGTCTCGTGCTTCCAGCGTGAGCCCGGCTTGCCCTTCGACTTCGCTGCGCTGTACCCTACGGGTCCACCGGGCCGTTGCGATGTCACCAAAGCAAGTCTTCGATCGGACCCTGGTGTCCAGCGATGACTTTGGTGATGCCCGCGGTTTTCTGGATACGTGCTGCTTCGATGACGTCGTCCACCACGAGCAGGTGAACGGCCCTCCTCTGCACATCGGCCTCGAGATGCAGGTCGACACCTCTTCCGTCAATGGCCACCAGCGCACCGTCCAATTCAGCGAACATGGTGAGATGGCGTAGCTCGCTCCACGCATCGCCTGGGATGACCAGCCACCGCGCATCGCGGAGGCTTCCTCGTTCGGGCGGCTGTTCTGGGTCAGCCCGAACCACGCGCATGCCTACCGATGCGCTGGGTGGCCCTTGATGCCAACGGTGCTCAATCGACACGGTAGCGTGTCAGGGCCACGGCGCCACCGAGGCCGTCCAATTGTGCCCCAGCATCGTGGTCCCTGGAACATTGGACGATGGTTCCACCGAGGTCGTGGACCGCCTCGCACATCTGTTGCCAGCGGTAGGCGTCCTCTCCACGAAGCAGGTCGGCGAGCACCACCAAGGTCTCCACGGCTCCCTCGTTCACCGCGCGGGAAAGGTGCGCCATGCCGTAGGCCACAGCTCCCGACGTCTGGATGCGCGTCATCGCTTCTTCGACCAAACCCGTCTCCCGAGAGACGGCATGGTCTGCAAGCACAGCACCTGCCAGCCCTTCGCGGATGACTTCGTTGGCGGCCGGGCGACCACCGATGGACGTGGCCACAGAGGTGAGGCTGAGATCAGGGGCGCACACCCGCAAGGCCGCGGCGAGGCGGTCGCGGGCGTGTCCTGGTCCCGCAAGGACCACGGGAACATCGCCAACCAGCGCGGCAGCAATTTCCTTCGCGGTGTTGGTCAGGAAGGCTTCCTTGACGCCA
>NZMM01000046.1 GCA_002694585.1 Methanobacteriota archaeon
CCTCGGTCCCAGATGAGGTGGACGTCGACCCGACGCAGGACGTCGTGTTCAGCGGATCAGGAGGAGAGATCACGGTCTCGCCCCTCGATTTCCTCAACGTCTACGTGGAGGCCGATTCATGCGACGGGATTTCGCTTTCGGTGCTGGAAGACGGAGAGCCATACACCTACTTCTACGATTATTGTGACCCGAACAGTCCAGACTACGGCATGAGCTACTACTATCCGGAAGGATGGATCCACGTCGCAGACATTGCTCCGCTTGATGACGAACGGTTTCAGGACGGCGAATTGACCTTGTACGTTAGTGCGAACGTGGACGTGTCAATCGCCAAGGATCCCTTCGGTGTGGGCGAGATTGCGGCGGTCGGCCTCGGGTTCGTCGGCTGCTGCCTCGGCATCATCGTGTTGGCCGTTGGCCTCGTCTTGTGGGCCGTGCTGGACGACCCAGCTCCGACCATGACCTACGCGCACCAGGGCTACGTTCAACCCGGCATGCAAACTGTTGGCACCGTTCCCGGAACCTACGGCGCGCCAGGGATGGTGCAAGCGCCCGTCCAGGCGGTACCAAACGCTGCTGGCATCCTTCCAGCACAACCCGTCCAACCCGGCATGGGAGCGGTCGTTCCCGGGGCCGTGGTCGGCGCCTATGCCGTTCCGGTGATCCCACAG
The DNA here is from genome assembly GCA_002694585.1 of Methanobacteriota archaeon. Taxonomy (GTDB): domain Archaea; phylum Thermoplasmatota; class Poseidoniia; order Poseidoniales; family Poseidoniaceae; genus MGIIa-L3. Next base: position 672 of record NZMM01000046.1, read on the forward strand.
GGCACCACGGTGGTGCAAGCTCCGGTGCAGCAGCCCCAACCCATGGCGATGAACATGTCCGCTCAGCCGGCACCCGTTCAGGTTCAGCCCACGCCTCAACCCGTGGCCGCACCGGCCCCCGAGCCAGCCCAAACCAGCCCTGCTGCTCCGCCGACGGCCGAAAGCCAGCCCGCTCCGCAAGCCCTGGAGGGCGAGGGCACCTTCTGGCAAAAGCCAGCGACCGAGGAAGGCACGGGAAGCGTGGGCGACGAATTCATGTCGTGACAGGCACGCCGTGATGCTCAAACGTCGGCTGCACTTCGGCGTTCCATGGGGCGCGTCCTCACGCTCGACGACGTCGAGGTCAACGGGCGCACCGTGCTGCTCCGGGTTGACCTGAACAGCCCCTTGGACCCGACGACCAAGGCCTTCCTCGACGACACGCGCATCCGGGCCACCTTGCCCACGCTCAACCGCCTGAGTCAAGCCAAAGTCGTGATCTTGGCGCATCAGTCTCGGCCAGGGAAAGCCGACTTCACCAGCACCCTTGGCCATGCGCGTGAATTGGGGCGTCTGCTCGGACGCCGCGTCGACTGGGTGGACGACGTCTGCGGCGAGCAAGCCATGGCGGCCATCGAATCCCTTGAGCCAGGTCAAGTGTTGATGCTGAACAACGTCCGTGCCCATGATGAGGAAACCTCGGTGAAAGGCAACCATGCGGTCACCGGTCAAACGCAATTGGTGGAGCGCCTCTCAAGCGTGGTTGACCTCTACGTGAACGACGCTTTCGCGTGTGCTCACCGGGCCAGCCCAAGCATCACCGGCTTTGCGCATCACCTGCCTTGCCTCACTGGGGTGCTGATGCAAGACGANATTGAGGCCCTCAACAGGGCNCTGCACGAGCCAGCGCGGCCGTGCTTGGCGGTGCTTGGCGGCATCAAAGTGGACGATTCCATCCAGGTTGCGGACAACATGCTCCGGGCCGGCACGGCCGATGAGGTGTGGTTCACCGGCGGCGTCGCCAACCTGATGATCGAACTCGCAGGCACCGACATCGGCGCTCAAAACCACGATTTCCTCGTGCGCGAACTTGGCGCTGCATGGCATCCCACCATCGAGATGGCCAAGGCGCTCTTGCTCGACTTNGGTGACCAACTCCACCTTCCCGTCGACCTGGCGGCGAACGTGGAAGGCAACCGTGTGGACCTTGCCCTCGACGACCTGCCGGTCGCTGCGCCCCTGTTTGACATGGGCCTGACCTCCATCCGTCGCTTGTCGGCCGCNATCAAGTCCGCGGGCACGGTCATNCTCAACGGCCCNGCTGGCGTGTTCGANATGNAGGATTTCGCCTTGGGTACCGTCGAGATGCTNAACGCATGTGCGGAGAGCGACGCCTTCACGGTCATGGGCGGCGGTCACACCGCGACCCTCGTCGTCAAGCGCGGACTTGCCGGGCGCATGGGCCACGTCTCGACCGGCGGTGGGGCTTGCTTGGACTTCATGGCCGGACGGCCTTTGCCGGCGGTCGTGGCCCTCGAAGCCAGCGCGGCGCATTTCCAGACGCCGAGCCTCGGCACGCCGGACCAGCGGTGAAACGCGCACCGCTCGCCTTATGACCGAGGGGTGCACCGCTCGGCTCGCGCCAACGTAGCTTAGCTGGTAGAGCACCTGATTCGTAATCAGGAGGTCGGGGGTTCGAGTCCCCCCGTTGGCTCCTCGCACGCCTGACCAAAGGCGACGCTTCATGTGGACGCCCCGCTTCGCTTGACCATGGCGGTGCCAGAAGACCCGGTCCGGTACACGGATACGGTGCTGGTGGACGACGAACAGCGCCTCCANCGCGGNGACGTGCTGCTGCATCCCGACGGCCGGTGGTCGACGTCGAAGGGCGACGAGGACGTGGTGGAAACCGTCGACGGTCGTGACCGGCTGATCACCCGCAGCCTCCAGAACTGGCACACCCACCTCGCCATGCAGCTCAACGCAAGGGATTTCTCCGACGGTTATCCGCTGCACCGCTGGCTGGAGGAAGCCATCTTTCCGACGGAGGCTCGGCTCAATCCAATGTACGTGGAAACCGGAGCACGCGCAGCTGCGGCTGAATTGCTCCGAACNGGATGCACCTTTGCTGCGGACATGTATTTCCATCCCGAAGTCACGGGTTCCGTCTTGCAAGAGGCCGGCATGCGTGGCCTGGTTGGCGGACCCATCTCTGACCGAGCGCTGCCCAGCCACGACAGCGCGGAGGACGCGTTGCGTGACCTCGAGCTGCTGTTGGCCAACAACGATGCGAGCGACAGNGTGCAGTACGCCATCGCAGCGCATTCCGTTTACCTCTGCTCNGACGAGACCCTGCTCAAGGCCAAGGACGTCGCNGAACGCCACGGAGCGAGGATTCACATTCACGTCAGCGAGACACGCAAGGAAATCGCCGATTGTCACGAGCGCACGGGCCGGTACCCGGTGGAGCATCTCGATCATTTGGGTGTGCTCAACGAAGGCACGGTGCTCGCGCACGCCTCGTGGGTCAAGAAACGGGAGATTCGAATGATGGCCGAAGCCGGCGCAACCGCCGTGCACTGCCCGTCGTCCAACATGAAACTCGCATGTGGAGGCACCCTCTCGATGCCGCCTTACCTCGAGGCCGGTGTTGACGTGCGCCTCGGTACAGACGGGGCCGCTTCGTCCGGTTCAGGGCTCAACCTGTTGGCCGAAGCCCGCTTGGCCAGCCTAGTGCAGCGTCATGACCACTGGGATGCGACCATGATGACGGCCAGTCAGGCCTTCGCCATGGCGACCAGGGACAGCCAAGACTGGGTCGCCTGGAATCTGGATGACATTCGGATGCATCCACGCGGACGTTCCGACAACCGTCATTTGGCCAATTTGGTGTTCAATGGAACAGATTGCCTTGACGTGTGGGCCCAAGGGCGCGCCCTGCGGCGTAACGGGGTGACGCTGTCCATCGATGAGCGCGCCGCGGCCTCGGCGCTGAACGANGCGGTCGAATCCTACTACGAGGACGTGGAGTGACCGAGGCGGGGGCGCCCGTACACCAACAANCCCACCCCAACAAGCAGCAGAAGGGCGGTCGGTGCGCCATCGAGCTGCACATGGACAGNATACGCGAGATTCAGTGTGGCTCCGGTAGGCGTGCCAATGCTCCCGTACCCGGCCCANTGCACGCCTTCAGCGACCTCCCACGTGATGCCCTCAGCACGGTCTTCAGGAGCGCCCATGATCACCGCATTGAGNTCATTGGAGGTGCAGATTCCAAAGAACGAGGACGCCGGTGCGTCTTGGCAACGTTCCCACTCGGCCTGATCAACGACCGCAACCCAGACGTCATCNCGGTCCCACGTGACCGTCGCCTCCACATCGAACAAGGCAGGTGCGGGATGTTCTGGAAGCGGGTCCGAGGCNAAGACAACGCGATCGTCCGAAGGCGGGGCGGGGATGTCAGCAAACTCCCCGTCCGTCNTGTATCCCACACGTCCAAGGCCGGCAAGAAGGAGGAGAAGGAGACCACACACCAGGGCCACGTTTGGCCCACGTCGGTTGGACACCCATCACCACCTCGAGGCAGATCGAGGCATCAGTCCTCGCTCTTGCGCTTGACCGCACGGCGCTTGGGTGGCGTTCGACGCTTCGGTGCGTCGCCGTCACCGGATGATTTCGAAACCGCGCGACGCTTCCTCGGGGGCGAGCGCTTCTTTGGCGTNGCTTCCTCGAGNGCGTCCATGAAGCCGTCTTCCTCGTCNTCGTCATCGTCGTCCTCTTCCTCAGGTTCTGCGGACTTTCGGCGGCGACGCTTCTGTGCAGGTTTGTTGACGGCAAAGGGATCATCGTCGCCATCGTCGTCGTCAAGGCTCTTGCGTTCGGATTCTGGCTCCTTCTTGGTCTCCGTTCCGGTGATGGCGGCCATGTCGAGGTCTTGGGAGGTGCCGATGAACTCGGACATCCANTCCTCGTCAGACTCNTCGTCGTCGCCTCGCTTCTTGGCCTTGGGGCTGCGCATGCTGGTCACGACCACCATNAAGGCNGCGATCATGGTCAACAGCAGCATACCGGCCAGCGCCCAGATGATGACNTAGGGGGGNTCGGTGGCCGTTGGGAANACCTCGACCGGGTCAGGGATGCCCGCCACTTCGTTNTCGTACACACATTGCGTGGTGCCGTCCAACCTGTGNTTGCAGAAATCAACGGTGAACGTNACGGTCTTCGCGATGATGTTNCCGGCAGCGTCAACGGCNTGCACACCCACAGAGTGCTTNCCGACTTCGAAATTCCCCGCAGGGATGGACATCGACATCACCGCTGTCCTGTTGTCGTCCATCCACGTGATCTCCTCGGTGTCGGTCCACGGCAACGACNGGGTNTTGCCGTCGAGGTTGTAGGTGAGCCGNTANTGCATCCGATCGATGCGCACGTCGTCGGTCGCNCTGGCGGTGACCATGATCTCGTTGCCGTAGAGGTACTTCGANCCGTCATCTGCAGAGGAGGGTGAGAACACCGTGATGCGTGGCGATTGCGCGTCCACGAACCACTGGTTGGTGCTCTCCAACTGGTTTCGGTTCGCGGAAGCGTCCTCGACCGTCACGAAGACGCTGAGGGCGCCAGGGGCCGTGTTTCCGAGGATGGCGAAGTCAACCGAGAACACCGGGCCCTTGTCCGGGTTGTTCAGGTTGTCTTGCACCATGGTCATGATCGTCGTGTTGCTGACGATTTCGGTCCCGTCTGCGCTCTTGATGGAGATGGAAGGAGCCGGGGCCGTTCCAATGTCTTGGCTCAAGGAGACGAGCATGGAATAATCGCCAGAAACCANTGAAGGCGANGTTTGAGGGGCNCCNTTGCTGTCGATGAGGGTCAACTCNATGTCGGGCGCAAGGGTGTCTTCCANCACTTGCTTCGANTTGTCGCCTTCGAAGATCCTTGGNTTGACGTTCCCGTAGGCGTCCTCGCAAATGACCGCATAGTACACCTCGCGGTCAAGGCCGGGCTCAACCGCGGCGTCGCTGACCAGCGTGATGCCGTTGCCCTCCTCGATCGGCCCGAACATGTACTCCCAACCGGAATCCTCGGTGAGGTTGGAGACCACGCTGTCCTCGAAAGGTTCGCCAAAGTGGCGGTAGATGTAGTACCGTTCCCCGACCTCGGTGTCTTCGTTTTTCCAGGTGATTCGAGCCAACAACTCGTCGCCCAGCACCTCAACCGTAGTGATCTCAGGTGAACGTGGGGCTTTGGTGTCCTCATAGACCGGACCAGCCACGTTTTGCACGAGTGCCGTGGACATGGCCGGACCGGTCAGGTGGCCGTAGAGAGCTTCGGTGGTGACGTAATAGAAGGAATCATCCCGGTCCANGCCCGANGGCACGGTGGCATCGAANGTGCCCACGCCTTCGTCCACGGTTCCAAGCCAGGTGATGGTGCCGTTCTCGATGAACTCTGCACCCGTGATGCGGTCGCTGGCNTGCCAGATGTGGTACCGNTCTCCGCTGACGCCAAGTTGGTCGACCCACGTGACGCGGGTCGTNCCCTGGCCAAGGTAGGCTGCCTCGACCATGGTCGGTTCCTTGACCCATTGCGAGAACGCGTCCTCAAACACCGCACCCGTGCAACTCAGGGTGTTGGTGCTCGGGTCATAGACGCCGAAAGAGTCCACGGTCACGACGCAGTAGTGCGCCGTGCCGTACCGTCCAGTGGGCAAGGTGTAGGCAAAGGACTCAACGCCTTCCTGAACCGTGCCCACCAAGGTCACNTTCGGGTCGTTGATGGTGGTGAAACTGTTGCCGGACATGTAGATGCGGTAGGATTCGCCGATTTCCCCGACGGCGTCCTCCCAGTACACCCAAGTCTTGGCCGTACCGTTGTTCTCGCTGGCCTCGAAGTTCGCGTACACGCCCACGGTCGTTGCGGGTGGCGTGTTGTCCTCGAGGACCGCACTGGTCATCGCGTTGCTGGACAAGAACCGGTGGTCCACGTAGTCCATCCCGGGGCCGTTCCAGTTCGGGAGGAAGTAGGAAACCGCATAGTACGCGGACCGCTGGGTGCCTGNATCGATGATCAAATCGATCTGATTGTCCTCCAAGCTCAAGTTCGCCACCAGCTGGACCTGGCCNCTNTGCAGATCTGTGGTGATGGTGGAACGGGTGATGGCCACGTTGTCTGAGCGGTAGACGAGCAGCGTCGCCGCGTCAGGGCCTTCGGTTGGGATGACGTCACCNCCGGGCAGGATGTGGAAGGGGGTCCATGCCAGGGTGGTGGTGGAGGTGGCGCGATCAAACGAGCCCATGAGGTTGAATGGGGTTTGGACGGCTTGGGTCGACTCCTGAATGCCCATCACGGTGACGGAGTCGCCGGGAAGGAACATCGCATAGACCGTTCCGTTGCTCATCTGCGTGGTCACGGTGTAGTTCACCATGGCGTTCTCTCCGGGCGGCACAGGGTACTCGACGATGTGCCCGGGGTGGGTCCCGGATGCGCGGCAATTCAGGTAATTCGTTCCNCCGCCGCCTCCGACAGCNTCNGAGCAGGCTTCGACGGTCGCCACCAANTCTGCCTCGGCAAGCGTGCTGGCGTCGAGGACGCCTTCGTGACGGTAGACCGAGTATGTGGCGTCCAGCAATTCCGCCACGCGGCTGTCGAAGTTGTCGATGTTGCTCCACGTGATGGTGGTGACTTCCGTCTGGGGGTCAAACATGGCNCTGAGGCCNTGTGCTTGGTACCAGGACATCTCGTCCACGTTGGGGTCGGCCGCNGCGGTTGGCGTGAACGCCAACAAGGTCGAAGCCAANAACAACAGGACGAGCCCTGAGGCCGTTGCGGAACGGTTTCTCACGTGCATGTCGCCACCCATCACTGAAACCTGCCACTCGGTGGTTATGAGGGCTTCTCATTCCTTTAGGCGAATTGGTGCGACCTTTGACCCGGTTCATTCGTCCGANGCACCCGGCTGTGGAAGTGGGTCTTNCGCGTCCATTCGGCGCACGTCGCCAGCGGCCTGGCGGAATCGNGTCAGGAAGGTCCACACNCCNCCNAGCATGGACACGANGACCATGAGGCTCATCGCCGTGATCGGCACGCCTCCGAACACGTCCACNGTGCCGAAGATGGCCGCATCGAAGGGAATCAGGGCAGCGGTCNCGACCAANCTCACCAGGGTCAACACCATGCGGTCNGCNCGGCTGAAACCCCGGTAATTCCGCAGTCCTGTNACCGCCTGTGCNTGCGTGCCCATGTAGGANCCGAGCAGGGTGAACCATGCGGCGGTCCAGCCCAGNGAAGCNTGCCCNCANAACGCAGGNTTGAGCGCNAGCGCGAGCACCCAAACGGCNTCGAGGAGACGGTCNATCGTGTGGTCCAGCATGTCGCCCCAGCGGCTGACTTCACCGCGTGCGCGAGCCACAGCGCCGTCAAGACCGTCGAGCAGCATGGCCAAGGCCATCAAGGCGGCGCCNCCGAGCAACATCAGGGCGCCTTGCTGATCGTTGGTNGCCGTGGCCATGAGGTAGGCGCCGCCGATGCCCGCAGGAAGGGCGGACCACGTCAGAGCATCCACGGAAATGCCGTCAAGCCGACGGATGAGCGGTGGAAGCGCTCGCTCCCAACGGCTGCGAAGTTGTTCCAAGGCCATGACACCCCTCGGACAAGGCGCCACATGAGCGCATCGGTCGACTGGGACCCGTGGACCTCAAGACGGAAGGTGCGTCGCATCGGCCAACCAATCGATGAGGGCCTCGCTTGAGGCAGCGTATCCCNCGTCCGCCCANGCGCGAACGCGCTCGGCCATCGCTTCCGGCGTCATCGTCGNTGCGTCCAATTCAAGGACGGGTGCGTCAATCCGAGCGTCCTGTATCTCGGCATGCACGCCACCAAGAAGCTCCCACTCCACGTTGGCGCGAACCTTGTCTNGACCGTACCCCCGNGCCTCAAGACGGCCGCGCAGGGTTTCAGGCGCGCAGCGCAGCACGACGATGACGTCGGGGTGGAGATGATGNCTCANATGGCCCTCNATGAGCATGTCCGGTGGNAGGCTCTGGACGTGTTGGAGCAGCNCGTCGAGGTCAACCGGGCGTGCACCGTCGCCCTCCTTGGACCCCAANGCACCNCAGGCTTCGGCGAGGTCACGCACCGCATGGACGAGGAAGGTTGGCNCCAGCAAAGCGGCGAGGGTGGTTTTGCCCGTGCCCGGGGCTCCAGTCAGCGCNACACGCACGAACGAGCCTCCGGAAACCTCAGTTGACGAANTCGATGTTCCGGTGTTTGAGGGCCTTGAGCTGCTGCGTTTCGTTGGAGCCGTGAATCTGATCCGACTTGACGCCCGTCAGCACGAGCATGACCCGCAACTCGTCACCGAGCGCATCGTCCACCGCAGCGCCCCAGATGATGCGGGCCGTCGGAGCGACCTGTTGTTGAATCATCTCCGCACATCGCTCCGCTTCGCCAAGCGTGAGGTCGGGCCCGCCGACCACGTTGATCAACGCGCCGCGGGCGTCCGTAACGTCGAGGTCCAGAAGCGGTGAATGAAGCGCTTCCTGCGTCGCTGCCTCCGCGCGTCCCGGTCCGCTGGCAGAGCCAAGCCCAATCATGGCCACGCCGTGACCGGATTGGACCACAGCGCGCAGATCCTCGAAGTCGAGGTTGACCATGCCGTCGATGGTGAGCAGTTCGGTCACGCCGATGATCGAACGAACCAGCAGTTCGTCACCGACACGGAAGGCCATCGCCAGTGGGAGGTCGCGCACGTCCTCAATTTCCAACAAGCGCTCGTTCGGAATGACGATGATCGTGTCGCAGAATTCTCGGAGGCGTTCAAGCCCCCACTCAGCGTTTTGCTGGCGCAGTTTCCCTTCGGAGTTGAACGGATAGGTCACCACGGCGATGGTCAGCGCGCCTTGCTGTTTGGCAAGCCGAGCAACATGGCCTGCAGCACCGGTGCCTGAACCACCGCCCATGCCGGCGGTGATGATGGCCAACTGAGTGTCGCTGGTGATTTGGCGTAGGGCCATCTCGGATTCAAGCGCGGCTGCCTCACCTTTGGTTGGATCTCCACCTGCACCACGGCCTCGGGCCGTTCGACCGATGAGCACCTTTTGGTCAAGGGAAGACATCAGCAGAGCCTGTGCGTCGGTGTTGATCGCGTAGCCCGTGACGTAGGTGTTTTCGAACAGGCCCTCGTCAAACAACCGGTTGGCAGCGTTGCATCCCGCACCGCCGACGCCGTACACGCCGATCCTGGGCTGAAGGGATTCCAGCAAGGACCGAAGTTCCTCATCCGTGGCGTGCCCTTCCGCAGACGGAGGGACCTCCACGGGTGCAACCTGTTCTTCCTCGGTCAATTCCAAGACCCGTTCAATGAGGTGGCGCATCAACCTGATGCTCCTCCAAGCATGCTTGAAGGTGCCGCCACGAGGCCGGCCAAAGGCCGCCCTTTGCAGGGGTCGCGATCAACGCCATTCAGTCACGGAGGCCTTCTTCGGTCACCTGGTAGATGCACTCGCCATCGGGCAGGTTCGGGGAGTCGACCAAGCGTGCAATGCGACGGCCGCCCTTGGCCTTCCTCAGGTAGAGGCGGAAGGTGCTGGCGTGGGCCAGCACGTGACCACCGACGGGCTTCGTGGGGTCTCCCCACATGGCGTCGGGCTTGGAGTGGACCTGATTGGTCACGAGCACGAGCGCGTTGTTCACGTCCGCCGTCTGCTTGAGTTCCTTCAGGTGGCGGTTGAGCTTCTGTTGCCGCTGGGCGAGCATGCCGCGACCGACGTACTCAGCACGGAAGTGGCTGGTCAACGAGTCCACGATGATGAGCTTCACGTTCATGCCGCGGCTGAGGCGCTTGATCTCGTCCACCAGGAGAATCTGGTGAGCCGAATTGTACGCACGGGCCACGTGGATGCGGCTGAGGACCGCGTCCGGATCGAGGCCCAATCCTCGCGCCATCTGCGTGATGCGCTCTGGGCGGAAGGTGTCCTCGGTGTCGATGTAGAAGATGTCGCCGTCGAGGCCGCCTTCGGACACGGGGAGCGTGCAGTTCACGGCCAATTGGTGGCCGATCTGCGTCTTCCCGGAGCCGAATGCACCGTACACTTCGACCAAGGCTTGGGTTTCGAAGCCGCCGCCGAGCAGGTCGTCGATCGACTGGACCTTGGCGGAGAGCTTGAGCACCTCACGGCGGCGGTCGAGCAGGGCTCCACCGGAGACGAAGCCGCCGATGTTGGCCATCTTCTTGGCGCCGGCGATGATCTTGCTTGCGACCGCCTCGCCAAGTTCCGCCTGCTCTGCAAGCTCGGAAGGCGACATCACGGCGATGGCCAAGAGCTCATCGAAGCCGGCCTCGCGCAGCTTTTCTGCGGTCGCAGGTCCGACCCCAGGGAGGTCTTCGATGCTGACCGTAACCTCGGGTTCCTCCGTCATCAGGAGGTCATCTTCCTCGGAGGTGCTTTCATTCTTCGTCTTGCTTGCTGTGCGCTTGGATTTGGTCGCCATGGGTTCACGTTCCTTGGCCGGAGGGATGGGCGTCCACCTATGAAGGACCTATGGACCCCAACCCGGACGTCAAAGGTGCTCCTTCCCCGGGAGGGCTCCGACGTACCTCGATGGTTCACTTTCAGTTCAGATTTCGTCCACTTCAGACTGTTCGGAGGTGAAGGGGCGAGCGGGGCTCTCTGCCTCGGCGTGAAGCACATCGATGATGCTCGTCACGGTGACTTGCTCGTCGTCCGTGTCCAAGGTGATGCGCAGCACCCAATCGCCGTCGTCCGCTTCGGCCGGCCCACTGGAGCCTTCCCAGGTCTCCTCCTGACCGTCCGCAATCTGTGCGGTTCCCGTGGCGCGCAACCCGTCGCTGCCGTCAAGCAGTTCCCACGTGGCCGACACCGCACGTCCGAGGATACCTCCCACGTTACCGATGTTGGCCACGGTGGACGACACCTCCACCCGTTCCGCGCCTTGTGTGCCATCGGTCATCACCCTGATGCTGGCGTCGTCGGGGTTGGTGGTCCCCGTGTCCTGCCAGTCGATGCGAAGATCAATTCGAACGGTGATCTCCTCGGATGCCTCTACTCCGCTTTCGGTGCGGGCGCCATAGGTCAAGGCGTAGAGGCCATGTGTGGCGTACTCCACCTCGATGCTCGCGGTCTGGTTGGCGTCGGTGACGATTTCATCTCGTCCGTCGCCTGGTAGCACGAAGAAGGCCACCAGGGGATCGTCGGTGGACGTCACGCGGGCGAAGTCGAAGGTGAGCGTGACCGATTGGCTGCCGGTTTGTTGTCCGTTCCGCCACGTCTGCTCCACCACGCCGACCGTTTCGTCGTAGTACACCTTGAGGTCGACGACCTCGGCATCGCCTCCGTCGTCAGAAGCGCCCGTGCAACCCGCGAGGGAAGCGCTGAGCATCAGAAGGGCCAACAACACGCCGTTGCGCATGGTAGCATGTGACCGTCAGAGGAGAAAAACTGCCCGCTTCCCATGAGGGCTGGGCGCGCAATACGTGGCGGTGGGTTGAAGTGGGGAGGGTTGTGCCTTCTGCTCAGCGAGGTGGGGTAGTCTGGATATCCCGTCGGGCTCATAACCCGGAGATCGATGGTTCAAATCCATCCCTCGCTACCAGTCAACCGTACTCATAGTAGTCGTGCGTGGGCTCCAACGAGGCGATCGCGGCCTGCAATTTCGCCTGCGCCTGCGCCTCTCGGTTCCGGAGCGCATCGCCCTCGATCTTGATGCGTTCAAGCGCAGCACGTGCACGAGCGTCGTTGCATGTGGAGAGGGCCGCCTCAACGCGCTCGAGAAGCACCGCGGACTCGGGGGCCGTGTTGGGAACGAGGGAGAGGCCGGGCTCTACCTGCACCACGGGTCCAGCCGCATCCACCGCGTCGGCCAAGCGCCGACCAAATCCACCGGCCTCGCCCAGCCGTTCAACGGCTTCAACATGGGCGAGAAGGTGCCCTGGACGCGTCTTGACCAGACGCTTCAGCGCTTTCCGAGCCGCTCCAGCTCGGCCCAACGATGCCGCCGCACGCAGGGAGCGAAGGTGGTCCTCTGCAGCAGGCGTCAGGCGCTCAAGCAAGGATGGATCGGCCCGTCGCACGGTCCGTTCGAGGGCACGCCGTTCACGGTGCAGGCGACGAACTTCTGCCGCGCCTTCCTTCGCTTTCCCACGGAGGATCAACACGTCACTGAGCAAGCGGAGCGCCTTGACGAGGTGGACCTGATCGGTGACCTCGCGTCCGCGCTTTGCCCGAAGTTGGCCGACCAAATCGCGGGCCATGACCTCCGTGATTTCCTCGCGTCCATCGGCAAGGTAGCGCTCGAGCTGGACGAGGACCTGCCCGGCATCGCCCATCCCAAACATGACGCTCGGTCATGACAGGCACGTCGAGGCCATCATTCCTCCCCCGGTTCCCGAAGGCCGATGGCAAGGAGGGCAAACACGGCCCCCAGCCCAAGCACGGCGATGCCAACGACCGTGGGCGTCAACGCATCGCTCCGTGGTTGGTTGATCGCGCCTTCATGATCAGGTCCGGTGGCCACCACGCTCAGCGTGGCCCAGCGGTCACCGTCCGACGCACCGTTGCCGTTGACCAGGTTGATGTGCAGGTTGGCGCGGACCGCAGCGTCGGTCGCGTTCGGCGCAATCCACACCCCCGACCAGCCTTCAACAAGCGACGACGGGGCGGTGTGGGTGAGGCCGCTGTCCATGGATTGCATGGTCGCGGAGCCGTTCTCGAGCAAGGTTCCACCGTCCACCACAAGCCGGAACCCACCGTTAGCGTCCAGCGGCAAGCTGGCGTTGATGTGAATCGGATAGGCCGTTCCCGGTTCGTAGACTTCGGGCCAGCCATGCAGATGGATGGCCTCCTCCAAGGAGGGGCCGCCGTGGCACAGGCAACCGTCGTTCCCTTGCTCGCCCACACCGTTTGGCGAGGCGACGCTGACCGGACCGAGCAGCATGACCGTCAGGAGGGCCGCAGTCAGAACACCATGCCGCATGGTCGCCCCTCATTCTCACGTGGAGGCATGAGGTTGAAACGTGTGTCGTCGAACCAGCGAGCATGGACGACGACATCGACGTCTTCGCTGAGTTGGGCGTGACCCCCACCGCCGCACCGGCTGCGGGTGGCGGAGACGACGACTTGCTCGGACTTCTGGCCGAGGCGCCTTCCGCACCCACANCGGATCCCCTTGCCGCGCTGATGGACGGTGACGAGGGCGGGCACGCGACGGTTCAAGGCGTCGTTGAGGCGCCCTTGGCCCCCGAACCTGCTTTCGCCCCCGAACCGTCTCAGCCCGCACGTGAGGCGCAAGCAGCGCNGGCCTTGAGCGAGGANATGATCGGTCAAGTCGTGGCCTTGTTGGTGCAACGTGGCCTGTCCGTGGACCCGCGCAGGCTCGGTCTACCCTCGGACGCTGCGTTGGACGTGGGTCACGTCACGGTCGAGCGGNACGAAGACCTCNTCGTCGCTCGCGCGGACGTGANGCTGAACGGCGCGCCCATGCATCCTTTCGCGGCGGTGCGCTTGACCGAGGAAGGGTTGACCTCCCTTTCGCCACCCGAAGCCCTGCCCGAGGCGTGGCACCCGATGCACGACGTCCTGGCCAAGGCCTTGATGGAAGGCGCTCAACAACTGGAGCAAGCCTTGGGGCGAGCCTGGTTGCNGGCGTGATCAGGGCGCGTGGATTTCGGCGGCAAAGGTGATCTCAACATCGGTCCGCAGCGACGTCGAAGCACTGCAGTAGGTGCTGTGGCTCTTCTCGATGAGACGATGAAGCAACCTCTCAGGCACCTCCCCACGTACGTGGTACACCATGTGGATCTTCGTGAAATGTCGAGGCGGCTCAGGCCGGCGCTCGGAATCAAGTTCCAGCCACACTTCGGAGAAGGACCGATCTTTCAGACCCGTGACGATGTCCGCGATGGTGCATGCACCGATGGCTTGGAGCATGACCTGCATCGGGGACGGGCCGTCGTTCCAATCCATGTCCAACCGATCTTTGGCGCCATTGAAGCACGCCATTTTGCTGCCCCCGNTCCAATGGACTTCGGCCTTCATGCCGTGGCGTGAACGCCGCCCGTCTTGATGCTTCGCGAAGGCTTGGCGTGAAATGGGCGGGGAGGGATTCAAGAACAGCCGGCAGGTGGCCTGTTCATGAGCGATAACCAAGGCTCCCCCATCACCCTCGAAAACGGCGTTCTCTCCGTGCCAGACCGACCCACGGTTCACTACATNGAAGGCGATGGCATCGGCATTGACATCACCCCCGTGATGATCAACGTCATCGACGCCGCCGTCGAGAAGGCCTACGGCGGTCAGCGGAGCATCGCATGGTCNGAAGTGCTGGCCGGCGAGAAGGCCTTCAACGCCACCGGTGAGTGGCTTCCNGAAGCGACCCTTGAGGCNATGCGCTCTGGATTGGTCTCGATCAAGGGTCCGCTGACCACCCCCGTGGGTGGNGGCATCCGCAGCCTGAACGTGGCCCTCCGCCAGAAGCTCGACCTTTTCGCCTGCGTTCGCCCCGTGCGGTGGTACGAAGGCACGCCTTCGCCCGTCAAGGCCCCCGGCGACGTGGACATGGTCATCTTCCGTGAGAACAGCGAAGACGTCTACGCCGGCATCGAATGGGAAGCNGGAAGCGAAGGCGTGGCGAAGCTCATCGCCTTCCTGCAGAACGAAATGGGCGTCGACAAGATCCGCTTCCCCAACACCAGCGGCATCGGCATCAAGCCCATTTCCAGCGAGGGCACGGCTCGAATCGTCCGTGCTGCGCTCCAGTACGCCATTGACAACGACCGAGACAGCCTGACCTTGGTGCACAAGGGCAACATCATGAAGTTCACAGAAGGCGGATTCCGAGACTGGGGTTANCAGATNGCTAAGGACGAATTTGGCGCCACGGAACTCGACGGTGGGCCATGGTGCACCTTCACCAACCCCAACACCGGCACCACGATCACGGTCAAGGACGTCATCGCCGATGCNATGCTCCAGCAGGTGCTCACTCGCCCGCGGGAGTACGGTGTTTTGGCNACCATGAACCTNAACGGCGATTACATCTCGGACGCGCTNGCGGCCCAAGTCGGTGGCATTGGCATCGCCCCCGGTGCCAACATCAACTACGACACCGGTATTGCCATCTTCGAAGCAACCCACGGCACCGCTCCCAAGTACACCGGCCAAGACAAGGTCAACCCCGGCAGCCTCATCCTCTCAGCAGAAATGATGCTGCGTCACATGGGCTGGACCGAGGCGGCCGATCTGGTGGTCAAGGGCATGGAAGGCGCCATTTCGGCACGAACGGTCACCTACGACTTTGAGCGACTGATGGACGACGCGACCTTGTTGTCCTGCAGCGCCTTCGGTGAGGCCATCGTCTCTCACATGGCGTGAAGAAGCACAGGCTCGGAATCGAGGCGCACCCGCTGAATCAGCGGGCAGACCATTGGTTGAGGGTTTGTGCGTTCTTGATGACGCCGAAGCCGAGGTTCTCCAGCAACGAGGGTGCAACGAGGGTAAAGTCGCTGTCCCTGGTGGCGACCAGCACAGCGCCGAAATCTTCCAGTGGGATCTCTGCCAACCGCATCGCAAGGCACATGATTTCGCGGTCTTCCTTTTCGGGGTAGATGTCGCGGCTTGAGCCCAAGGAGGTGCGCTGCGGTTGACCGCGAAGTCGTTTCATGGCCGTGACCTCGTCGTACACGTCACTGTGGCCGGCCAGGAAGGCGTCGAGCTTGGCCACACGTTCGTCCT
This sequence comes from Methanobacteriota archaeon, assembly GCA_002694585.1. Taxonomy (GTDB): domain Archaea; phylum Thermoplasmatota; class Poseidoniia; order Poseidoniales; family Poseidoniaceae; genus MGIIa-L3. Next base: position 16,394 of record NZMM01000046.1, read on the forward strand.
CCATGGCCTCTGCATCGTAGCGCTCCTCCCGCTTGGTCCAGGTCTCAAAGGAAATCAGGACCTCGTTGAGGGCATCCTCAACGTTGGCTTCATCGAGGATGGCTTCGATGTCTTCCGGCGTGGCGAAGGTGTCACGCAGGCGGTCACGCAACACGTTTCCACCCTTGGCAATGGAAGTCAATTCATGCCGGACAGGTTCGGGGAGCATCAGCTGAACCTTCCCAGAGGCACCCAAGCGCTCGAGGTGGTGGTGCAGGTCGCGGTTGGCGTCGATGGCCAAACCTGCCCGCATGCTCCGACCCGTGCGCTGAATCAAGCGGTCGAGGAGCGCATCCACCAACACGTTGGTGTCCACCAAAATCAGTGGAGCCAGCTTNAGATGGCGGAGGTGTCGNCGGTCCGCTACGGCGATGTGATCACGCTTCATGATGAACAGCGAGCGCATGGAATTCTCGATCTGCCGCTGCTGCGTCAAGCGGAATTCCTTGGATGACAGCGCCCGCTCGAGGAACATCAANCCGGTGAGGGCGTGGTCGTCAGANGCGCGGCGGGCGAGTTCGTACACCTCTTCAGGGGTGGGTGANCTTTCCATCAGTTGNGCATAGCGTTGGTCGTGGTTCCGCCGATGGCTGCGACGTTGACTCGAGAGGTTCTTGGCCGCCATCACCCGNCCGACGAAGGGTTGCTTTGGCAGAGGGATCGCGTGAGCATCAGGATAGGCGAGGAGGATGTCGAGTTGATCCTCGTTGTACCAGATGCGCGTACGCTCTCGTTCCTCGCCCTCATCGTTCTCTTCGATGACGATCTCACGTTCTTTGACCGCTTCACGGATGATNTGCGTCGCATCGTCCGTCGCGCCGTTGTGCGCCGTGTGTGACACGCGCAAGTAGAGCAGGAAGCGTTCGGTCATGGCGGTCCTCAGCCCNGGTTCCTCATTCACCAGGTCGATGGCACGCTTCCATTCACCAGAAAACGCGTAGTGGATCAACGACTTGCGGTTGAGCGCCACGCGGTGTTCGAAGTCGAAGGCGAATTCGTTGTCCTCTGGAGCATCGACTGTTCCTTGTTGCTTGGCAGCCCGGCCGTATTCTTGTGCGGCGCGCAAATGCTGACCCTCTGAGGAGGCGAGGGCTGCTCGTGCGACCACGCTCCACGGAGAGCGGGGGTCGTGCTCTTGGTACCACGCCACCAACGAGGGCAAGGGGAGGTCGTGGTCGAAGAGCAGCTGGCGGATGGCGTGAATGCGCCTGGTNGGNACGTTGTCNCCCCCAACCAAGCCGTCGATGAGCGAGACGGTTTTGGCGTTGNAGGTCCCGTTTTGCACCTGCTGAATGGCCGAGTTCAAGCGCAACGTGGCCGTGATGGCGTGCGCAAGCCCATCGTCGATGGGGTTCAGGTTGCCTTCACCAAGCGCTTCTTCGAACTCATCGAGCACTTTGGCCTCAACCACCCCATCGCCGCCTTCAAGCAGGGCACGGCGGATTTGTTTGTAGGCCAGAAGGCCCTGCTTGGTGTGCACGATGTCCTTGAACAAGTCCTCGGGGGCATCACCGCCCTCGAGCAGTTGGATCAAGGAGGCCGTCTTTGGCCCAAACGCAGCAGGAGGAGCGCGTTCATGGAGCAAAGGGAGCAACCTTTGCCGGGCTGAGCGCACCCCATGGTAGAGGTCGATGTCCTTGCGAGCGGCCAACAAATGCGCGCACAGGGTCACCAACCACGGGTGGTGGTCAGCGTGGGCACCTTCGATCAACAGACGAGAAAGACGGCGGATTTCTTGTCCTTCCAAAAGCACAGGGACGAGGCGTGCGACGTCCTCCTCGGCGAAGGCGAATCCTCCGTCCTGAAGGCTCCGGAACGCGGTCATCCGAGGCAACGCGGGCAAGGCGTCGTGCAGGGCGATGTGCAAACGGGCGGGTGCTTCCATCCGCTCACAGACACCGGCCAACCAGTCCGTGGCTTCCACGGCATCGATGCTGACGACAAGGTCGCCCAAAGACACCGCGTCAACCTCGCCATCGACGGACAAGGACGTCAAGGATGCGATGGCGTCCGCCTGTTGACCTTCCGAGACGAGCGCTCCGAGGTGCCACCAGCGCACGCGGTCCACCACGGGACCGGGTGCGGAAGTCCCTTCGAGCAAGGCGAGTCCTTCCTGCAAGGTGCTGGCGTCAAGGTCCGCGGCCGATTCGTCCGGTTGCATCCACGCCAAGCGTTGGCGCATGCGGTCGAGGGACGTCTCGGTACCGGCAGCCCGACTGGTGTTCCAATCTGTGACTTCACCCGTCTGCAGGGCGGCCAAATCGCGATGCTTTTCCGCGAGGGCCTCGTCTTCGGCCGCAAGGGCGGCAAGAGAGGACTCAGGCAGGGGTTGACCGAGGGACTGGGCCACCACCACGGCCACCGCGCTGAGTGAGCCCTCAAGCTCCACGAGGGCCGGATCAAGGTTGATGCTTTTGCGTGCCTTCAGTTGGGGGACGAGGGTGTTGAGGGCGACTTTGGGGGCTGCGTCCACCACCAGGGGTTGAGCCGCGAGCACAAGGGCGAGAAGTTCCTCGCTGTCTTCGCCCGAAATGTCGGCGAGCGCGAGATCCAGCGCGCCGTCGGCGGCCGCCACCTCGCTCGGTTCAGCTTCTGGGAAACCGGACATTTGAGCGAGCACGGGGCATCGGCGGGCAACGTCGGCCCAAACCGGGTGAACGCCATCGGCCAAGCAGAGGTCGAGACGCTCCTGCACCGCGGCATCGTGAGCCTCATCCCAAGCGTCTGCGTCGAGCGTCTTTCGTGCGGTCAGCACCGCGAATCCGAAGGCTGCAGAGAAGGTGTCATCGGCCAAGACGTCCTCCACGCTCGGCAAGTGGTCCAAGGGGCTTCCAGAACTCCGACCACCGCGACGCCC
>NZMM01000047.1 GCA_002694585.1 Methanobacteriota archaeon
CCATCGGCATCGACCGCCTTGCCGGCCCACTCTCCCCCAACGTCGAAGCGGGCCTCGCCCAGCGCCTTGTCGCAACGCCGATTCACGCCCTGCGGCTCATCTTCGTGCCCTTTGAGCTCCAAGGCGTGGCGATGCATCCCGTGGAAGAGGGGTTCCTTGAGGAAGGCGATGGCATCGTGGCCAGCGTCCTCGGCGTTGACGGCATGCTGATCTTCGTCAACCTCTTTTTCTGGCTCATATGGGTCAACCTGCTGCTCGGGTTTACCAACCTGATTCCCATGGTTCCCTTTGACGGCGGTCACATGTTCAGGGACGTGACGCACGGTTTCCTCGATGGATTAGCACGCCTCGGCAAGCGGCTCAACTTGTGGACGATCAGCGGTCTGCGCACCGCGCACATGGCGTCGAAAGCCACGGGATTGACGTCGCTGGGCTTCTTTGGCATGCTTGTGCTCATGATTGCCCTGCCCTACCTGCTGTGATCAGGCGGTGCCCATCCAGCGCAACATTTCAGCCACGCACCGCTCTGGGCATTCCATTTGGGGGCAATGACCCACCTTTGGCACCACAATCATGTCGGCGTGTTGGAGGTGAGCGTGGTAAAATTCAGCCAATTCCACGGGGCAAATCGAATCTTCCTCTCCCCAAATCAGCAACGCGTGGGTGCTGATTCTCTGGATCTCATCGGACGTAAAATCCGGCCAAGAATCGGCAAACTCACGGAACATGGCCTCCATGCTTCCTGGATACCGTGAGAAGGCCCACATTCTGTCAATGTCCTCATCGGTGACGATAGATGGATCGAAAACCATGTCTTCAAGCGATTTCTTGGCCATGTTCCTGGACCAGATCCGCTTGATCATGAAACGGCCAAGAGGGTTCTTCATGAGCCTCAGCGCCAAGGGTTGTTTGGTGTCCTGCTTACGTGGGGGCCCACTTGCGGAAAGCAGGATCAGCCTGCTGACCCTGTCTTGGTGTTCCATGGTGTACCTGACTGAAATTCGCCCACCCATGGAATGACCGAGCAAAACAAAGCGTTCGAGACCAAGGTGGTCCACCACCATGGCGAGATCTGCAACGTAACGCTCGATGCTGTATCCATCATCGGATGCAGGACCCGTCAGACCATGCCTGCGCAAGTCATACCTGATGACCCGATGGTCCTCGACCAAACGCTCCACAAGCCCATTCCACGTGTGCAGATCCTCGCTGTGGCCATGCACGAGAACAAGTGGGAACCCTCCCTTCTTACCCTCGTCTCTGAGATGGATTGTTTCCCCGTTTGGTAAGGTGATGAATTGTGAAGGAGGGCCTCCATATGTTTGGTTCAACACGCCAACGTCTTCCCAAGTTGGCCCAAAGAGAAGCGATNTNACACCACCCATCGCCCCCTCTAGGGAACGGTGCATTATGAACCCCAAAGCGGGCTGGCCCTATGAGGCAATGGACTCCGTGGGTACCGTCTGATGAGGGCGTCGATCAAACCGTCCGAGCACGCATCAACGAGGCCACGACGTCCATGGTCGTCCCTCCTTCAAGCGCTGCACCGGTGTTCAACCCGCTGGAGATTGTCGAGGGTCGCCTTGACGCAAAGGTGCTGAGCAAATGCACGAAGCGGTTCAGTGGAAGGCCTTGATCCCAATCGAGGTGAGGGCGCCCTCGGGCCGTCAACGGCAACAGCGGCACATGCGCCACCAAGCGTTCCATGTGGCCGCTGACGTGCGAGGTCTTCACGCGGAAGATGCGCCATGAATCACCACGGGTCCCTTTGAGCCGATACGCGTAGAGGGGCATCAAGCCGGTTCGCTCACCGGTGGCCACCAGGGCATCGTGCTGATCGAGCGTCCTCCCTGAGAGGTACAACTTGCGGTCTTTGCTGCATTTCACCTCGATGGGGAAAGCCGCATCGCCTCGAAGCACGAGCAAATCTCCCGTACCNTCGGTACCGCTTCCTGGGGCTCGAACGACCAGGAAGGGAGCTTCGATGATTGAACGCATGCGGACGCGCTCTTCTGGCGTGCATGAACGGGTGACGGCGTCGACGCCATCCGCTGAACCTGCCAACACATGGAGGAGTTCACGCTCGTACGCGCTGCCCGTGCCCATGTCCGCAGAACGTTGTCATGGGTTTTTGATGATGTCCGAAGAATCAGGGAGACAGGACGTGCTTCAAATCCCTGAGCCGTGTGGCCGNAGCGTGGCACGAATCGGCGTGAGAAGCGCTGATTTCACGTGGGTGCACCGGGTGTTGGTGCTGCTTCGAGAACGAGGGCAGCGTCCATGCCACCTCGAATCGGAGGAGGACGTTCCCCACGACGTGAAGGTGGTGTTGACCACCGTGGACGAAGCGGGGAACGGCGCAATCGGCCTCCGGGCAGACCACCTTGAGGCTGATTTGGCCAAAGCGCTGCGAGGGAGCGTTGAGGGCACGCGTCAGCGCAGGGTCGTGGTTGGTATCGATCCGGGGCCTCGCCCGGGCGTGGTGTGGTCCGTTGATGGACGTGAGGAAGGGGCCAAGCAACTGGACCGGCCCGACGACGTGGGTCAGCTCGTTGATGCCTTGAGCCAGGCTCACGACGACCGTCCCGTGCTGGTGCGCGTGGGTGACGGCGACCCAGGGGTGCGCAACAANATCCTCAGGGACCTTGTCGACACCAGCCATGCCATCGAACTCGTCGACGAACGGAGGACGTCCAAGGGCTTGGCCAGGCACGATCACGTTGGAGCCGCCCGCCGAATTCATCGCCTTCGAGGCCGTGCCATGGGCCTNGTTCCGGACGACCCACGGTGGGACGGCATGGTGCGNGACGTGCAACGTCGGAGCCGTGAATGGACGGATGGACGCCTGACGCTCCCGTCCTCGCTNGCCCTNGAGGTCGCACGAGGNGANNTNAGCATGGCCGAGGCCGTGACCCGCATGGAAGGCATCAACTGACCTGAATGCTGTACCGTGTTCGGCCACGCCAGTACACGCTGATGCGCCCCCCNCTCGAGACNCAAATGGCGAGCGCTGCNGCTTGNATCGACAGGGCCTTGGCGGCCAAATGCCGACCTCCTTCTCCTGAGTGGAGGGGGACGTCGGTCGTCACCTGGATGTACCGTCCAGCATCGCTGGCNACNCCGGCTCGGTTGAACANAATCGCTCCATCGAGCCAGGCNAACTCGAGGATGGTCTCGTGGGTCTCCTCACGAAGGATGTCACGNCGNGCNACNGGATGGCCNTTGAANGGGTTGAGGACCAACGCCTTNGAATGCCGNCGCATCGANGGNAGGCTTCCAATGCCGAACAGCGCACCGATGGCGTGGCCCTCACGACCACGGTCCGCGATGGTGCGTGCCAAGCCGATGGCCGCCGTCAGGACGTCGAGATCCACTTCGGCTTCCTCTGCGAGCGTGACCAAACTGTGCGANTCAAGGGAGCCCGTGTCCACGTCCAAGACGCCCTCGATGGGATCNGCAAGGACGACCAGATAGCGCTCCTCACGTGAAGCAAGGTGCTCNCCNACGGTTTGCAAAATCAGGTCNTGGAGNTGCGTCAGGAGACCGAGGCGCTGTGATGTGAGCCGTTGCTCGAGCAAGGTGCAGGGCTGACCTGAAGCCTGCACGGCTTCCATCACCGTGCGCTGGCTGGTCAACACAGCCCGAGGCATCGAAGCCGGCAGGCGTTCCAAAGCCGAGAGCAACGNTCGGGAATTGGTTCCAATCAAGACGGCGCGATCGTAAGTCGCTCGACCTGCAAGGCTGGCCTCAACAAGGTCGGCCAGAACCACCACGTGCGCACCTCAGGCCGTCGTGGTGTCCATACCGGGGAATTGGTCTTCGTTCTCGCGGTACACCGTCCGCATGTTCATGATGAAGTTCCGATCCTTGACCACGAGAATGTACTCGTTGAAGCCAGGGTCTTCCTCGCCGTCCAGCTTACCGAGGATGATGTCGAGGGTCAACTTCGCACCTTCTCGGTGTGGNTATGCAAACACGCCCATGGAGATGGGAGGGGAGACGATTCGACGGACATCGCCCATTTCGGTGATCGTCTCGAAGATGTTGGCGTAGGTTTCTGGCAACAGTTCCCGACGGCGCTCNTCTTGGTTGGGGCGACGGCAATCCGGACCGACGGCGTGAATCACGTGCTTGTATCGGTCGCTGAGGGCGAAGGGGCTGGTCACGACGTTGGTGGTGACCGCACACGGAGGGGCGTTGATCTTGCGCTGATCCAAACAGATTTGTCGGGTNGCCTGGGTCATTTCTTCGCCGGCTTCCGCATGNATGCGAGCGTCCATGCCTTCACGGCCGGAGAGCCTGTTGTTNGCGGGGGTNATGAGCACGTCACCGTCGTGGTGCCATGGTTCGCCACCGACCACGCGAAGGACGCCATGCCGGCAAGTCCGCGCCATGTAGAGTTCGGCCATGGACGGCCGAAAAGGCACGAGTACATATGAGGTGTGGAAATGGGGCCCNTCCTCGCGCCGCAGCGCGAGGAGGGCGGCCGACCCTGAGGGTTATGGCGTGGAAACGCGGATGAGGACCTCAGTCGAGGTGCTCNATGCCCTGCTTCTTGACGTTGGCCTTCTTGATCTTGTCAGGCAGCCAAGCGGGGCCGTTTGCGGGCTTTGCGACCATCGAGATCGANCCCTTGAACACGTGCACACGCTTCGTCCCGCGCTCGCGCAGGCGAATGTCCGTGTGTCCGCGCGTTGCAGCCTTGAGGGCCGCGCCACGCGGTTGCTTGCTCGCGAACACTTGGCTCGTATCCTTTCCGTTTTCCATCAGCACGAAGTACTTCTTATCTCCCATGAGGTATTCCTCCAGTGTNCCGTTTTCACAGACAGGATATAACCATTTCTCCGAATGAATGGCCTACTGCGGCCCATAATGNACGCAGTACCCCATTCCGAAGGNNAATGANGGACTGCGGACACGTTCANNCGTTGAGGGGNNGNTGCTCNTGGACAAAGGCCGTCCAAGCCTCATCGCTCCAACCTTCTGGACGTGGNCCANTGAGCCANGTGGCGTANTGCTCAGCCGTCCAGCCNTCAGGACGCTTCAGTTNNGGAGNCGNCTGNNCGACCTCTTCATCCCAAAGGGCCGCCTCATCGGCCTGGTTCATGCGAAGATCGGCNGGNAGCTCTTCGGTTTCGGCCTTGGAGCGAAGGGCGAAGCCCGTGACGAGCAGCACCAACCCCAGCAACGGTACAAGGAAAGCCCAGGTTGGGAGGCCGTCTGCTTCAGCTTCCTTCTGACCCCCAGTCTGGTCGTCCACCTGTGTGCGGTTGACGGCCGTCAGGTTCACGGCCACTCCCACCTCGTCCACCTCGTCATCAACGTCAATGCAACGCAGCGTTTGCACCAAGGTCCCATTGGTTGAACCCAAGGAGAGCCATGTTGCGCTCATGGTGGCTTCTTGCTCCGTGAAAGCCACCACGCGGACGGATTCGTCATGCACCATGTTCCCAGCCCCGTCACGGACCGTCAATCGGCACACGACGCCCAACACGCCGTCCAAATCNGTCAAGGCTGCGCTCAAGGTCACCGGGTCTCCAGCCNTACCGGTGCTGTTGACCGTGACGTTGCTGATGACGGGAGGAGCGTGGCGGAGGATCAGGTCAAGCAAGGCCCGACTGCTCGCGCCATCGATGTCGGTGGCGCGCAGCCCTACACTTGCTTCACCGTTCACAAAGGCGCTGTCCGGGCGAAGACGGAACCAGCGCGCATGCTCGTCATCGGGCACCTGAGCGGCGCAGGCTGCGGAGGGAGATGCTTGTGTGTCGCCTTCATTCCACGCAGGGGCGGTCGAACGCCAGCCCTCCTGTTCGATGGTCACCACCGTTTCCTGAAGAGGACGGGTGCTGATGACNCGTGCGCCAAACCAAACCTCCATCCCAAACCGAAGTTCNTCAGCGTCACCNCGTTCGTCGCACAACACGGCCATGTCNATGACAGGTGGCGTCAGCACCACATCACGCTCGAGGATGGCGCTTGCAGGGGCGCCGTGCGCGCCGGTAAGGGTCACGTCAAGGCTCAATGTTCCCTCCTCAAGGGGGTTGGTCGGAACCTCTAGGGCGACCACTGCGTGCTNGACGCCGGCTTCGATCTGCACAGGGAGNACACGTGCTGCTTGACCGGGCCAAGACACGACGAGGTCGCCCACGGCGCCCGTGCCGGCATCGTCNNCGTCNNCGTAGGTGATGTGCAAACGTTCCGAGCCGTCCCCGATGGCCCGTTCAAGAGGCGACCCTTGTTCATCCAGCAACGCGAGGGTNACGGTCGGTGCTGCGTCTCCAATCGAGAAGCGGCGACGCAGGCGTTCTTCCTCGGCCACGGTGACGATCAGGTCCACGTCCTCAAGGGGNAGTCCGTTGGGCAAGGTCAGGTTCCACGCGGTGCAGACCAAGCTCGGATTCNCGGCCACTTCGCCGAGCAGATCAACGTCGAGAAGCAACGCTGTACCGTCTTTTCGTACCACGCTCAGCGAAGGAGCTTCGAGCACACGGTCGTGATCCAAGTCGGANACGCACNCNGTGACCTCCGANGTNGCATCGCGTGGAAGGCCCGTGAGCGGCACGCCGGCGGGCAAGGAAATACCNGACCAGGGCGTNGCGTCGACGCCTNCNACGTGNGGCCCAAACCAGGTGCTGGGCGCATTCAGCACCTCCATGGCACCCTTCAATTCGACGACCGTGGTGGCTGCACTCGCGTCCTTGACGACGGCACGAAGGTCAAGCCAGCCCACAGGGTACACGGAGGCATCAATGGGCAACAGCAGGCTGCTCCACCACACGCGGTCGTTGGAGGTGCCCAGAACGATTTCTTCCCACGGTGAGGTGGCGTTCGTGGTGTCGTTCCGAAGCGACCAGCGCAACAGGACGTCAGTCACGTTCAGGTCATCCACTGCTTCGACCTCACAAATGATGCTGTCCCCACGGTAGGCGCTCTGCCCTAAGCACCTGATGTCGAGCACTTCAGGCGGGGCGTTGCTCCAAAACCGGTGGAGAAGGAGGTTGTCGTCCGTGGCCACCTCGGCGTGAACATCGTTGGCCACGTAACGGACTTGCACGTCAATCCAGCCGCTGCGGTCCACTGAGAAATTCAATGGCATGAGCACGCGCGAACCGCTCAGGTTGCCCGCAGGGAGGGTGAGGTTGACGTTCGCAAGCAGGGTTGAACCTTGCACGTCGCGAATCTCAATGCGTCCTTCGGCCGCGCTCATGCCGTGGTTCTCAACCATCAACTCGAGCGTGGCGTTCAGGCCTTGCGTGACGTTGGCCACGGTTCGCACGTCCACCAAACGAACGTCGTGGAACAGGTCAGCATAAGGCGCCATTTTTGGATCGCCCACCACGACCCCCATCCAGCCGATTTGGGTGTTGGCCATCGCGTGTGCTTCGGCCATGGAGTATCCCGTTGCATACGCGTCAAGCAACACCGAGGGTGAACCGACCGCGGTCAGGTAAGGCTCGTAGACGTAGCCTTTGACGCTGGACACGCCGTCCTCGAGCAGCACGCCGTCCAGCATCGCCTTGCGCTTGTCCTCGCTGAGGGTGCCGTGCACGC
>NZMM01000048.1 GCA_002694585.1 Methanobacteriota archaeon
TTAGTTGGGGGTGGGTGAGGCTGCGCTTCTTGGCGTATTCGAGCCTGCCTTCGACAAGGAGGGTTAAGTCGTAACAAGGTATCTGTAGGGGAACCTGCAGATGGATCACCTCCTAAGAAAACGGGGGCGGGGAGGCTTCGGCCTCCTCGTCTCCACCCTTTCCCGCATCGCGCGTTGTGCGCGGTGCGGTTTTTTTTTGGATTTTTGAGCGGCCATAAGAGGCGCTCGACCGTCAGCCAAGGGCCGCGACTTTCTCCAGCATGGTGTGCCTGAAGGTCAGCAGGTTCAGCGGAGGACCGCGCGCATCGACGGTGATCGTCGCACCGCGGTTGAAGTGCACCTCGTCCCACCCATCAGGAACCACGTAACCACGGTGCATGTCACTGACCAAGACCGTGGATTCAGCCGACCACGCCATGTGGGCCCAGGGTGCGCTTTGCCGTTGTGCGATGGGCAGATCGCGGGCGAGGATGAAACAATGGTCACCCGCTTGGTCTGCTGTTGCTTCTGCCTTGCACGCCTCAAAGGCGGCCATGGGTGCGGCGTGGCTCAACCACGCGTGCTGGCCAAACCACGTGGCAAAGAGGAGGCCACTGGACGTCTGGAAAGTGTCGTGATTTCCTCGGGTCATGCGGTATTTGCTCGGTGCGTACTGATGGGTGTTGGCGATGAGCAGGTCGTTGAGGGCAGGGTCGGTCGTGAACCTGTTTCCTGAGGTGGTTTCGATGACGGCCTGCAGGCGCGGCAGCCGATTGACGATCGCCGATCCCTCCAGGACCGCACGCAAGTCGTTGTCGAAGGTGTCCACGTCGCTGTCCATGTAGAAGCCCACGCTTCCGTCTGGGTCGTCGGCACGCGGATGTGAATTGACGCCCATCACCAGCGTGGTGTCGTCGATGTTGTGCGAGATGCTGGTGAGCGTGCCGTCGCCGCCGAGGACGATGACCAAATCACGGCCCAAGAAATCCGACTGCTTGACCAGTTCACGAGGCCGCAGGGTCACGGTGAGTGCGCCACCGTGTCCTTCGAGCACCTCTCGGAGGTGACCAAGGGCGTGGTCATGGACCGGCTCGTGGGTCTTCTTGTAGACCAACAGGACCTGCATGGCGCTCCCCGGTTCCTATCACAAGCGCCCTCCGCTTGAAGCCTCGGTTGGCAACCTTCATGGCACGCGACGCCAACCTGCCCCCATGGAACCCCCAAAGTGGTCCGATGAGAACGCGGCTCCTGACCTGTCTGGCTCCGTTGCCCCTCAAGGGGTGGCCATGACCGACCCTTACCAAGCGCAAGGGCAGATGATCTTCGTTCAACCTCCCAGCGGAGCGGCGAAGGTCATGGGCATCCTCATCATCATCTACGCCTCATTCGGCCTTCTTGGGGCCTTGGCGAGTTTGCTCGGCGGGACTTTTTTCGAAGCACTCCTCGGTGAAGTCGCCAGCCAGGATCCTGACGCGCTTGGTTTCGATCCCACTGGTTTCGGTCAATACATGATGCTCACCGGTCTCATCAGCCTCGTCACCTCAGCCGGCACCTTGCTGGGTGGCATCTGGACCATGCAATACCAGAAGCGTGGCATTCAGCTGGGTCTCGCCATGATCGTGGCCAGTTTCGTGCTTGGCCTCATCTTGGCCTTCATGTACCCCGAATTCAGCGATTCCGGCCTCGGGATGGGCGCTACGGTCATCATGTCCGTGTTGGGTTCCGGCTTCTGTGGCTTGATGGTGGCCATCCCGCTGATGGTCTCCAACAACGGCCTTGACGACTCCTCGCTCTTCCCCAGCAAGGTCCAGTGAGCAGTACGCCTATGCGGCGTCGACGTCAGGCCGAGGCATGGGCACGCTTGTGACCGGTACCGCTGCCACGTACGTCGAAGAATTGACCGTTCGTACGGATGAACGTCGAGCGATCATCTGTTTGACCCATGAGGTTGAACGCATCGTGCGTGAGAGTGGCATCATCGATGGCCTTGTGCTGGTCAATCCAATGCACATCACCGCGTCGATTTACGTCAACGACCTCGAATACGGCCTGCATGAAGATTTGATGACATGGCTCGAACGCGTGGCTCCTTTCGGTGGGCACGAGGGCCGTGATGGGCCGGAATACCTCCACCACCGCACGGGCGAGGACAACGGCGATGCCCATCTGAAGCGCCAACTGCTGGGCCAGCAGGTGACCATGCCCGTCCGCGATGGGCGGCTTCACCTCGGTACTTGGGAACAGATTCACTACGCCGAATTCGACGGTCAGCGCCCGAAGCGCATTCTGGTGAAGGTCGTTGGAGTGATGCCCGCATGACGCTCTCTTCACCACCAGAACCCACGGGCATGGCCCTCGCGCTTGGCATTGAACGCACGGCATGGTCGCCCGGCCACACCTGCTTGGAGGTCACCGTGGCCCAGGACCACCTGAACAAAGGAGGGGCGGCCCACGGTGGCCTGGTGACGGTCCTGTTGGACGGCGCCCTGGGAGGGGCCTTGGTGTCCACGCTTCCGGTGACGTCATGGTGCGCCACGACCCAATTGACCACCAGTTTCCTGGACGCGGCTCGCCTTGGAGAACGCCTCGTGGCCACGGGTCGGGTGGTTCGCCGCGGTCGTCACGTGGCCCATTTGGCCGGCGAGGTCCGGGTCGGCGAACGCGTGGTGGCCTCCGCCGTCGGCACTTGGGCCATCTGGGATGCACGCCCGCCGTCGATGCCGCTGCGTCGGGCGGACGAATTGCTCCGCCATCTGGCGGCCGCGGAAGGATCAGATGTTCTCGGCGAGGGTGCATGGCACCACACCGGACAACCCGGAATGACGAGCGTCATGAGCGTGGAGGTGCAGCGGGACGGTGACGATGCAACCCTGCTCGTGGACGACGTTCACGCGTTGACCTTGCACGAGCGCGTGTTGGACCCGAATGGTAAGCAGGTCCACGAGGACCGCTGCACCTACCGCCGTGTGCCGGACGGCACGCTTCTGCTCGAGCTGCATTCCACCGACGGCTCACTCGAAACTGCTCGCGTCGAGGAAGGTGCACGAAGCCTTCGCGTGGGGCCCCTCCCAGACGGAGGCCCAACGTGGCGGCACGCGCTGACGGATGATGGTCTGGTCATGGACCTCTGGTTCGGAGGCACATCGATGGACGATGCGCCCGATATCGAGTTCAGGTACCGCTTGGGCGAGGGTTCTTGAGCGGGCTGTGACCCCCTCGCGTCATGGTCGAAGACGTCGTGATTGTTGGCGGAGCACGCACACCCTTCTGCGAATGGGTTGGCGGAAAGCGTGGCGACGGTGCGCCAGGCGGTCGTCTGAAGGCCGTGAGCGCGCAAGACCTCGGGGCCACCGCCATTCGAGGGGCGTTGGAAAAGGCGGGGACGGACCCCGAATCTGTCGATCACGTCGTGATGGGGTACGCCCTCCAGACCTGCTCTCAGTCCATCTATGGGGCCCGCCATGCGGGCCTGAAGGCCGGCGTTCCACAGGAGGTGCCGATGTTGACCCTTTCCCGTATCTGCGGTTCCGGTGTGCAGTCCATCGTCACAGGCGCGCAGATGATCATGCTCGACGAGGCCCAGGTCGTGGTTTCAGGGGGCATGGAGAACCTCTCACAGGCACCCCACGTGCTTCGCGGTGCACGGGACGGTTGGAGCCTCGGGCGCTCGCCGCCGGTTGAGGATTACATGATGACCAACCTGCAGGACATGACCTGCGGCTTGTTCATGGCGCAAACCTCGGACGAGTTGTGCAAGCGAAAGGGCGTCACCCGCGAGGAAGTGGATGCCTTTGCGGCCCTGTCGCACGGCCGCACGGAAGCCTCCATCGACAGCGGCCTTTTCGAGCAAGAAATCGTGCCCGTGACCATCTCGTCGCGACGTGGTGATGTCGTGGTTACCCATGCCGACGAAGACCACGTGGTGCGGGGCACGACCGCCGAGACCCTCTCCGGCCTTCGACCGGCCTTCGGGCCTGAGTCGCTCGTGACCGCTGGCAACGCTTCTGGGGTGGTCGATGGCGCAGCCGCGGTGGTCATCAAGTCCGCTTCGCGAGCAGAGGCCGACGGGGACGCTCCTCTCGCGCGCATTGTCAGCTGGGGGATCGTTGGCCTCGAGCCCGCCATCATGGCCTACGGGCCCGTGCCCTCCAGCCGGAAAGCCCTCGAAAAGGCGGGCCTGACGGTCGAGGACATCGACCGCTGGGAGATCAACGAGGCTTTCGCCGGGCAAGCTGTGGCCTGCATCAAGGACCTCGGGATCGACGTCGAGAAGGTGAACGTCAACGGTGGAGCCGTTGGCCTTGGTCACCCTCTCGCGGCCACCGGGACCCGGCTGGTCCTGACCCTGGCGCATGAACTGCGTCGAAGCGGTGGACGCTACGGCGTCGCCACGGCCTGCATCGGCGGTGGCCAAGGCATCGCCATGGTCATCGAGGCCATGTAGGTGGAAACGTGGACGCCCTCATTGTGGTGCTGATTGCCGTTCTTCTGACGGCCTTTCTCTTCGCACCGTTGGGTTTGGGCGGCGGCATGCTGTTTGTGCCAATCCTCCACTACCTTGCCGATTGGCCGCTTGACACCGCGACCCTCGTGGTGTCCCTTCTTTTGACGCTCAGCGTTTCCTTTGGTTCAGGCGCCGTTCATCACCGAGAAGGCCTCATGGACCTTGCCACCGTGCGCCGATTGGCACCGTTCGCCATGATTGGCGCGGCGGGTGGTGCGTTCGTCGTTCACGCCCTTGGTGATGCCCTCAACCCCGTGTTCAAGACCCTCGCGTTGGCCTTGGTCGTGTGGGCGAGCGTGAAGGTTGCTCGCCGCTTGCGCCACGGGACGGCCGACAAAGACGGAGGCGAGCTGCGACCGGTGCCGCTGCGCCTTGGTGCTGGTTTCGGGGGAGGTGCCAGTGCGGTGCTGGCCATCGGGGCAGGCGCCATTTACATCCCCGTGCTCAACCAATTCGGCGGATTGCCGTCGCGGCGCGCCATCGGCACAAGCCTTGGTCTGATGATGCTGGTCGTCCCGGTCGCCGTCCTCGTCCACGCAGGGTTGCACGTCGGTGCATGGCCCGAGGTTTGGGTCCTCGTTCTGTTGCCGTGTGCCGCCTTGGTTGGTGCCGTGCTGGGGGCGCGCGTTGGCTTAACGCTCCCAGATCTGGTCATTCTGCGGGTCTTCCTCGGGCTCTTGGTGGTCATCGCCGCGCGCTACCTGTGGGACCTCGTGGGCCTTTTCTGAAACACCCGTCAATCCTTTCATAAGGCATGGACGAAAGCCTCAGCCATGATGGAACTCATCGTTGGTGGCATCATCGCTGCTGTTGTGCTGATTTGGTTCGTGACGACGTGGAACCGTCTGGTCCGACTCGAGAAGAACGTCGAACAATCGTGGGCCAACATCGACGTGCTGCTGAAGCAGCGCTACGACATGATCCCCAACCTCGTCAACACCGTGAAGGGATACGCCACGCACGAGCGTGAAATCTTCGAGCAGTTCGCCCAAGCACGCCAGACCGCAGCAGGCGCCTTGGCCCAAGGGGACGTGGCCGGTGTCGCTGCCGCTGAAGGCATGCTGGCCGGTTTGATGCCCCGCATCAACATGGTCGCGGAGCAATACCCTGAACTCAAGGCTGATTCGAATTTCCTGAACCTCCAGAACCAAATCACCGCATTGGAGAACCAGATCGCCGACCGCCGTGAATTCTACAACGCGAGCGCGACGAGCTTCAACACCGCCATCGAGACCATTCCGACCAACATCGTTGCCGGTGTGAAGTCCTGCAAGGAGCGCACCCTGTTCGAGGTCGTCGGCATCGAGCGTGAGAACGTCTCCGTTCAGTTCTGAAGCCCTTCGGCTGAGGTGCTTCGATGTACCTCCTCGTTGGCGCGGGCGACCCCCTCGCCCGCCTCGCAGCGTGGTGCAAGCGCTCTCGTCCGACCTGTGTGGTAACCCTTGCAGCCGGCCTCCAGGGCGAAGACGACCTCGACGGGTGCGAGGTGGTCGCCCTTCCACAACCAATGACGGTCGACGCCTTGCCCACGCCAGCGCGTCACCCCAGCCTGATTGTGGTGCTCGACGCTTCACCGCTCAAAGAAGACCACGTGTTGTCCGCCCTCGCCTCGCGCTGGCCCAACGTGCCGATTGTCGGGCCAGAGTCTGAGGGCGATGCGGTGGTCGCCGACCCGCTCCGTCCCGAGGATCTCCTCCTTTCGGCAGCCAAGGACCGCGTGCGGGCGCAAGAACGCCAAACAGGGGCCTCGGTGCTCGACGCGCATTTCGCTTCCCTGAAGGAAGGGTCCAACGTAGCGATCTTCTGCCACGACAACCCCGATCCCGATGCCCTCGCTTCTGCGCTTGCTGTCCAGCGCTTGGTTGAACGGCGCGGCCTCCTTGGTCGCATCTACCATGGTGGGCTCATTGAACACCACCAAAACCGAGCCATGGTCCAGCTGCTTGGCATTGAAACGACACGCCTGATGCTGGGTTGGGAAATCGCCGACGTCTTGTCGGAGGCTGATGCGGTCGTTGCCGTTGATTTCCATCAGCCAGGGGCGAACAACGTGTTGCCCAAGGACCACGTGCCCAACGTCATCCTAGATCATCACGCCGTCGGCGATTTGCCCGCTGCTGATGTGGCCATCGTCCATCCCGAATTTTCAGCCACGTCCTCGCTCGTGGCCAGCCTGATGACCGCCCTGGACGCTGAAATGGATGCCGTGCTGGCCACGGCGCTCGCCTTTGGCATTCGCACCGACACCCTCGGTTTTTCCAGAGGTGTGAGTCCTGCTGATCTCCGCGCCCTGTCCTGGTTGAACGCTTGGGTGGACCACGATCTGCTGCGCCAAATCGAGGCCCCTCCGCGTTCTCGCGAGGCCTTGGCGGCCTTCGCGGAGGCGCTGGGCTCGATGTCGCTTGAGGGCGGTGTGCTGCTCGCTCCATTGCTGCAGTTGCCAAACCGTGACGCATTGGCGCAGGTGGCGGACTTCCTTCTCGCGACTGAAGGCGTCGATACCGTCGTCGTCTACGGTCCACGCCAAGGGCGCGTCATCCTCTCGGCGCGTACGCGCCATCCCGATCTCCACCTCGGACGCACCTTGGCGACCCGCTTCCCTGACGGGCAGGCCGGTGGCCACCGGTCCTTGGCCGGTGGACAGGTGCCCTTCACCGGCCTTGTCGATGAAGAAACGCCTGCAGCGGAAGACGCCATTTCGGCGATGACCGGAGCCCTCCGTGACCTTCTCGGAGGTGAGGGCGATGAGTGACGCGCCGTACATCGACGTGTCCGACCAGCTCAGGCTGCTTGGCACCGCCCACGTGGCCACGTCCAGCGTGGAGGCGGTCCAGCATCACATCGACGCTTTTGCTCCAGAGGTCGTGGCCGTGGAATTGTGTCCGACGCGGTACGAAGCCCTCCGTTCCGACCGTCGCCTGGACCGTGAAGGCTTGCGGCGGGTGATGAAAGAAGGGAAGGCTCCGCTGGTGCTTCTGCAGGCCATGCTCGCTGCCGAGCAGCGGAAAATGGGCCTCGATGAAGGTCAACAACCTGGCGCTGAGCTGCTGGCTGCGGTGGAATGCGCCGAAGCACGTGACCTCCGGGTCGAACTGGTCGACCGGGACATCCAGACCACGCTGCGAAGGGCATGGCGGCGCATGCGCTTACGCGAGCGCGTCCGCTTGTTGTGGGCGCTGCTTGCGGACGACGACGAAGAGGAGGAGGACTTCGACCTCGATGCCTTGCTCGGAGACGGTGACCTCCTCAGCGACCTCATGGAGGAATTGCGCACCATTTCGCCTGGTGCAGGTGTGGTGCTGATCGACGAGCGCGACACCTACATCGCCGAGAAGGTGCGGCGCCTCGAGGGGGAAGGAAAGACCCTGGTCGTCGTCGGTGCGGGTCACCTGAAAGGCATCGCCGCTCATTTGGAGGCAGACCGTTCAAGCGACACGGACCTCGCACCTCTCGATGCGCTTCCACAGACCACGATGCTCCGTCGTTCGGTGCCTTGGATCCTCCCTCTGGCCGTGTTTGGACTGGTGGTCTGGAACGTCATCAACGGTTCCGCAGAGGCGCTGATCGAATTGTTCACCATCTGGACGGCGGCCAACGCCGTCCTTGCGGCTCTGGGTTGCTTGGTGGCACGTGGCCACCCCATCGCTGTGCTGACCGCCGCCTTGGCCTCCCCCATAACGTCGCTGAACCCCACGCTTGCAGCCGGTTGGTTTGCTGGCTACGTCCAACTGCGCGTGGTCGAGCCGAGCGCAGAAGACTTGACGCAATTTCTCAAACTCGAACGCATCAGTGATTTCTGGACCAACAAAGCGGGGCGCGTTTTGCTGGTCACCGCCCTGTCCAACCTTGGCTCCATGCTCGGAGCGTGGGTTGCAGCCGGCACATACGCCGGTTGGATCACCCTCTGAGCGCGAAAGGCCGAAGCGCGTTCAACAGGTCCCTATGCGGGGCCACGTCATGCACCCTGAGGACGCCGACACCACGAAGGCACGCCAAGGCGGCCAATCCGAGGCTTCCTGGCAACCTGTCTGCGGCGTCCGCATGACCGGTCAAGTGCCCGACCACCGATTTGCGTGACACACCCCACAGCACGCTCCATCGCCCGCCATCGCTGAGGCGCACCCCGTGTTCCAGCAAAGCAAGGTTGTGGTGCTGCTCTTTTCCGAATCCGATGCCGGGGTCGAGGCAGATCAATTCCGCAGGATGGCCACGGCGCACGAGTTCACTCGCCGTGGTGAACAAAGCCTCGTGCACGTCGTTGACGACATCGTTGTACTGGATGTCGTGCTGCATAGTTTTCGGGGTGCCAAGCATGTGCATGATGCACACCGCGGCCCCTGCTTCGAGCACGACGTCCATCATCGCGGGGTCTCGAAGACCGCTGACGTCGTTGACCATGTCTGCACCCGCCTCGAGGGCGGCTTGGGCGACGGGGGCGTGGCGCGTGTCGATCGACACCAAACCGTCGGGGCGCGCTTGCTTGAGGGCCTGAATGACCGGAATCACGCGCGCACACTCCTCGTTCACGCTTACGGCATCGGCGCCGGGGCGGGTGGATTCTCCGCCGACGTCCACCCACGTGGCGCCGTCCCGGAACATCGCCAGACCGCGCTCAACGGCCTCTTGTCCGGTGACGCGCGAGTCCGCGTGGAAGGAGTCGGGCGTCACGTTCAGGATGCCCATCACGCGAGGCAAGCCCTCCGCATCAGGGCGGATGGCGCGCGACAAGGCGTCTCGGCGGACACCGTCGCCCTGAAGGTCGGAGGGCACGCCCTCCCCATTCCGAGAGTCTTCATAAGGAGGCAGGGGGAAGCGTTCCCATGGTCGAGGTCGAGGCTCCAACGGAAGTGGCCTCACAGGTTCTTCCCGACCAGGAGAACATCGACCTTGCCGATCGCCTGATGGAACGGTTCGCTCCGGAAGGCGGTCAAGGGCTCAACGCCATGCTTTCCAACAGGGCAAAGTCCGGCGCCATGGTGGTCGCTGGTCTCGGGTTTTTCATCTGGATCAGCGTCTTCTTCAACCTCGATTCGAGTGCCGCCACCGACGACACCATCCTGCTCAATTTCGCGTTCCACAACATCGCGATTGTGGTGGCCCTGCTGAGTTTCCTCGCTGCAATTTTCTCCGAACTCGGCAGCGAGCGCGGTCGAGCAGCCCCCAGCATGATGGCAGGTCCGATGCAGTTCTTTGCCATCATCTACGTGTTCGAGCCGCTGGCCACTGGAGCCATGTCTGATGCGCTGGCCGTTGAGGAAGGGCTGTGGCGCACGGTGCGGCTTGCGGTCATCTTTGGCGGAGCGTATTACGGCGCCCGCCTCATCATGGAGGCGTATTTCCTGGTGTGGCTTCGGACCTTCTGCGACACCTTCGGCTTCGTTCCGGGCGCGGTACAGTCCAGCGTGGCTGCTCCTGCCCCTGAAGCGCCAGAGACAGACGTTGTGCTTGAGCTCGATAGCGTCGCATGAAGCGCCGAGCGCTTGATGAGGGGCGCGACCTCCGCGGTGGCATGGGTGAGCGAATTGACGTGCTCCGCTTGGGGCACCGCAAAGGGCGCGACCCACGCATCACCACGCACCTTGCCTTGGTGGCTCGCGCCATGGGCGCTGACCGCTTCCTGCTCGGGGGCGACGAAGACGAGAAGATGTTCGAGAACGTCCGCTCCGTCGAAGCGCGCTTTGGGCAGGCGATGGCGCTGGAGTACCTCGCCTCTCCGCTGGGCTGGCTGCGGACCTTTGCGAAGAAGGACGCGGGCGACGGTCAACCCGGCACGGTCGTGCATCTGACGATGTACGGCATCCCTCACCGTCAGGCGATTCCTCAGATCCGTCGGGATCGGCCGCTTACGGTCGTCGTGGGCGGAGCGAAAGTGCCTCCAGANGCCTTCAGCCTCGCGCACCACAACGTGTCGGTGGGCCAGCAACCTCACTCCGAAGTGGCNGCCCTTGCGCTCTTCCTTGACGCGTGGACTGAGGGTGCNGGATTGAACCGCACCTTCGAGCAGCCCCAACTCGTGATTCACCCGAGTGCNCGCGGCAAGAAGGTCACNGAAGAAGAGTGAATCCGTCCGCGTTCNGNGCGAATTTTGGCCCCAATCATTATTGAAGTCCGGTCGGGCCAAACGATGATGTCGGGGGGAGGTTCGGACCAACCCCGACTTCCTGATGCGGCTGANGTCTTCGCACAGGGCGAAGCCCCCCCTCGAGCCTCCGGCCCGGGCNTGCTGCTGACCGCCGACGGTCNGCGCTACCGTGGTCGGCTNTTCGGNGCACAGGGCATCGGTGAGGGTGAGCTCGTCTTCACCACGGGCATGATGGGNTTCCAAGAATCCCTCACGGACCCCTCCTTCGCGGGACAAGTGCTGACCTTCACCTATCCCCTCATCGGAAATTACGGTGTTCACCACGGACGTTCCGAGTCCGGACGCGTGTGGCCGCGCGGTGTGGTCGTTCGACACGCGATGGAGGAGCCTGACCACCGCGACAGCGTCGGCACGGTGGATGAATTCCTGCGCCACCACNGCGTGCCTGGCATCGAAGCCATCGACACCCGTGCCATCACCCGCCACGTGCGGGAACTTGGGACGGTGCTGTGCGTGTTTGGTCCGGCCTCAGAAGAGCCTGCTCTGCAGGCGCGGCTGGACGCACTGACCTCGCCAGAATTGGAGGATCTGGTGGCCGAAGTCAGCGTGCGCGAAATCATACACCTCAATCCCGGCGCGAAGGATGACCTCGGGCGTCCCCTCCCACGCCTTGCGGCACTGGACTGCGGCGTGAAGAACAACATCCTCCGCCACCTCTGCCTGCATTTTGAGGTGCTGTGGTGCCCACCCGAGACGTCCCTCGCCGACCTCGTGGAGACCCACAAAATCGACGCGCTGTTCTGTTCCAACGGGCCCGGCGACCCCGCGCACCCCGGCCGTGCGACCGATGCACGGCGCACGTTGGCCGCTGCGGTGCAGCATGGTCTGCCCGTGATGGGCATCTGCTTGGGCCACCAACTGATGGGGCTCGCCTCTGGGCTTCGAACCTACAAGATGCGCTACGGCCACCGCGGTGCGAATCAGCCCGTGCTCGACCTCGTCGAGCGCCGCGTGTGGATCACGTCGCAGAACCATGGCTTCGCCGTGGCCGACCCCGACGCGGGCATGCTGGCTGCGCACCCCAGCGGTGCCTGCAGTCCGGAAGCCGCACCGCAGCACGACGCGGAGGTCGTGGTGCGCTACGTGAACGCCAACGACCGAACGGTGGAGGGACTGGACCTCGTCGGCCGACCGGCGTTCACGGTCCAATTCCATCCTGAGGCTTGCCCAGGCCCCCACGACGCGGCTCCGTTGTTCACGCGTTTTCGCAGCATGGTTGANGCACACCTCCAAGGGGGTGAAGCCTGATGCCCCGGCGTGAAGACCTTNAGACCATCATGGTGCTCGGAAGNGGTCCAATCAAGATTGGGCAGGCGGCCGAATTCGACTTCTCGGGTTCNCANGCCGTGCGTGCCTTGCGNGAGGACGGCTACAAGGTGATCTTGGTCAACTCCAACCCCGCGACGATTCAGAACGACCCAGAGATGGCCGATGTCGTCTACATCGAACCGCTGCTTCCCGACACGGTTCGCGCCATCCTCGAGGCCGAGCGCCCTGACGCCTTGCTCGCCGGCATGGGCGGNCAAACCGCGCTCAACATCGCCAGCGAGTTGGCCCATGATGGCTCGNTGGAGCGCTTAGGCGTGGAACTCATNGGCAGCGATTTGGACGCCATCGACAAGGCGGAAGACCGTGATTTGTTCAACGAGGTGTGCACGTCGATTGGCCTTCCAATCTGCACCTCGGTGGCCTGCAACACCATGGAAGAGGTGTTGGCGGCCGCCGATTTCCTTGGCAGTTGGCCCTTGCTGATCCGCCCTGCGTTCACCCTTGGTGGGCTTGGTGGTGGTACGGCCCGCGACGTCGGTGAACTCGTTGAAATCGCNACCCTTGGCTTGCGCAACTCACGCATCAACCAGGTGCTCATCGAGGANTCCATCCTCGGCTGGCAGGAACTCGAGTACGAGGTCATGCGCGACGAGGCGGACAACGCCACCATCGTGTGCACGATGGAAAACATCGACCCCATGGGCGTGCACACCGGCGAGTCGGTCGTGGTGGCGCCGCTGCAATCCTTCAGCGACGCAGACCACCAGNTNCTCCGTGACCACGCCCTCCGCCTCATCCGTGCGCTCAACATCAAGGGCGGCTGCAACGTCCAGTTCGCGTTCAACCAAGCCACAGGCGAGGTCCGNGTCATCGAGGTCAACCCTCGCGTGTCCCGTTCCTCTGCGCTGGCGTCGAAGACCACGGGTTACCCCATCGCGAGAATGGCGGCGAAGATCGCCGTCGGGTACACCCTNGACGAGCTGCCCAACCCNATCACNGGGGAGGGCACCACCGCCGCCTTCGAGCCGACTTTGGACTACTGCGTGGTCAAGATTCCACGTTGGCCCTTTGACAAATTCAGNACGGCCGACCGAACGCTNGGCACCAGCATGAAGTCGACCGGCGAAGTCATGGCGATNGGTCGCTGTTTCGAAGAGGCCTTCCTCAAGGCGTGGGCGTCCTTGGAACAGGGTGTCGCCCATCCTCGTCCGCTGACCAGGGCGGACGAGTCCGACGGTGANGATCAGTTGGAACGGGCCGAGGAACCTCTGCCCGAGCACACCCTGATCGATTGGCTGACCATCGCCACNGACCGGCGCATGGGCGCGCTGTTGGAGGCCTTCCGACGCGGCTGGTCCATCGAGCGCGTCCACGAATTGACGCGGATGACGCGCTGGTTCCTCCACCGGTTCAAGCGGCTCGCGGACATGGAAGCGGAGATTTCGGCGCAGGGCGTTGCTCCCGACCAGCTGAACGCCGATGACTTGCGTCGTTGGAAAGCGCACGGCTTCACGGACGCCCACATCGCCGATGCGCTNGCCGGATTCCCTGCCGCTGGCCCCACGTCCTTGCCGGCGGGGCGCAACGAAGCGGCCGTGATGGCCCGCCGTCACGCGCTCAAGGTGCANCCNGTGTACCGCATGGTCGACTCATGCGCGGCTGAATTTGCTGCGGCCACGCCNTACTACTATTCCACCTACGAACCGCTTGGGGACNACGGCATCGACCTGCTNCCCGACCTNNAGGCNCGCACCAAGGAACGTNTCGTGGCCATCGGGTCAGGTCCAATCCGCATCGGGCAAGGCATCGAGTTCGACTACGGTTGCGTGCATGCGGTCAACGCCATCCGTGGCGCGGGCAAGGATGCGATCNTGATCAACAACAACCCNGAAACGGTGTCCACGGACTTCGACACCTCCGACCGGCTNTACTTCGAGCCGCTCATCCTCGAGCACGTGGCCGAGGTCCTGCTCAGGGAACAAGCCCACGGCATNCTGCTGCAGTTTGGCGGGCAGACCGCCATCAACCTCGCCCTCCCGCTCGAGGCCCGTCGCTCCTTGCTTNCGGCCTCTGGCGCAGATGTGGGCATCCTCGGGACNAGTTGCGATGCGATTGACGAGGCGAGCGACCGCGAGCGATTCGAGGCCTTTGCCAANCGTGCNGGCCTGCGCATGCCGCGAGGNGCCACCGGGACGNCGCCCGACGACGTTCGACGTGCGGTGGAATCCATCGGCTTCCCCGTGCTGATTCGNCCCTCGTACGTCTTGGGCGGTCGGGGCATGGAGATCTTGAGCAACCAAACTCAGCTCGATGCCTACCTTGCTGAGGCCTTCTTTGCACCAGATCGTCCGCTTTTGGTGGACGAATACCTCGGCCACGCGACCGAACTCGACGTNGACGCCGCCTGCGACGGCGANGAGGTGCTCGTCGGGGCGATCATGGAACATCTCGAAGAGGCCGGCATCCANTCCGGCGATTCCACCTGCTTCATTCCCACCCAGAACGTGTCTGAGGAGATCCTCGCGCAGGTCGAGGAGCAAACCCGCATCATCGGTCTCGGGCTTGGCATCGTGGGCTGCTACAACATCCAATTNGCCATTCAAGACGAGGCGCTGTACGTGCTGGAAGTCAACCCACGCTCCTCGAGGACGGTGCCTTTCGTGGCCAANTCCTCCGGTCTTCCGCTCGCCCGCATCGCGGCCAACGTGACCATCGGCCAGCGCCTCGCTCAGCAGGACATCCCCAAGCGCGTCACCGGCCACGTTTGCGTCAAGGCNCCCGTGTTCCCCTTCATCAAACTNCGAGGCCTCGACCCCGCTCCAGGTCCTGAGATGAAGAGCACCGGCGAGGTGTTTGGCTCGGATGAGGACCCTGCGATGGCNTACCTCAAGGCNCGCTTGGCCACGGAAGTTCCTGTCGCCAACGGTGGCGGTGTGTACCTGACCGTGCGCGACGAGGACAAGGCCGAGATCGTTGACCTTGCCAAGGATCTCGTCGAACTCGGATACGACCTCTANGCCACNCCCGGAACGGCCGACGGTATCCGAGGCGCAGGCCTTCCCGTGACGACCGTTTACCGGATCGCCGAACCTCAGCACCCCGATGCTTTGGACATCATGCGCGAGGGCCGCGTGCAGTTCATCGTCAACATCCCGACCGTCAGCGGTGGCGCGGTTCGTGACGGGAACATGATGCGCAGGCTTGCGGTTGAGCTCAACATTCCCTTCGTGACCACCTTGCGGGGTGCGGTCATGGAAGTGGCCGCCATGTCGGTCCTNGCCAAGGGCGACCCTCGNCCTCGTCGTTTGGAAGTGCATTACTGAGTGCACATGCAGCGCGGCTCCGCTTCGTGATGCTCATAAATCGTGAGCAACATCGTCCTCCATGGCCGGCGTGTTTTGTCCGACATGCGAGTCGGCGGTGTCCGCTTCTGCGGCGTACTGTCTGGCCTGNGGCCACGACCTTACCGTGCAGGGACCNATCACCTCCACGGGCCACGATCTCAACCAACTGAAGGAGGTCGTCCGTCTTCGCGATGACCTCTCCATGGCCGACAAGTTCGATCTGATCGCAAAGGTGGAGGAGGGTGCCAACCCCATTCTGCTTGGCATTGCTGCACCCGCGGAAGCTCCTGCAGAAGGCGAAGCGGAGGGTGAAGAGGTGACCGCACAGGCCCACACCCTCGAGCCGCCCATCGGNGGTTGGGGCCAATCCTCTGCCGTGCGTGCAGCGGCTGAGGCGGTGTCGCGCTCCTCGCGGGCCATGAGCATGGTCGAAGCGGGCACCATCGACCGGGATTCAGAAGCCTTCCGTGCCGCGATGGACCGCGGCTTCGANGCCGGGCGGCACCTGCACGCCGTGGCCTGCGGCGCCCACGAAGGCGCTGACCCTGAGGCCATGCANGACGTCACGCAGTTGACGCCNCCNCAGCGCAGTTTCTGCCCCAAGTGCGGTTCGGACATCAACAGTTTCACNGCGCACCAGTGGACNAAGTGGCGCGGAACGGCCGATGGCGTTCTGCTGCTGGAACTCGAGGCCGCCATGGAAGCGGCGCTTGTGGAACTCGCGGCCCACTACGAGGACCGCTTGGAAGCAACCTCTCCCAAGGGGCCGGANGTTGACGTGGATGCCCTGCGCGCCGAAATCGAAGCCGANGTCCGTGCTGAACTGAAGGCGGANGCGAGCGNTGCNGCGTCCGAGCCCGAAGAGGATTCGTCTGACACGGTCGGCGCCGAGGAGGCCAAGGCCACGACTGCGCCCGCCAAGGCCAAGGCCAAGAGCAAGGCGGCCGCCAAGCCGAAAAAGGCCGGTGGCGGTGTGTTCGGAAGCAAGCGACCGAAGATGACGTACGACGGTCCCGAGGGCGGCAAAGCCGAGTGGTTCCTCGAGAACGCGCTTGTGACGGTGTACGACCCNCACGGCACTGGGAAGACGCTCAAGCCCAAGACCATCCTNGCGCGTTCCTCGGACGGAAACGTCCGCGTNGCGGACGTGATTCACGCNTATGCGAGCGGTGGGCGTGACAAGGTNCGGGATTTGGCCTGGACCAGTCCGCAGACCGANTACCTCATCGATGCCTTTGACGCGTGCTGATCACGCACCGCGCATCAGTCGAAGCACGCGGTTCGGCTCCATTGCAGCCAGGAGTGGCGCAAGTTTCGGGGCGACGTCAACCCCGAGCAGAAGTTCGTAGGTCAGCCGGTAGGCCTCACGCAGTGGGAGTTCAACCTCACGAGCAGCGTCGGGAACGTTGGCCGAGAGGTTGGCTTCGTTCCAACCGGCTTCTTGGCTCGCTTCGAAGTTCCGAATCAGGGCCTGCCGCAGCGCTTCCTCCTCCTCGGTGAGGCTCGCCAAGCGCTCCGCGTTGGGTGCCTCACGGATGCCAACGCGCATGTCGTCGGGGAAGTGGTGGCTGTCAATCCAGTGGCGCATGCGTCGCAGGCGGGCGTTGAATTCNGTCCGGTCCACGCCTTCNTTGGGAATCATGGACCAGACGTCGTCGTCGCTGGAACGGATCTGGGCCAGCATCGCGAGGTGCCGGAAGGTGACGCCAACAGCGCCAGGACGCTGGTTCCGCTCCTCCACGGATGACAGCCTCGTCGCCGAGATGTCGTCTTCGATGGCGACGCGCTTCCTCCGGCTGAGTTCCTCGTCCTCCAGCTTGGCTTCGAGGTCATGNCGGAGCAGACGCTCGTAGGCATCGGCGAGGTTCACCAAGCCCATGCCGGTGTCNAACTCGATGGCCTTGGCNGGCTTGGTGGAAGCGATGAGGTAACGAAGGATCTCGGGCGGGACGAGGTTCAACGCCTCGATGGGCCCGACCGTGGTGCCGCTTGAGGAGGACATGGCGCCCTGGCCACGCAGGCTAATCCATTCGTAGGTCAGACCCTCAGGCGGCTCGGAGCCGAACAGGCGGCACAGCTCAGCGCCGGTGTCGTAGGATCCACCCGTGGTGCCGTGGTCTTTGCCGAAGGCTTCGCAGGTGACGTCGAGCCAGCACCACTTCGCCGGCCAATCCAGCCGCCACGGCAACTTGCCCTCACCAGCGGTGTAGTCGCAAGAGCCGGTACGGCCGTCTTCCGCACGCCAGTGGACGTGCGTATCGTCGAAGCCGGTGACGGCAAGACCGTCCATGCAACCGCGCTCGTCCACCGGCGAGAAGGGCCACCAGTCCNCNGCGAGTTCTCGACCGGAGATGGTTTCGATGATCTCTCGCACCCGATNGCGCTGATTCAGGGCCGTTCTGATGTGCTCCACAAAGCGTCCTTCAGCGTAGGCTTGGTGGTTATAGACCAAGCGAGGGCGGACTCCCAGCATGTCCAGCGCTTCCAAGAAGGGTGCGAGGAAGTGGTCGGCGTAGGAGGTGCCGGCCTCAAAGGCGGCGAGGTCGGGCTTCCCGTCGGCATCGGGTGGCGGGATGCGGAAGAGTTGGACGCCGATGTACTCGGCGTAGGCCTCGTCGAGGAAACTGTACACCTTGCGCAGCGGGTCTGCGCTGTCGATGATGAAGCACAATTCGGCCGTGCCGCCCGCGCGGCGGACACCACGTGCGATCATCTCGCCCGTCAACATCTCACGCAGGTGACCGATGTGGAATTCACCGCTGGGCGTGATGCCGGTGTTGACCAGATGGTCGGGACGCTGCTCGACGAGGCGTGCTCCGATGACGTCGGACCAGTGGACCACGTGTACACCTCAGACGGGAACGGCTCGGATGATGCCGCGGAGGGGGACGTTGTCGATCTCGTTCCGCATGGTTTTGTTGACCAGCACGACGGCCAGCACGGGGGTGCCGCCCGCCTCGCGCACGGCTTCGATGGTCCTCGACATGGTGACGCCAGAGGACAGCACGTCGTCAATGATGGCCACACGCTTGCCCGAGACACGGCCGTACTTGTCGGACAAGGCGCCTTGNCCCGGACCGCCCTCGATGTTGCGCAGGATGGCCACTTCGGCACCGAGGTTCTTGGCGGTCTCCTGAGCGAAGACGATGCCGTTGATGGAAATGCCCACCACGGTGTCGATTGGATCGTGGCCGGTCTCTTCGGCGGTCACGTCGGCCATGATGTCGCCAATGGCTTCGATGCGCTCGGGCTTGACGCCAATCGTGCGCCAGCCNATGCGCACGTCGGTCGGCGCATCGCGGCTTTGGCTGCCCGCCAACAACCAGGACACGGTGTCCTGCGACAGCGAGAGCTCGTCCGCGATTTGCTGGGAGTTCAGGCCTTCGGTTCGAAGGCGGGAGGCGATTTCCCGGAGTTCCTCAATGCTCATCGTCATGGGGCTCGCTTCCTGCTGCTGCNCTTGCGCNATGAACCCTTCCTCAGGAAGCGCCCTGTCATGGACAGATTGAAAATGGGGGCAGCGGAGCCGTCGGCATGAGCGATTTCGAGTACGAAGGTTTGCTCGACCGAGCCCGGGAGAACATTCCTGAGGACATCTCGAACCGTCGCAGGTGGCGTTTGCCNGAGCCGCAGATCCTCATTGAGGGCAGCAACACCCTNTTTCAGAACTTCAANGCCGTCGTGGCGATGATGGACCGCGACGACAACCATGTGTACCACTTCATCCAGAATGAACTGGGAACGTCCGCCTCCCGAGACGGTCCGCGTGTTCGCTTCAAGGGACGCATTCCTCCCAAGCGCATCCGTCGCACCATCGTGAACTACGTGAACACGTACATCAAGTGCAACCAGTGCGGCGCCCCTGACACCCATTTCATCAAGGAAGACCGCACGACGCTGCTGAAGTGTCAGGCATGCGGTGCCACACGGCCGGTCAAACTCTGATCAGCGCAGGTGCTCGGCCAATGCCGCGGCGGCCTCGACGTCATCGGGCAAGGTCCACCACGTTGCTTCTGGATAGACCACCGCGCTCGGCCCTTCCTCGCACCGGTCGAGGCACCCCGATTTCTGAACCCGGACGTCACCAAGGCCCATCGCTTTCGCAGAGCGCTTCAGCGCCATCATGAGTTCCGTGGAACCTCGGCGCCCGCATGACGGGCGCTGCGCGCCTTCTGGTCGCTCATGCAAGCAGACGAAGACGTGCTTTCGAAACGACGTGGATGCCTCGGCCATCAACGCGTCCACGGCCTCGGCCAGCGCGCGGTCCTTGCCGGTCACCGTGTGACCTGCGTCGTGCGTGGTGGTGCGCACCTTGAGGTGGCCCCAGCCGAAGGTCACGTCCGCATGGTGGTCGTGCTCATCGCACAAGACGGCGATGCGTTGCGCACACCGGGCGGCCTCGGCCATGTCATCGAAGGACCACGACCGTTCCAAGCCGCCATCGACCTCGTCCCAGCCGGACACGGGCATCATCCCCAGAGGTGGCTGTCGTCCTTTCCTTCCGCCTTCCGCTCCGCGGTTTCGTGCAGCGACGAACGNCGCTTTTGGTCACGGCGTTCGAACCTCAGGAGTTCTTCGTCGTCGATGTAGGCGGGCCGGGTGTGCGCGATAAGATCGATGCGGACCACGACTTCCCGGGCGATGTAGACGTGGCGTCCTTCAACGGTGAGGACTTCGATGGACGTTGGCGTGCGGGACATCATGCGTCCGCGCACCCACGGTTCGTCGCCTTCAGGGATGGCGCGCACGTCGAGGAGCACCTCGACAATGTCGTCACGGCGCAGGCCGTGACGCCGGTCGAAGAGGTCTCCAGAGGCCACGCTCAGGTGTGCATCAAGGTCGGGCGAACCGAGCTCCTCCCACAANGGTGTGGCCCAATCAGGCAGGCTGACGGTGGTCTTCTTCTTCGCCATGGCTGGGGCTCAGCGTCCAGACTTCTTGAACCCTCCAATGGGGCGTGGTTTCAAATCGGGGGCGGCGGCCGACAGGTTGGGGATTGTCCATGCGCATTGAGTGGCGGAGGCTTCCAACGGTCCTCACCGAGGACGAGATGTTGGACAAGGCNTTCGGGCGCGCCAAGAAGGCGGCGGACCGGGTCGAGGATTCCAACCGCGTCTTCCGCACCAGGAAACAACTCTCTCGGATGGTACAAACCGCGTCCGACGTGTTGTGCACCACCTTGCTTGAGACCGTGGGTCTCTGGCCTTCCCTTGACCAATCGCCGACCTTTGACGTGGCGATGATCGAAGCCTGTGTGGGCACCGACGAGTACCGCCATCACTTGTCCATGCTGCAATGGGGCGCGGGGCAAATCGGTCGTATTTCGACGCAAAACGTGCGCAAAATGACCCGCACGGCGCGCATCCCGCTCATGCACGACGCGCGAAAGGAAGCCTACGGGCGCATCGCTTCGGTGATGGGTCGCGTCGGTCCGAGCCTCGCTTGGCTTGGCGAGGCGCGTGAGACN
This sequence comes from Methanobacteriota archaeon, assembly GCA_002694585.1. Lineage (GTDB taxonomy): Archaea > Thermoplasmatota > Poseidoniia > Poseidoniales > Poseidoniaceae > MGIIa-L3. The sequence goes on from NZMM01000048.1 coordinate 20,706, forward strand.
NTGAAGCGGCTGCCTCATCTGGACGCCATGCAACCCATCATCGTGGTCTGTGGCGCCCCNAACGTCGGAAAGTCCGCGCTGATCGGTGCNCTCTCNACGGGCACNATGGAGGTCAACCACTACCCCTTCACCACCAAGCAGCTCCACGTGGGCCACTTCACCCACCGTCGCTTGGCGCACCAAATGCTCGACACTCCAGGATTGCTCGACCGGCCGATGGAGGACCGCAACGCCATCGAGCAACAGGCCATTGCCGCCCTCGAGCACGTCGGCTCGGTCGCGCTGTTCCTGTTCGATGCGAGCGGGGCGTGCGGTACGCCGCCCGAGGAGCAACTCCATCTTCTGGAGGAAGTCAAGACCCTGCTTCCCGGTACACCGCTGGAGGTCATCACCTCGAAGGCGGATTTGCTCAAGCCGCTGCCAGCGGCGTGGGACGAGGTGAAGGCCGCCGAGCAGGCGTGGCGTGAGGCCGGCAGCGANGGTTTGCCGGATCTGCCGCTCTTGCNTGACGNGGAAGGCCGCATCACGCTCTCGGCGCTGGAAGACGTGGGCATGGATGCCCTACGGATGCACCTTGTTCGCTTGTGTGCGGAGAAGAACGAGGTCGACCCTATGGCGCTCCCGGAAGGATGGCACCGCTCCGACAAGGCCTGAACCTCAGGCGACCGCCCGGAGCAGAATCGGTCCGATGAAGGTGAAGGCGAAGAGCCCGAAGAAAATCAACATCCACGTACGCATTCGGCGCTCGGAGGTCTCCCGTCGCTCCAACTCTGCGATGCATTCCTGGTCCTTGCACACGCGAGGGTCGGCCTTCAGGTCGACCGGACACTGGCAGATGCGGCAGTGGGCGTGCGGCGGGATGCTGCTGCCTCGTGGCACGGATTGAGCCGCGGGCTTGGCGCGGGATTTGGCAGCCTTCGCGTCGACCATGCTGTTCACCTGTTGCTGCGCACAAGGGTGCCGTCGAAGGCTTTGCCCTCCAAGGCGGCTTCCAAGCGCGACAAATCTCGCCCGTCGAGCACGACCAGGTCGATGGCCCCGCGCTTGGCATGACCGACGGCGATGGGGTCCACCACCGAGGAGGCGCCTGGTGCCAAGGCCTCGTCGATGCCGGTGATGGCCGCAAGTTCGTCGATGGTCATCTCGCTGAAGGCTTGGGCGTTCTCGT
>NZMM01000049.1 GCA_002694585.1 Methanobacteriota archaeon
CCGCGTTCACGTCGAAATCTGTGGACCACGTCGGGAAGACGGCGGACAGCCGATGCCCCCTCGGGTCCTCGTCGAAGGTCGGACCGTCGACGCTGAGTGCCGCGAGACGAGCCGCGACGGCTTCGACGCTGTCGCCGGAGAGGAGCAGGACGCCACCTTCGACGGACTTGAGGGCAGCATGGTCCAGGGATGGTGTGGCGGTGGCGTCGAGGATGGACGCCGCTTCGGGCGCCGAAGGCGCTCCAGCGTAAGCGTCCCAACGGGACGACCACGTCTCGCCCATGACCGCGTGAACCTCAGGGTCGTAGGCCTCGAGAGCGACGTGGAAGTTGGTGCCGCCAAAGCCGAAGGCGCTCACGCCAGCACGGCGCGGATGGCCCGCAGGTTGAGGCCAGGCCATGGGCTCCGTGGGCACAAAGAAGGGATTGGTCGACCAATCCACCGTCGGGTTTGGNGTTTCAAANCCCGCGCTCGGCGGGATGGTCGCGTGGTGCAGGGCCATGGTGACCTTGAGCAGCCCGGCCATGCCAGCGGCGGCCTTCAGGTGGCCAATTTGGCTCTTGATGGAGCCCACAGCGACGTTGTCGCCGGCCTCGATGCCCGTCCACAAGGTGCCGAGGGTGGACAATTCAGTGGCGTCGCCGACCTTGGTGGACGTCCCGTGAGCCTCGACCAATTCCACAGAGGACGGGGCATAGCCTGCCTGGTTGTAGGCACGAGCAATCGCCTGAATCTGGCCGCGCTGCGAGGGCGCGGTGATGCCCTTTCCTCGGCCATCTGACGAACCGCCGATGCCGCGGATGACCGCGAAGACTTCGTCACCGTCTCGAACCGCATCGCTCAGGCGCTTGAGCACCAAGGCTCCCGCACCCTCGCCCATGACGAAGCCGTTGGCACGCGCGTCGAACGGCGTGGAGTGGCTCGGAGACAGCGCCCCAATGGCGCTAAACTTGGCGTAGGTGGCAGGGTCCATCGTCCGGTCCGAAGCACCGCAGATCATCGCGTCGACTTGGCGCGCGTGCAGCAAACGGCAGGCNTCGAGCAAGGCCGCGAGCGAGGACGCACATGCGGCGTCCATGGCATGGTTGGGCCCCTGCAGATCGAGCAAGTTGGCGACGCGGCCTGACACGACGTTGGCAAGCTCACCCGGCATGGTGTCCTCGGTGATTTTCGGAGCGCCTTCGACCAAGGCGTCCACAAAAGCGTCGCTCTCGGAGGGGGCAAGGCCTGCTTCGATGGCCAAGGCACGGTGGTGTTCTGCCCAAACACGCTGGTTGGATTCGTTGCGGTTTTCACCGCCGAGGGCGTTGGCAAAGACCACGCCAACACGGCTGCGGTCGAGCGGCCGGCCTTCGTCGCCGTAACCTGCGTGCTCCAGGGCTGACGCAGCCACTTCGACCGCCCACAGCTGACAGGGGTCGATCTGAGCGAGGGTCCCCGGTGGTTGCCGCCATCGGCGCCAATCGAATTCGAAGCCTTCGACAAAGGCGCCGATTTTCGCATAGGTGCGGTTTTGCACAACGTTTCCTGGTGAACCCTCGGCCCAGAAGTGTTCGATTGGCCCCGGCCATCGGCCTTCGGGCAGGTCACGGATGCTGACGTGGGCGTCGATGATGTTCTGCCAGAAGGTCGCGGCATCCGCTGCATCGGGCATCAGGGCCGAGCAACCGATGATGGCGATGGGTTCGAAGGGGCCCTGGTCGGTCCCGCCGACCTCTTTTCCNTCTGCTGTGGTGATCGTCATGCCCTCACCTCACTCCATGATGGTCTCNGGCACCATCGTGATCGAATAGCCTGCATCAACGTGAATCACCTGCCCGGTGACGCCTGCCGAAAGCGGACTTGCCAACCACAAGGTGGTNCCTGCCACGTCCGATTGCGTGACGTTTCTTCGAAGCGGNGCGTTGGATGCCACGTGATCCAGGATGTTTTCGAATCCGGGGATGCCTGAGGCAGCAATCGTTCGGATTGGACCTGAGGAAATCGCGTTCACGCGGTGNCCCTCCGGCCCAAGGTGACAGGCCAATTCCCGCGTCCAGCACTCAAGGGCGGCCTTGGCCATGCTCATGATGCCGTAGGACGGNACNTATCGGGTGGAAGCGGCATAGGTNAGCGTGATCGTCGACGATCCCTCNGACAGNTATGGAAGGGCATGTTTGAGGCACCGTTGCAGGCTGTTGGCGGAGATGGTCATCGCGGTGTTGATGTCGGCATCCTCNACGAAGAGGATTGGGCGATCGAANCAGGTTCGCGGCGCGAAGCCGATGGCGTGNACGAGGATGTCGGCCTTCTTGCCCGGGTGTTCNGCGGCNAAGGCGTCNAAGAATTCCTTGGTGGAGGCATCTTCAGCGACATCCAAGGGATAGAAGCCTCCGATGGAAGGAAGNTGGTCTTTCAGTTTGAAGATCCGGCTCATGAATCGCTTCTGATAGCCGAGGTACAACGTACAGCCTGCCGCGGCCAGTTGTTGGCAAATGGCCCACGCGATGGAATCCTCGCTGGCCACACCGAAGACGAAGGCGGTCTTTCCATTGAGGTCCAGCATACGCACACCCTCCATCGGTGTAGCCGGGCACACCGGCCTTTGACCATTCCCCCTGANGAGGCCCAGAAAATGCGGGGACGTGACCCGAACAGGACCTTCCGTCACAGCCCGTCAAAATCGAACTCATCNGGGCCGTCAAGATCGTCAAACATGCCNTCAAACTCGTCGACTGGGGCAGCGGCGGCAACCGGAGCAGCAGCAANGGGCATGACCGGCTCGTCNAGTTCGGTCACTTCCTCGAGTTCAGGGCCACCGGAACGGCGCACCANACGGCCGACAACGAAGATAAGCAGGAAGAACACGACCACGCCTCCGCCGATGGCGGCGTAGAGCTGAATCTGGTCTTGGCTGAGTTCCTCAAGGCCGCCTCCCACCAACGCGGCGTTGGTGGTGGCAGGCTGAACGACCACGGTGACGGTGGATTGGATGGGCTCGGCCGTGGCATCGTTGGTGCTCGTCGCTTCAAAGACCACTTGGACGCGGACCTCTTCAGTCACCTCGGACGGCGTACGCAGCACAATCGCGCGCTCGGCTGAGGTCCCCTCGACCATGACGGTCTCGGCAACGAAACTGCCCTCGGGGAAGCTGAAACCGGCACCTTCTAGTTCGGCGAGGTTGGCGATGTTCACCTCGATCTTGTCTTCAGCGTTGCCGTCGTTGCCTATGGTGAAGCCGATGCTGACCTCCTCGCTGACTTCGAGGTTCCGGGTGGAACGGTCGGTGAGGGTCAAGTCAACTTGGCCAAACGTTGCAATCGTCAACTCACCGGAGTAGGTCGCGGATTGGTTCAGTTGGTCCACTGGAAGCACCATCACGGAGGAAATGGAAGCAATGATGTCGAAGTCAAGAGAGAGGTCGGCCTCAATCCGAGGCGAGCCTGAAAAGGTCGCTTCAAACTCCTCTTCTGCACCTGCGGCAAGGGTGAATTCGTCCTCTGAAAGCGACATGTCCACACGCGGGTCATCGTCCTGCCATTCGTAATCCACCGAGATGGTGGATTCCAGCTGGCCTGAGTTTGACACGGTGCACGTGATGACCACGTCCTCGTTTTCCGAGGGCGCGACGTTGAGCTCTGGGTCGCCGTCACAGTCAATTTGGACGCCGATGCCGATTTGAGCCTGGGCNCTCGGGGCCGCCACGAGCAGCAGGGAAGCCANCAGCAACCCAACGGTCCACACAGCGCGTGAGGGGCGGCTCATTGGTTGNGGGTGATGCGACTCCGCCATGAAGATGACGCCCTTTAGNGCACAGAATCAGGCNCTGATGGAGGGCCCNTACAGGCGNTCAGGNAGGTCCACGTGTGCGCGATAGAGCACCTCGTCGTCCACACCGGCTTCGCTGAGTTGTCGGGTCCGCTTTGGAACCGTCTTTGGCCCGAGCACCGCTCCAGGGCGAGCCGGGTCGTCCATATGGTCCGTCTCAAGCATGAACCCTTGACGGGCATCGTCCATCGTCTCCAACAGCACCGGCAGGGCCCCCTTTCCGCACAAGACGCTGGGGATGAGCCCATGCGTGGACGATGCGCTGACGTCTGGAGGGGCATAGTGACGAACGATGCGATCACGAGGACAACCTTCCCGGTCGGCCATGTCAGCGAGTTCAGGATAGGTGGAGGCTTGCTCACCTTCGACGTGCAGCTGAAGNGCAAAGCCCTCNCGGCCAGCTCGACGCATGGTCCACGCCAACAACTCGTTCGAGAGGTCCCAAATGTCCTCGCTGACCGGCCAGTGAGGGCGACCCACCTCGCCCACAGCATGGGCCTTCCCTTCGTCNATGAAGGCCACGGCAGCATCGATGCTCGCGGTGTAGGCTTCGACGGCGCGAGCACGGCCAGCCTCACCGTCGACCGTCCACGCCTCGAATTGATGGGCAAAAGCAGCCGGGTGTGGCCCGAGGACCACACGCACCCCAAGGCCCACCGAAGCCCGCACCTCTTCTGCCATGGCGATCGTGTCAGCGTATGCCGCGCGATGTCCGGCCTCGTCCGTGGGCGGGGCAGCAAAATCGGGACAGTGAACGAGGACCAGATCGGTGCCACCTGCACGAGCAAAGTCCTCTGCTGCAGCNATGCAGCGGCCGTCGCGACGCAGGTGGAAGTGGTCGTCGGTCACAGGGCCGTTGTACGACGACATCCTCAGGCCTCGCTCACGAAGGCTTGGCGGCTCTCGATTTGCGTTCGCCAGTGAACGGCGGCCATCGCCACCATGTTCGGATGACGGGCTTCGGTGGCCACGGCCTTACCGTTGCTCCATAGGTGAATGGTCAGGCCGTGTCGCTCGTCGTTGATGCACACGCAGCCCAGACGCTCGTCCACTTCGCCTTGCCCTGCTCCGAGGTCGCCAGCGAGGCGTTCGATGTGCACGGCTCGACGGTATTGGAAGGAGGCGATGATCGGGCCAAATTCCATGCTCAGGGAGGCATCGCTTGCGCCAAGTCGGATCAGGATTTCTTTGGCCGCCGCTTGAGCCGCTTCCACACGGTGCGTGCCGTGGACGATGAGACGCCCCTCCGCATCGACGATGACCGTCGCNGAGGGGCGGGTCAGGGCCACGACCACNAGCTCGCCTGCTCGGACCCCNCCGAGATCGGCCTCGACTCGGGATTGGTCAACAGGCGTCGCAGGAATGAACCGAATGAGGCGGTTTTCCACACGAACATCGATCCCTTCGCTCATGTTAGGCCTCCTCATACGATGCGACGAGGTCGTCATATGAAACGATGACCTCGGCCGGAGGGCCCTCGTTGAGCGCCTTCACCAGAGCATCCACTCTGGGTTCGACCAGCACAAGAAGGAGCGTGGAACCCCCCGTCTTCCGCACCTCGGCCAAGGCGCCTCGGGCCCGAGCGGCAAAGCGACGGTCGCGGGAAAGACGGGTGGTTACCGTCAGGTCTGCGTCCCACATCTGCCACCATGCGCGCGTGGCGACCATCACTTCGGCCATGCCGTCTTCTGGGCCGGACGTGACCCCCGATGCAGCTTCGGACAGTGCCTTTCGCCACGCACGACGGCTTCGCACCCTTCGGATGAGCCGGCGCCAATCCGTCCGTTCCTTCGCCTCAAGCGAGAGGTGATCGGACCATGCCTCGTCGTCCAAGTTCGGCTCGAGGAAATACACAGGACGTGAAGAACGCTGTGCTTCGCGGAACAAACGAAGCGGCTCAGGGTCTGGAAACCGGCCGGTGAGGGGACCGTCGATGCTGGTGAGGGCATCGAGAAGATGCGCTTCATGACCGATGCCAAATCGAGCCGCTTCGAGGTTGACGCCGGGGGAGGCTCGCTCGTCCTCNTCCTCTTGCAACCACGCCTCCGGCGCTCCAGCATCGTCGAGCAGTGCAAGACCGTCCCACGCCTTCGGATTTGGCCANAGGCTGCGCGGCAGGACCACCGTGGGGAAGGTCCCGTGCAGGAGGATCTTCCCTCCATCAGGATCTTCCCACGAAGCCGTGGACCAGCCACGGGTCATGGTCAGGCTCACTCCTGGCTGTTGACCCACTCAAGCAGGGAGGGAATGTCCCAACCCTGGTCGAAGTACCCCTGGATTTGCTCTTGCGTCCATTGTGGGAAGGTCTTCATCGCTTCCGCCATCTGCGGACTGACGTCAGCAGCAGGCGCGCCGGACGGGATGTTCACGACGTCCTTGGCGTCGTTCTCCTCATAGTCGTCGTACTCGTCGTCGTCGTCCACGACCGAACCGCCACCACCACGGCGGAGGAGCACCATCACAAGGGTGGCCAACACCGCGACCACGCCGACCAAACCGACGAGCAAGAGGGCCATGGCCCCGCCTTGGCCTTCGTCACTCTGGACCTTGACGTTGATGAGGCCGCCCGCNGTTTCACTGCCGTTGTAGAGCAGTTCACCGCTGACCTCGTCGTAGATGAGGTAATACAGTCCNGTNGTCGGAATCANATAGGCTTCGAGGGTGATGGANTCCCAAGCGGTAGCACCGATGCCCAANTCTTGNGAGGTATGCACGGTTTCACGGGAAGCAATGCCGTCNTAGACGCCCATCACGCGCAAGTCAACGGTTCCGGCAAGGCTGCCGGTGTTTTGCAAGTAAACCTCGAGGGTCATCTGCTGTCCGACCTCTGGCTGCGCAGGNTCAAANCGCACCGTGCCGACGGTAAAGACCGCCTCTTCGTTGATCAGGTTGTATTGCGACGTGGCCTCATCGGAATTGCCGTTGATGGGGACCACGTTGCCTTCCGAGGTTGGACCGCCACCAAGGATCGGAGAACCGGCTGAATCGGTGCCGTGAATCCAGAAAATGACGCGCACACCGGCCATCTGAGAGGCCGAGGGTTCAACGGGGTCGGGCCAAAGGTCGATGCAATCCGCAGAAGCGTAGTACTCCCCGACACCCTTCACGAGGTTCACCGGGGTCGAAAGTGGGCCGGCTCCGAAGGCCTGACCGTAGACGGGCCAAGTGAGCCCCGTGCTTGGGTCGGCGTAGAACTGCCACCGGATTTCCATTTCGTCCTCGAGCAACTTCTCAGGCTCTTCGATGGTCACCACGGCNTCCACGCAGTGGAGCACCGAGGAGGGCAGGTCTTCGCCAAGAGCATCTTCGGTTCCGCCCTTGGTCAACTCCCAGCTGTTGCTGGCCACCTTTGGAGCGTTGAANTCCACNTTGAGGGTGAACTCAGCGCAACCGTAGCCGTCGAAGTCACCACANTACGCGTCCGTGGCGTCCGTTGCTCCCGTGGGCATGTCAATGAGGCGGAAGGTGTACACGAACTCGTTGGTCACGGGTGGTGCGGTGATGTTGAAGTCGAACACGCCGCCAGTGAAGGTCTCGGTCCACNNCTCGCCTTCGTATGGGATGTAGGCTTTGCCGGGTTCACTGACCTTGGCCGCGGCCTGNCGGGTGATTTCCATCGTGAGGGGGATCTCAGGCTGGATCGAGACGCCGTTTGCCAAACCGGCCACGTAGGCATAGCGGCCTTCGAAGCGGATGGTGTCACCCGGGCCCACAAANCCGACCTGGACGTCGTTGGTCACGGGTTCGGTCTGGTCAGAGATGTAGGGGATTTCCATGATGCCAGCGTTGAGGTCTGCACGGAAGTCGAGCCTCACGCCGTCGGCATACATCCAGTCTTGGAGGTGNCCGGAGAGACCGAGGTAATTCTGGATGACGTTGTCGAAGTCTTGGATGCTCACCTTTGGCGTGCTGGCACCGACGTGACCAGGAATGCCCCATGCCAGCCGAACCGGGAGGTCNAGGTAGAAGGTGCTCTCGAACGGATCGATCAGCGCACCACCGTCCATGCGGCGCAAGCTCGGCGAGAGTTCGTCNTCGTCAACNATGGTCAGGTAGGGCGAGGTGGTCCAAGCCGTACCGTTCCGCGGATGGTAGTTGATGACCATGTCTTCCGAAGAGGCTCCGTCGAGGTTCACGCGGATGGTGTCGAGGTCACGCCAGCCGTTGCCGTCCTGGGCNTCGACAATCACGTGGTAGGTGTTGCCTGCATAGACCGTCTTGTTCTCGAGGCCCTGGTAACCGGGGTCGGTCGAACGCATGAAGCGCANGCCATTGGCGTCCTCGATGTAGACGTTGTTGATCACCGGCGTGGCCGAACTCATGGAGACGTAGGTCACGTAGTCGTTCTCGAAACCGGCTGAGCCGCCGTCGATGGAGTTGCCTGCGAGGTCAAAGCCCTCGATCCACACGCTCACCTTGCCCACGGGATCGCGCCCGAGGTTGGCTTCGTCGTTGAATTGGGCGATGTAGGAGGCGTTAGGAGCACCACCGTTGCTGTTCAGGGTCACCATCGTGTATTCCTGAGGATCGGCTTCACCGTCACCGTCGGTGTCGTGCTCGTACTCCACCCAGAGGTGCATCGTCATGGTCTCCGGCGGCGAGGGCAGGTCCTGCGCGATGAGGCGCATCTGCTGGGTTGCAGAAGGAATCACCCAGGTGTCATCGTACACGCGACGCCAGTTCTCTGGCAGGTCGGCCCCGCCAAGGAAGACCGACATCGAGAGGAGGTTGGGCTCGTAGGTGTCGATGGAGAGGTTGAACGGCACCGCGCAATCNTCGTCCGGTCGCAATTCAGCACCGGGACAAAGCGTGTCGCCACCCTCGTAGCCGACCATGCGAACGCGGAGGACTTCGTCCCCAGCAGCGCCCTGACCAAGGTCGATGGGCCACGAAATGTCCCCACCGATGGGGCCGCTGATGTTGTCAATCTCGGTCCATCCGATGGTGATGTTCCCGTCGATGTTGTCCACGGTCTGCTGTTCCAACACGAGGTTGTAGGCCGAGGGATCGGGGGCGACGTCAAGGTCNTGCAAGCGGACGCTCATGTCGATGGTCATGTAGCGGGTGGAGACCGCGGCGTCGAGGTCTTGGACCTCGGCGTTTGCGTTGAGGACCTGCATGCTGGTGATGCTGGCGTCGTTCTCGATGGCGTTGCCTTCGCTGGGGTCAAACAAGACCGCAGCAGGGAGGCCATCGACGCCGTTCGCACCAACGCTGAAGGCGTAAAGGCGCAGGGTGTCCGCGTCTTCCCANGCGGGGTTCACGCGGAAGCGCCAGGTGATGTCCTTGCCCGCAGGGCTCGTGGTGTCCACCACGGTGGAGGTTTCCAACGTCAGGTAGTTGCCCGGGTCAGCGCGCTTCTCAAACCCGGTCACTTCGGACCAAGCCACTTCGACGGTTCCGGTGGAGGATTCGAAGAGCAGCACGGCCTCAGCGAGCGTGGTGCCCGTGGCGCCGTCGACCGCGTGGGTGCTCGTCACCTCGTAGATCTCGCCCGAGGGGTANAGGCCAACAGGGCTGCCGGTGACGGTCATGGTGCTGTCGTATCCCGANGCGGTGCTGACGCTGAGATCGGCAAAGCGCACAGCACCACCGTTGCTGGTGTAGACCGCAAAGGGAATGTCCGCCGNACCCGTGCCTTGGGCCAGCGCCACGCCCTGATTCAGTTCGCGGTCGAAGCCGTCGGACTCGTCGAAGGTGCGCTCCCAGTCGTACAGGATGTCGAGGTCACGGACCACNAGCGAACTGCCCGTCGAGGCGTTGAGGCTNTCAAGTTCGAAGCGGAANGACACCCACTGGTTGCCGTAATCGTCCTCGAAGGCGAAGGGCACTTGCGGGTCATTCAGCAGGTTGTTGATGGCGTCGGCCAGGCCGATCGGCGTCCCACCGATGGTAGGCATAATCCGCGTCGCGTTCGGCATGGCGCCGAGGTCTTCGCTCAAACCACCGACGGCGAGCATGAGGTCGAAGCCCTCGCCTGCNTCGGTCGTGGAGTAAATGGTGTTCTGATCGAAGACGATGTCCGCGGCCGTGACCGTCGCACCGTAGGGCAGCACGAAGCCGCCGCCGACCGCCTGCGCGGCAAGGTTGAGCGTCATGGTTTTGCTGTCCACACCGGTGTGNACGTNGCCGATNTTCGCGTTGTAGAACATGGTCTGACGGCCAAGCGCACCGAAGGCGGGCTGGTCAANGGCCCANTCNATGTCACCGTCGTTGGCCAGGTCCACGCGAACGTCGTTGGCGTGGTGACCAAAGCGGAGGTCAAACCAAATTTCTGAGACCCTGCAATCAAAGAAATTGTTNGCGGGGTCGAAGTTGAANCTNATCANGGCCTCGAAACCGAACATNGGACTGCTGAGTTGGTTCCACTGGTCCACGACAATGTCCACAGGAAGGTCTTGCTCGGTGGTGGACAACTGGATGTCTGGNGCTTCAGAACACTCTCGGTTGACGGTGGGCTTGATGGCCACGATGGGNTGNTCGAAGTTGATGCGCTCGATGGAAGGTGAGAATCCGGTGTCCACCAGNNTNGGCTGGTACGCGTAGGGGCCGGCCATCGCGTTCCAAGCTCCNCCGTAGATCTCCGGATTGGCCAAGTCGGTCTGGTTGAATCCTGTTCCGATACGCGTTCCAATGTTGAACCCGTGCAGCACGGCCGTGGAAAGTCGATCCGGGCCTGAGTCGAAATTGAACATGAAGTCCAGTGACTTGTGGACGTTGGCGTCNATGTTCCACAACTCGATGATGTCCCCGGTCAAGCCCGACATCGGGTTGCCGTCAAGGTCGNNGACCAACAGCCCGGTCTGGGTGTTGTAGACGTCCACGTTGAGGGTCCCCGTCTGGGTGGTCTCGAGCTCCATGTTGAGCAGCCCATACCCGTTGGGTTGTGGGTCTCCACCGTTCACCGAAGGAAGGAAACCGCGGACCTTCATCCAGCCGTTCGCAGGCAGGAGTTGGCCCAAGCGAACGTTGTCGATGTACCAGCCAGGCATGGTGTAGTTCGTCGGCGTGTTNCCGTTGCCGCCCACGTTGTTGTGCTCCATNACGAAGCGGAGCTGCACCCACTGACCCACGTAGTCGGTCAAATCGATGGCGATGTCTGCCCACCCGCTGGGGTTGTTGGTGCTCACGGACGTGCCACCAAGGGCAGATTGGGTCGAACCAACCCCTTGGCATCCGCTCTGGATTTGGCCCTGGTTGTTGCCNTTCGTGTACAGCCCGTTTCCAAAGCCGATGTTGGAAGAGTTGGCCTGGTCGACGGGAATGTAACTGAATGCGTTNGGACCGCTGGTGTCGGGAGGGAAGAACTCGTCGTTGCGCTCTCGGATTTCGATGTACGCACAGTCGCGGTAGTACTTCTGAACGCCTCCCGNACCAGACTCGAGATAGTTCAAGGCGTGGAAGGAAGAGAATCGGAAGGTGGTCCCGCCCATCGCAGGGTCAACGAAGATCGCAGGCGACAACAAACTGCTGTCGAACGCGTTTCCGTTGTTGTCGTCGCGATAATCGTCGTCGAAGGGGTTGGTGCCCCAGCACATCTCACCGGACTTGCAGCCGGTCGGGAGGATGCCGAGCGAAGAGGAAATGCTGCCGTGACCCCACGACATGGGGCTCATGGGCGGCTGCGTGCCGTCNGTGAAGTTCTTCGTGGTGCCCTCAAAATCGCTGAGGAAACCGTTCGANGTCAGGCGAACTGGCGTGGCATCCGACCCGTCCTCGAACTGGAAGGAGGACTTGGCCGAGAAGGAGGTNAACTGCCCGTTGGCGTCGGGGCTCCACGTCTTCGGGAGGGTCTCGGTGTCGATCCTCACGAAGGCATCGTGCTCGGCCATGGCCGTACCCACGGTCATCGAGGCCGACGTCACGGTCTCACCGGCNGGNAGCGTCACNGAGGCATCNTCGAGGTCCAACCACGTCGCNGCATCGCGAACATCGACCACCGCCTCGGCATCTCCACCGCTAAANGTNGTGACGTTGATGGAGGACGCAACAGGGACGAGAAGAAGCATGGCCATCATCAAGAGGNCGGGCAAGCGGCGGGGGGCATTTGCATTCATGGCGACACCGGCGTNTNCGCGACAGCGAACCTGCCTAAAAGAATCCCCGTGAGGGTGCTTCCGTGCGCTNCTGCGAGGNANCNTCTGTGTCGACGCGTCGACTCCACGATGACTCNGGAAGGCAATGGGACGGAGTCGGAGTAACCTTCACGCTCCAACCGATCAAAAACCGCGGCTGTGCACATAATCATGCTCCGAGCATTCATAATATCCTTTGACAACGTGGTATTCACATGGCCACAACGTTCGGTGAATATTACGCCAGGTCGTTCGATGCAGCCAGTTTCTTCGGACTGCAGATGGTCATCAATTGGATGTCGCTTTTTGCTTTCTTGTGGGTGCTTGGCCTTGCATACCTTGTGATCAGGGCAAATCCAAAGGCTCCCGCNAATCGATTCATGGCGGTTTTGTTGGTCTGTGAAGGCATGAAAATGCTGTTTCAAGCGGTTGATGTTTTGCCGTTGGTTGAGCGGTATGAGTCGCTCTGGAATGTGGTATGGTTGATCAAAATTGATGTGTTCATCGTCGGAACCATCGCCTCTCTTTTCCTCTACCTTTCCGTTCCTGTGTACTACCGCATCGAACGACTCAANTTCATGNACAGACCTGCTTTCCAAAAGCATGTTTGGTACATGATACCCATCGTCTCCACGGCCATCTGGATGCTTCTTCGGCGAAACCCGTTGTTCCAGATTCCAGACAAGGTCTGGTTGAGTTGTCCAGCAGAAGGAGCAGCTCCCGCCACCACCGTATGGACGGGGACGATCAGCCAAGACATGCAAGCCATCCTGACCTCAATTGACACATGCCCCGCCGTTTTCGATACCATCCTTGCCACAGAAAGTGCTGGACTNTGGCTCATCGTCATGAGCAGTGTTGCGGTTTCAATCCTCGCTCTTTTCTTCTTGAGGTCATCCATCAAGCGAAATTCAGACGGCAGCGTGCTCAANGAAAAAGACAGCACAACATCAAACTCACTCTACATCGGATTCGCAGGAAAAGTCGTTGGGAACATCTTGTTCTTTGCGTTCATTTTGATCCTTGTTCCGCTGTTGAACGGCGGACCTGCAGGCTTCATTGACGTCAACGATTGGAGGTACGGAGTNGACCGAACGTTCATNTCNAGGCTGAAGTATTTCGTNTGGACGTTCGCTTTGATTTTCCAAGTTTCTGGNGTTGCTTTTGAAGCAATGATGTTCGTTCACGCTTCNCTCAAGGACACCGTCTTTGGTATCGATGAAAACCTCAGAACGACGTTCAGAAACGCCGTGTTCACCAGTTTCGGCGCTTTCCTGTTTATCCTTGGAAGTGAGGTCATGGAAAACGTACTTGGTTTTGGTCTGGCCGGCGGTGTTCTGATGGGAGTTGGATTGGTGGTTATCCGCAAACCAATCCTCGGTGTTTTGGATGGAATATCGAGTCGGCTTCTTNCCACCAGTTTTTCCAAAGAAGACATGGCATACCTCAAGGTCTATTCAGAAGCATTACGCGATGGAAGCATCACAGAACGTGAGAAGGCGATGCTGGCAACTTTTGCTGAATCATACGGGCTGAACGATGACCGTGTGTTGTTTTTGGAAGAATACCACAACTCGGACCGCTCGAACCCGCACGNCGACTCCNCCTCGGCACAGGCTCAGACCGCGTAGCGGTGTCGCTTGACGGTTGGCGAACAGAGGGCAGACNTCGATGACCGTNCGGACGACGGCGACGTTTGCATCGCTCTCGGTTCCGCTCTCCATAGCGTGATCAAAGCCAATTCCTTCGCGGTCGAGGCGCGGGCGCGAACACCGCCGGACTTCAGGCCGAGGCACGCCGCCGTGATGNNGAAGCCGTAGAAGCCACGTGTTGAGCCTTCCCTGATGGCGAGGCTTCATGACTGACGGTCGCAAGGAACGGGTGTGCAACCGTTCTCTGTTGAACCCGTGACCCTCATCGAGGAAGTCTTCCCTCAGGACACCAACGCCTACGACACGCTGTTCGGNGGACGGTTGCTCTCCTTGATGGACAAAGCCGGCGGCATCGCTTGTGCAAAGTTCGCGCATCGTGAATTCGTGACCATTTCGATCGATACCCTGACCTTTATCGCTCCAGCCCGTCAAGGCGACCTCCTCGAAGTGACCGGCCAGGTCGTCTTCACGTCCAACCACACCGCCTGTGTCAAGGTCACCGCTCAATCGATGAGCAAGTCGGATTGGGAACGCCGCCCCATCTGTGAGGGATACTTCTTCTTCGTCGCCATCGACTCCATGATGCGCCCCATCCCGATTCCTCAACTGACGCCGGAAGGCGAAGCCGCTGAACGTGAGTGGGCNCATGCTGAGGAACTCCGAGCGAACATGCTTCGCAACAAAGCGGCGTCCAAGGCTTGATGTGGAGCATCCCGAGGCCACCCCATGCCGGTCCTCAACATCGCGGCGGTGTGCACCGATGACCTTGCGCGCTTGATCGCCAAACCGAGCGACCAGCGTGACGTCCACACCTACGTTCACAAAGAAATGGGCGACTCAGGCGCCCGAATCCTCTCCATCATTCGTCCGGCCAAGTATCCTGAGCGTCTGCGCCCGCTGCTCAACGCCCTTTCCGCCGCACGGGTGGGGCTCATCGAGGTGCAAGCCGTTGACGCCGCACTTGGGGAGGCCCTCGTGGCCTTCGCCAGCGCAGGCCTCACGCGAGGCCTTGCNGTGATCCGTCCNGCTGACGGCGGATGGATTGACNAAGACCAAGTCAAGGGCCTTTTCCAACAAGCNGGTCTTGCGGCGTGGTCCTTTGAGCAGNAGGACGGCCCTCACCTCAGGGAACGCCTCTACGCGCTGATGGACGATTTGGCGGAAGAACTCGCAGAAGCCTCGCAACAACCTCTGGTCATCCCTGTCGACCAGCACTTCAACGTCCGCGGCATTGGACTCGTCGCCATTGGATACGTCCAGGCGGGGACCGTTCAGCAGCACGACGACCTCCTGCTNCTTCCCGCTGAGGGTGGAGGCACGGCGAAATCCCTGCAGGTGATGGACGATGACGTGCCGACGGCCACGGCCGGCGATCGCGTGGGCCTCGNGCTGCGCAACGCCCAGGAGGCGCATTTGACCGGTGGAACCCTCATTGTGCACCCACCGATTGACGACGCACGCACAGGCACCCACCGACCCCCCGCCATGGTGGCACATGCTCGCTCGACCGTCCACCTGACGCCATCTCCGTTTCAGCGCCGAACCTTGCAAACAGGAGACGTGATTCACCTCTCGGTCGATTTGCAATTCATTGTCGGCCGAGTGACCGGTGGTGAAGCGAACGTCCTCACCGTTGAGTGGGACCACCCAGCGCTCATTCGTGCCCACTCCCCGCCTCAAGCCATCATCGCACAGCTCGATTCCAAACCCCGCATCATCGGCTCCGGTCGGCTCGAATTTGAGGCGTGATTCGGCGAACGAAGCCGCCCCTCGCAACCTCATTACGAAAGAGGAAGGATGAGGGAGCATTCATATTCCTCTCCACCAAGTGCGAGCGGATGGGAGAAATCGTGCCGGCGTCTGCCGGCCCGATGCAGTTGGACCGTGAGGTCCTCGACGGGCTGCATCTGGCCGGGATGCGTGGAAGGGTGGCCGTTGAGGTCGATCCTTCCGCCCTCCTCATCCGCGCAAAGGAAGGGAAAACCACGACCCTTCCCCTGTCGTCCATCAGTTCCTTCAACCANCACCAAACGCACCTNATGCCGCCGTACAGCCACCTGTTTGGCNTCATCCTCATCGGNATGGCGGGCTGGACCATCGAAATGGTCGCCGTGCGAAACGTGGTCATGACCGTTGGGTGCATCCTCGTGGGNGCATGGGCGCTCACGCGTCGCCCNACCCTGACGGTGGACTTGCACAACGGTGAATGCCACGTCATCACCGGTGCNGATGGCAAGTTGATGATGCTCGCTTACCTGATGGGGCGGCTCATGGCAGGNCAGCCGCTGGCGGAAGCACGCGAGGGGCTGAGCGACCTCATGCAACCNCGCTCNACACCTGAAGCACTGGTGGTCCCGACGCCNATCACCGGCCTTCTCGAGGGGGAAATCGTTCCGCGGGCCGCTCCNGATGAGGCCATCATGGCCGACTTCTTTGACGANGCGTCAACGCTGGCGCCGAGCATTGCNTCTCCCGCTCCTGCGGTCAACATCACCATCGAGGACCGGCGGGCGCCAATGCAATCNGACGCTTACCTCGCACCGGTCCATGTGCCGGTNCCGGTGACNCCTCCACGAGACGGCCTCCACGCGCGAGCTCAACAGNTGATGATCGAACAGCGTGAAACGCTCCCGAGTCCTTCATACGATGCCCTCAACCCTCGCACGCCCGTTGATCGGGAGGAAGCGCAACAAGCCCGCGAGGAGGCAAGTTCTCCTTTCGCAGTGAGCGGAACAGGCTGGCAAGCCGTGCATCAGGAGCAGCGTGCTCTGCCTGCCCCTCGGGTTGAGGCGCCACTTCCGGCCTTCGNCCCCGGTNCAGAGCCGTACCTGCCCAGCTTCGTCGGCCCAACGGGCGATTCACGGCCAGCCCCTGCACCTGAGCCCGAACCCATGTTCCCCGTCATGGGGTTGCAAGAGCCGATGCCACCTGCGGCACCCGTCGAGANGGCTCCTGAGCCACCTGCTGCCCCGGTGCGCGGCATTGTNGGCACCTCGCGCCGTTCNGAGGNTGAGCGAACCGTCGCTCCNGCCGGACAACCGNTCAACCTGCAACCAAAGACGGGAACCGTCGCGCCTCGTCACCTCATTCCACGGCCCGCAAGCGGAGTTCGCCCGCGGCGCCGAGCCCTTGGTGGACTGTTCGACGCCGCCCTCCGACCAGCTGCGCCCTCGCCACAGGAGCAGGACTACGCCGCCATGTATGGCGACGAGGACGGGGTGGCCGTCGCTGCCGAGGACGTTGCGCCGATGAGCACCTGGCAGCACACACGTCTGCGAACCGACGCCTCATCGCAAGCCATCGTTGACGAGCANACCCGCATTCATGCTGGCTCCAGCGGTGGAGAACGAGCCGATGATCGACTNCGCGACTTGCTTGACGACATTTCCGTTGCTCCNCTTCCGGCTTCCGAAGAGACCTTGACCGGTGAGCGTCAAGGACAGATTGCTTCATCGTTCAGCGACATGATCGANGTCCACACNGAGCCTGNNGCAGGNCGCCCGTTCATGGANCTGGACCGGCTTGACGGTTGATCANCGCGTCAAAGCACGNAGCGCCGCCAGCCGTTCGTCCCGGTCGCTTTGCTCCATNGCCACAAGGCCGCTTACGCCAAGGCCTTGNAGGGTGAAACTCGCCACAACGGCCGCATGCTCGAGCCCAATCCGCAACTCCTCTCGCCCCACNGGACCCTCTCCCTTGGAGAGGTNAGCAGCCAATGTGCCGGCGAAACTGTCCCCGCATCCAGTGGGGTCCACAAGTCCGGGCGAAGGCACGGATGGGACGTGGAGCAATCCGCTGGAATGGATGGCAAGCACGCCGTGCTCGCCTCGCTTGACCACCAGAATGGCGTCCGGNTGCAGTTCACCGTGAAGCCATTGTGCGGCACGAACCAAGTTGGCGTCGTCGGCGAGCATCCGCACCTCACCATCGTTGAGCACCACGAGGTCGACACGGCGCAGCACGTCAACCAAGAGGGGGCGCGCAATGTCGATCCAGAGGTTCATCGAATCCAGCATGCGCAACCGAGTTGGTGTGCACTGGTCCAAGACCTTGCCCTGAAGCGCAGGATGGAGGTTGGCGCAGAACAGCACGCTCGGTGCGGTCCATGCTGCTGGAACTTCAGGATCAAACGCTTCGAACACGTTGAGTTCCGTGTTCAGGGTTGACGCTTCGCCCATCGCGCCGGAATACTCGCCTTCCCAGTGGAAGGTGCGCCCTTCTGCGGTCAGGACGCCGTCCAAGTGAAGGCCGGCGCTGGCGAGCAGGGCACGGTCTTCGTCGCGGAAGTCCTCACCAACCACACCCACGAGACCACAAGAGGCATCGTTTGCTGCGGAGGCCAGTCCGGCATAGGTGGCCGAGCCACCCAAGAGCCGCTCGCCTTGTGCAGCAGGAGTTTGAATCGAATCGTAGGCGAGGCTACCGACCACCATGACGTCCATGAAACGCCGCGGGCNTTCCGAATGAAGAACCCTTGTCATCGACGACGTTCGGTCACCATCGTGCGTCGTGTGCCGGAGGCNACGTCGATGATTTCNCTGGTGGTCACCGTGCGGTGGTCCTCCTTGACCACACCGGGAAGGTAACCGTCGCANACTCCAGCAGCGATGAACACCGCATCCTTGGACGNACAGAGGTCCTCTGCTTCCCATCGACGGTCGAGGTCATCGCCGACCATCGTTGCTGCACGGGCGGCTTCCTCGTCGTTGCGGAGCACGAGACGGCCTTGGAACACGCCACCAAGTCCGCGAATGGCCGCTGCGGTGATGACGCCTTCCGGCGCGGCACCGATGCCCAACANCAGNTCNNACGGGCCGTCATCTCGGGCGGCCCANATGGCCGCNCTGACGTCACCGTCGGACATCAATTCGAGCTGTGCGCCCGCATCCTTCACCTCGCGGATGAGGTCAACGTGCCGGTCGCGGTCNAGGGCGACGACGCGAACGTCGGAGACCTCCCNGTCAAGGGCATGTGCGGCCTGCTCGAGGTTCCAGGCCACCTCACCGTCGAGATCGACATGGCCGGCGAGGGCTGGGCCTGCGGCAATCTTGTCCATGTAGCANTCCGGAGCNTGCAGCAGCGCGCCACGGGGTGCAGCAGCGAGGACGGCAATTGAGTTCGGAAGATTNTCGGCGCAGTTGTTGGTGCACTCCAACGGATCCACGGCGATGTCNAGTTGCAGGGCCCCTTCCCGACCGACCTCCGCGCCAATCGGTTCACCGATGTAGAGCATGGGGGCATCGTCACGCTCGCCTTCGCCAATGGCCACGCGGCCGTCGAAGGGGGCGTTGTCAAAAGAGCGACGCATGGCTTCAACGGCGGCGCCGTCGGCTGCATCTTTGTCGCCAAGACCACGCCATTCAGCGCTGGCCAGCGCCGCCATGTCGACGGCTTCGAGCAGGTGGGGCCAGACGTCGCCGACGCGCATGGTCCGCGAACGAAAGAGGGGTGATGAACACACCGGAACAGAACTCAGGCCGTGCCCTTGTGCTTCTCGAGGACCCGCACACCGTCGATTTGCGCGACGGGATANTGGCCCGACTCGTCTTTTTCCAGCGACTTGACCATGTCAAACGCGCAGAGCAAACCCGCNGTGACGCCGGCCAAGGCTTCCATTTCGATTCCAGTCCGGTAGTGCGCACCGACCTCAACCTCGCAACCAAGGCGCGTGTCTTCCACGTGCCAACGCACCTTGCAGGACTCAATGGGNACAGGATGGCAATGAGGGATCATGCGTGGCGTGTCCTTCACCGCCTGGATGGCGGCGATGGTCGATGCTTCCCTGACGTCGCCCTTGGCGACACGNCCCTCGACGATGGCCGCGAGGGTCTCGGGGCGCAGCGTCACCCAGCCTTCGGCCACCGCTCGACGGTCCACGGCCGGTTTCCNACCGATGTCGACGATGCCCTCAATTTCAACCGAGTCCTGCTTTCCACGTGGCTCCATGGTCGGTCACCTCCTTTTTCCACAGGGGGGCCTGCTGCTTGAGTTCATCGATGAGCCAACGGCAGGCCTCGAAGGCGGCGCCACGGTGGGCGGAACCCACGTGGATGGCGACGATGGGTTCCTCGGGCTCCACGCTCCCAATGCGGTGCGCGATGGCCACGGCCCGNAGGCCGTGGGTTTCACCGGCTTGCACCGCAAGGTCGTGAAGCACCTTCGGNAACTGCTCTTGCCATGCGTCGAATTCCAACCGNAGCACCTTTGCGTCACCTTCAGTCCCTCGCGTCAGGCCAACAAAACTGACCACAGCGCCAACNCCGTCNACGGGCATGCGTTGGAGCAGCGCATCAGGCTCGAGACGGGTCGAGGGGGTGTCCACGATCACCTCGAAGGGGGTGGACATGGAGGATGCTCAGGCAGCGCATCCTTCAAACCCTCCGCGCCGATGACCGTTCATGGAAGGCGAGGGACCCGTCACCGTGATGGGAGCCGGGCTCTCGGGCTTGGCCGCCGCCACGNTGCTCGCCCGGGCGGGCCGCGAAGTCCACGTCCACGACATCCGCGCCGATTCTGGTGCGCGATTTGACGGCGACTTTCAGGCGCTNGAAAATTGGAGCATGGATGCCGATTTCTTCGACCAACTCGAAACNTGGGGTTTCGATTCCACCTCGTTCAAATCCACCTCCTTTTCCGTGGTGGACCTCATCCATCCAGACGACGAGGTCACCCAAGCAAAAACGGACGGCGTGGCCTACCGNATCGTNGAGCGAGGTACGTCCGACCACACCATCGATCAGGCCTTCAAGCGGATGGCCATNGAGGCCGGNGCCACCCTGCACTACAAGTCACGGATTGANGAGAAGGACGCGGACATCGTGGCCTGCGGACCAAAGGACACNTCTGCCCTGGCCCTTGGCGAAATTTTCCGGACCAGTCATCCAAACCACATCGCGTTCCAGTTGAACGACAAACTCGCACCNGGCGCGTACAGCTACCTCATCATCATCGATGGCGTCGGNCTCATCTGCACCTGCCTCTGGCGCAAGCAGAAGAAAAGCGAGCGCTTCCTCAACGAATGCATCGCCACCTACCAGCGGCTCTATCCAGACATCGACATGGAACCGATCAAGCGCGTCGGTGGCAAGGGCGATTTCACCCTCAACGGCTTTTACACGGTTCCTGAAACAGGCCAACATTTCGTGGGTGAGTCTGGCGGCCTTCAGGACTTCATGTGGGGTTTTGGGATGCGCATGGCGGTGTGGTCAGGCGTTTTGGCGGCTCAAGAGATGCTTGGCGGTCCATCGTACGACAGAGAAGTCCGACGGCAACTCCTGCCCTATGTGCAGACCAGTGTGGCGAACCGCTGGCTGATGAACAGGGTTGGCGACCGCATGTTCAAGCGCATGTGCGTGCGTTGGATGAAGGACCAAGATCGGTCTGGCGATGGCCTTCGATGGATTGGTCGCCTCTTCCGTCCAAGCCTGCTGAAGCGGTTCGTGTACGCAACAACCTCCCCGTTCATGCTTGAACGCGGCAGCGGGCCAACGAAACCGAAGCGCCTGCCCTTCCGCGCGGCCAAACCGCGGGACACATGGGAACAGAGTGAAGCTGCGCTGGCCGTAAAGGCCCGGTGGGAGGCCGCGCGTCGCGGCGGCGGCCACACCTCCTTCGAAAGCCGAGACGGGGAAGCTCACGAAACCGAAGCCACGCTCGTCTAAGCCGCTGCGGTTGCTTCATTAGCGCCCTTCCGTTGGACGTGTCATGTCCGACCTCTACGGCCTGACCTTCGAAGCGATGCCCAACAACCTCGTGAACTACGGCACCACCGACAACGGCATTGCCGTCATCGAACTCGCCTCCGACTCCGGTGGCGAGCCCCTCCAGGGCGACGAGACCGCGGTGAACACCTACACCCACGGCATGTTCCGTGACTTTGACGAGGCCATCATCCGCGCCCGCTTTGACGACAAGGTCACGGCCATCGTCATCACCGGCGCCGGTGAGAAATTCTTCTCCGCCGGTGCGTCCATCAAGATGCTCAACAGCGTCTCGCCCGGCTTCAAGTACAACTTCTGCCTTCACGCCAACGAAACCCTGTCTCGCCTCGAGCAGACGCCGAAGATCGTCATCGCGGCCATCAACGGCCACGCCGTCGGCGGCGGTCTCGAAATCGCCATGGCCGCGGACATCCGCATTGCCCGCAAGAACAGCGGCAAAGTCGGCTTGCCCGAGATCAACCTCGGCGTGCTCGCCGGTACCGGCGGCACCGCTCGACTGACCCGCCTCATCGGCAAGGCCAAGGCCCTGGAGATGATGGTAACCGGCGAACTCATGTCCTTTGAAGACGCCAAGAATCACACCCTGATCAACCAGATCTGGGAAGGCAATGCGACCGAATTCCGCGAGATGATGCTCGACTGGGTCAGCGCTCAGTTCACGCTCCCCAACAAGGCCGCGAAGGCCGTGGGCAACATCAAGCGCTCCTGCCAGACCGGCCCCGAGATTCCCTTCGAGTACCACCTTGCGCTCGAGCGTGAACTCCAGGCGGCCCTCTTCTTCAGTGAAGACGCCAAGGAAGGCATCGCTGCTTACGTCGAGAAGCGCATCCCCTCCTTCACCGGCCAGTGAACGGGAACCGTGCTTCGACCTGCCGCAGCGGCCGGAGCGGCATCTTCAGCGCCGGCCTGTGGCTCCACCGCCGTTGCGACGCCCGGTCACCCTTGGTGAGCTGATCGAACAACTGGAATCGATTGCCGAACACCTGGAGGCTGATGAGTTGGAGGCGCGCCGCCGGCAGCGTCGGCGACGCTTCAGCGATCGGGAAGCGATTGCACAGGTGGCCGGACTGGCTCACCGTGAGAAGCTGCCGGAAACCACTGCAGCCCTTGGGGTTTATCTCAACGGTTGGGAGGACGCTCTGGACTGGATCGATTTTGAACGGTTGGTGCAGCGCTGGAGCAGCGTGGCGCCGGGCGATCTCGACACCGACCGCGTGGGTGTCTTCTGGGCCCTGTTGTTTCTGTCCTCCCAGGGGGCGGGGGAGCTGGAGCAGGAGGGGTGGCTGCATGCTCCCCTGCGGCTGAAACGGATTCCAGCCAGCAGCATCTTCACCCAGTTGCCG
>NZMM01000050.1 GCA_002694585.1 Methanobacteriota archaeon
GACGCTGGTACTGAAGGTGCATGGCAGGCCCTGTCCACCTGGGCCCTGAACAATCAGACCGGCCGAGAGGTCACCGCAGCAACCCTTGCGGCCGATGGCCTGCAGACGGTCATCTCCTTCCAAGCCGAAACCGCAGCATGGGACGAAGTGGTCGCCTTCGCCGAGAACACCGCCGAGGCGTTGGACGACGCCGAGGAAGACCTCGAGGGAACACAGGAACTGGCGCTGGCCGGCCGTAGCCTCGTGAACGCGCAAACCACGGCCGACGTGGCCTCAGCCTCCATCCTCTCCACCGGAATTGTTGCCGGCGTCATTCTCGTGATGCTCATCGGCATCCACACCACACGCCAGCGGAATTTCGTGCGCGGCCTGTCACGTGGCGTGGTCTCCTGGGTCCCGCTGATGATGGTCGTCGCATGGGTGTACGGCATCATGGGCTTCACCGGCTACGACATCAACCCGCAAACGGTCACCATCGGAGCCTTGGCCCTTGGTCTTGGCGTGGACTATGCGGTGCACATCTCCATTCGCATGGAGGAGGAGGCTGAGCACGATCCCTTCGCCACCGAACAGATGTGGGTGGAACGGTCCATCTCAACGACCGGACGAGCGATGTTTGGTGCCGCGCTGACCACCGCCGGTGGATTCAGTGTGCTCAACCTCTCCAGCCTGCTGCCTCTTCGCTTGTTTGGTCAGGCCTTCGTGGTCGCCATCACCCTCGCGTTGCTCGCAAGCCTGGTCATCCTGCCCGCCTTCTACCGCCGCTTCCTGCACGTCGAAGCGGCGATGGCGAAGGCCAAGTTGGGTACAGCCGAAGAGGCCTGAGACGTGAACAGCGGTTCAAAGCCACCGAGACGAGAAGAGTACCATGCGCGCCCTTTCACTTGCCGTGTTGCTGCTGACCACCTCCCTTGCGGGATGCGTGGCGCCCGAACCCATGCTTGGCGAGCTGATGGAGCCGACAACGCGGGACGATGAGACGCCTGAACGCATGACCATCGTGGCCCCCACCGCAGGACGCAGCGTGGACGAAAGCCCGGTTCTCAACGTCGTGGCCAGCGCGGACGGAAACGCCACGCTGCTCATTTGGGTCGCGGCCGGATGCAGCGGCTGCCACGATTGGACGGAAATGATCGCGACCGCTCGCGAGGAAGGCAACTACACCGATTTGCGCGTCGTCAGCGTCCACCGCTACCCGTCGTTCGAGGACGCTGACGAAGTCATCGACCGTTACGGCACAGCCAACACCAGCACCGAAGCCACTTGGCCCTTGTTGCTGCCCAGCGACGGCGATACCGTGGTGAACGCCGACACCGGCGAGGCCACCACGGTCGATTTGGTGGACGCCTTTGAGGGGCCCGTCACGCCAACCCTGCAGGTGCTGGACGGCGAAGGCCACCTCGTGTGGACCTCCAAGACCTACTGGTCAAACACCTCCGTGCTTGACGAAGCCGCCACCCTCATGCGCTCCCTCAACGAGGCGGTGGCATGACCCCGCTTGCCGAAGCGATGTTCTGGCTGGCCAACGCGCTGATCGTTCCCGTCTGGGGCATGATGTGGTTCATCCCGGACCATGACCTCACCAAGCGCTACATCGGGGACCTGAAACTGACCTTCCTGCCGCTGCTCGTGCCCTACCTCGTGCTGGCGCTGCCGGTCTTGCCCGACCTCCTCCTTACCCTCGGCACGCAAATGCCAACCCCTGCGGTCGTGGTGGAGTTATTCGAAGACCCGGACATGGTGGTGCTCGCGTGGATCCACATCCTCGCGCTGGACACGCTCGCCGGCCGCCACATTTGGCGCCGCATGCTCGTGGCGGGTCGGCCGAGGGCCGTGTCCTTCCCCGTGTTGCTCTTCTGCCTCCTGCTTGGCCCACTCGGCTTCGCGGCAGGCATGGCCCTGACGTGGAACGCAAAGGGCGCAGACCTTTCGATCCCTGCAGGCGAGACGAACGTTAGCACATGAACCAGTCAACGTGAGCATTGACACAACCTTGACCAATCTCTTGGAAAGTCACTGCACGTGGAGAGCAGCCCTGCACCCCATCCGCTCGGTTATGTTGCGCTGCGCGACGACGTGAAAGCACGTCCTGGCGTCTACGTGCTGTTCATCCTCAGCATGAACATCATTGGAACCTCGGGCACCGTCAGCATTTGGGGGGCGCACGGCGAATTCGCGACGATGGTTTGGCTTCGCATTTGGCTGGTCAGCCTTCCCGCGAACGTGGTGTTCGTCTGGGGTTCCGCCACGACGTTGCGGTGCCTTTTCCTCTTGATCGAGGTTCAGTGGACGAAGCGCTTCATGTTCTACCTCGTACCATGGCTCGTCGCTCCTGTGCTCATCGCCTTGAGTTGGTTTGCCTCGTGGCAGGTGCTGGCCGTCTCGAGCAATGCGGGAGTTCTGCTTGACGATCGCGCCTTCTTGAACGCGTCATGGTTGGTGACCTTCGTGACATCGCTTCCGATGGAACCGGATGGGGAAATCGCTGCTTTGGTGATGTGGTCGTGGCCCAGCCTTCCTTTCGCCACCGGCGTGGCCGCGATGATGGCCTATGCGGCGGGCGAAAGCCCTCAGAAGGCACAGGATTCGAGCACGCCCTGACCGCCCATGTAGGGCTGCAGCACATCGGGCACCCGCACGCGCCCGTCCTCGAGTTGGTTCTGCTCCATGATGGCGACCAGCGCGCGGCTGGTGGCCACGGCCGTCGAATTCAGGGTGTGAGCGATGGGCTGGTTGGCGTGGCCGGGCACGCCGGTGCGGATTTGCAAGCGGTTGGCTTGGTAGTCGGTGCAGTTGGAGCAGGACACGACCTCTTTGTACGCCTTGGCGCCGGGCAACCACGCTTCAAGGTCGTACTTGCGGCTGGCCACGGTGCCCATGTCTCCGGTGCAGATGTTGACCACCTCGTAGTGGAGCCCGAGAGCGTCCCACAGGTCGATGCAGTTCTGAAGCAGTTCTTCGTGCAGGTCCCACGAGCCCTCAGCATCGCTGATCACAATTTGCTCTACCTTACGGAATTGGTGCACGCGCCAAATGCCGCGGTCGGACTGGCCGTGGGCTCCAACCTCTCGACGGAAGCAGTCGGACACGCCGACTAGGCGCAACGGGAGGTGTTCTTCCGGCACGGTCTCGCCCATGTACATCGCCGTGAGCGGATGCTCGCTTGTGGCCGTCATGTAGTAGCCGTCGGGCTCGATGCCGTACATCACGGTCTCAAAGTCCCCAAGATCGGTCACGCCCTCGTAGGCGGTTCTGTTCATCATCACCGGAGGCTGCACGAAGGTGTAACCGCGCTCGCAGAGGAAATCGACCGCGTAGGCGGAAAGCGCCATTTCCATCCGAGCGAGGTCGCCTTTGAGGTAGTAGAAGCGGCTTCCAGCGACCTTTGCAGCGCGCTCAAGGTCGACCCAGCGGTTCATCTCAATGAGGTCATTATGCGTGCGTGGCTCGAAGGAAAAGGTCGGCTTCTCGCCGTGGACCGAGTGCACGGTGTTGCCCGATTCATCGGCACCGCTCGGCACCGCTTCGTGAAGCAGGTTCGGGATGCTCATGCGCACCGCGTCGCGGGCGGCCAAGGCCTCGTCGACCTCCTTTTCCATCGAGGTGATGCGCTCGCCAATGGAGGCAACTTCGGCGAGCACGCGCTGCATTTCCTCTTGATCACCGGCCTTCTTGGCTGCGCCGATCGCACGGGCGGCTTGGTTGCGCTCAGCGCGCAGCACATCGGTGGCCTTGAGCAGGTCGCGCCATGCGCCATCGAGGCGGATGACCTCATCGATGGCGTCGTGCGGAAGGCCGCGCCGATCGTGGTCCGCACGGATGCGCTCTGGTGCGTCGCGGAAGAGCGCGATGTCCAGCATGGTGGTGCCTCCAAGCCGACGAGCGAGGGACCGTCCTCATCAGGCTTCGCCATCACAAGGAGACGCCGAAGGCGAAGAGGCCACTTCCAACGAAGAGGAGCCCGCCAATCACGTAGCCGAGGATGGAACCGCCGTTGAGCAAGGGCAAACCGGCCTGCGCGCGGCCTGTCGAGACGGCGCGCATCAGGAAAGCATAGCCCGCCAATCCACCGATGAGGGTGGTCAGTCCGACCAGCAGGCCCTCGGAACCGCC
Organism: Methanobacteriota archaeon; assembly: GCA_002694585.1. GTDB lineage: Archaea > Thermoplasmatota > Poseidoniia > Poseidoniales > Poseidoniaceae > MGIIa-L3. The sequence continues at coordinate 4,114 of NZMM01000050.1, forward strand.
GATGTATTGGACGGCGGAGAGCACCAGCATGCCAGGGAAAATCACGTCTCCAAGGCCCATGAACATCGCATCCCGTCCGCCGGTGCTGGCGGTGCTCGAGGATTCAGCCGGTCGAGCAGCCTTCGGTGCCGGTTCGGGACGTTCCTCGGAGAACTGTCCTTCGCCGTAGCCCTCGCTGTCCTCGATGAAGGAATAGTCGCGCTTCTGAGGTGCGACCAGAAGGATGGGAAGGCGCAAGCCGATCATCGTGTCCGCGAGCTCAAGCATGTGCCGGCTCCGGTACACGGCCCACGCGTCGTACACCGCGGCCGCGATCATGAACACGATGACCAGGGGCGGCACGAATGTGACCCCAAGCATGGTGATGACGCCTGCGCCCACAAGAACACCGACCGTGTTGACCACGTACCATTCCGAATGGACGATGAGGAGCACCATCATCACCACTCCGACGGCCAAGCCAACGATGGTCGCAAGCCCGTCAAAGACGATGTCGCCGCGGAGGAACATGTCGCTGGTGAAGACGCCTGTGACGATGGTGCCCTCCTCCACCAGGGCGACACGCCAATCGTCGCCTCCGATGACGACNACATGCGTGGATTCTGCCACGTCCTCAATCACAAGGAGTTGAATCAGGGAGGCGTCAATGTACATGCTGAGGGTTTCCTCGGTCAAGACCCAGAGCTCGACGTCCCCACTGTCGTCCACGTCGCTNACCACGATGTCCTTTACGGCACCACCAACGTCGTCCAAGCGAAGGCGTTCCTCCTCTTCGGGTGCAGCGTCGCCGACGGTCCAGGTGGTGTTCCACGTCCAGGCTTGAACGGCACCTGCTTCGTCGCCNAGCCAAAGCAACCGCTCACCAGGTGCTTCACCCATGTTGTGCCAAGGCGATGCGCTGACGTGCGCCGTNGTGAAGTTGTTCGCNTCGTCGGCCGAGCGATCAACNCTCACCGTCAGTTCGGCCACCGACAAGGGGTTCCCTTGCTGGTCGTAACCAATGGACGTGTCTTGGAGTTCAATCACAACAGCGTAGGTTTCGCTGACGACCATCCAGTGATCTGGGCCGAGGAGTTCACTGTGCACGAATCCCCGGTTCAGGTTGAGGTCATCCGGAAGTTGCCACGCCGCTTGTTGCCTGTAGGCAACCACGCCCGCTTCCTCGACGGCCACATAGCGCCAGAGCACGTCCACGCCATCGATGATGTACAGATCATCACCCGTCATGACCGCAGCGGCGCATCCGATGAGCTCGAACGGTTCAAGTTGGGAAGGGTCCTCAGCTCCCGGTCTGAGCTCAAAACAGGANAAGCCGTTGTTCTGGCTNCCGTCATCGTTGATGTTCCACACATATGCACCGTTGACCAGGGTCATTTTTNCGTCCTNCACAGGGTGCTGCGTGGCACGGACCAAATCCCCGTTCAGGGCTATGTCATCGGAGGGCGAATGCGGATGCGTGGCCGTCCATGATGTGGTGCCGTTGGCCCAATCGTCAGATTGCACGGAGGTGATGATGTTCGTCCAGTTTCCGTCGTTGTACTCCAAGGCAACAAAAACCGCATGGTCAACGCCAAAGTCGGCGACGATATGCCCATCCGGACGGGTTTCTTCCTCGCTCGCGAAGGGCACAACCCCCGGGTCGTCCACCAGCAAGACGTGTGCCAGCGGCACGGTCGTGTACATCAGGGCAAGGGCGAGGATGCCCATCACGCCGTATTTGATGACCCACTGGGCACCCATCCGAACGAGAAACAGAATGGCTGCGGTGAAGATGAAGATCATCAGCAGTTCCAGCATGACGTACCTGACNTGGGTCGACCCGGATTCTCCGAAGGCTTGGAGTTGATTGGCGTCGTAGAAGGGGCGAATGACCAGACCCAGGAGAATGGTGCCGACGAACATCCCCGCCATNCCCAGCATGGACGCCCATTCGCCGCGGTCGCTGGACGCCGCCTCCGGTGATGGCATGCCGTTTCGTGGGAGGGGGCACATTTGACCGCATCGGTGCGAGCAGCGCCATGATGATGTCCCNCCGCCCCTCCGTCTGGCCGTGGACGATGTGCGCGCTTGGCTGGAGGCGCGCCGAGCCTTCGGCATGGCGCTTGGGCTTGACACCACCCGTCGACTCTTGATTGCCCTCAACCGGCCTGACCTTCGGACCTCAACCGTGCTTCACGTGGCCGGTTCCAACGGAAAAGGGACCCTCTGCGCCATCATGGCCGCCAAAGCACAGGACTTGGGGCACATCACCGTGCTGTTCACCTCGCCCCANGTGGCACGCATCGAAGAACGCGTGCGCGTCAACGGAAGGCCNGTGAGCGCTGAACGCTTCGACGAGGCGATTCTTCGCGTGAAAACCTGCGCTGAAGCCCTNAAGNTGGAGCCGACNTACTTCGAGACGACCATGCTGATTGCATGGGCCGTGTGCGACCTCGTGAAGGCCGACGTGATGGTGCAAGAAACCGGCCTCGGCGGCCGTCTCGACGCCACACGGGCCACCAAAGCCGACCTCGCCGTGGTGACGGCCGTGAGCGTGGAACACGNGAGCGTGCTTGGCAGCACACGAAGCGAGATCATGGCCGAGAAGGCCGCNATCGCTCGGCCGGGGAAACCGCTTCTCATTCGTGACCCAGAGGANGATGTGGTGCTTGACGCCGCTCGACAGACGGCGCAGNGTGCGGGGTCCTATGACCTCGAAAAATCTGGACCTGCAAGCGAGGTCATCGTCGTCCATGTCCCTGAAGGTGCCGACGTCCGCAAGGAAGCCTCGCACCTGGCGCATGCCGCCTGTCAGGTGCTCGGATGGCCCACAGAAGGGCTCGACGCGCTGGCCACCCGCATACGATGGCCTGCCCGTGGGCAGTGGGTGGACGAAGCAGACTCGGCCTGTGGCCCACTCTTGATCGATGCGGCACACAACCCCTCTGGCCTTGAGCGAGCCTTGCCGGGCTTGTGGACGGACTTTCAGGACCGCATCGGAGCAGGGGCTTGGCGTCTGTGCTTCGGCACCTCACCCCAGGACAACCTAGCAGCCATGGTGGCCCCGCTGCTCGAACGGTGTCGATTGAGCCACCCCGATCACGTTCTGCTCGTGGCGCCCGAGGGCGGCCGAATGCCGGGCGTACCACCGGGTGAACTGGCGGAGTTGGCATGGTCCAGCTTGAACGGGGTCTACACCTACCAATCGGTCCACGACGCCGTGCGCCACATGCAGACAGCACCGATGCCGACCCTTGTCGTGGGCTCGCTCTACCTCGCAGGCAACGTGCTGTCTGAACTTGGCTTGGACGGTGACGAGGACTTGACCCTCCTGCCTTCGCAAGGGTGAAGTCAGCCGACCCAACCCCACCACAGGGGACGGCCATGAAGGACAAGCATTTGGCCATCCGCATCGAGCAATGCCTCGCCCTGGCCAAGGCCTCAAACTGCCCGCGACGGCAGTTCGGTGCGCTGCTGGTGGACCCAGAACGCAACGTGGTCCTCATGGACGGCTACAACGGTGGTCCTCGCGGCGGCGGTCGTCTGTGCGGCGGCGAAGTGTGTTTGCGCGACGCCGAAGACGTGGTGAGCGGAACCCGCGTGGAAATCGGCTGCCACCACGCGGAGATGAACCTCATCTGCAACGCTGCAGCCAACGGTGTGCCCACCAAGGGCGCGTGGCTCATCGTGACCGGCGAACCGTGCATGATGTGCTCCAAACTCATCCACCATGCCGGCATCGGCCGCGTCGTCATCGTCGATGGGGGCTTTGCGGGCGAGAACGGCGTCGGCTACCTCGAGCATCATGGCGTTGAACTCCAGCGCACCGAGGGTCCGAAAGATCCCCGAGCTTGATCAGGACCAGAACCGTCTGGTTCTTGCGTATTCGATTTCGGCTTCGTGCACGGCCTCCAAGAGCCGGTCCACGTCTCCGCGTCGTACCTTCCTCAAGATGCGTTGTGCGGTCGCTTCACCGACACCACGGCCCATCAGGGCCAGCACGGCTTCCATGCCTCGGTTGGCGACGATTTGCGCGTTCTTCTCCATGCGACCTCGGTCTTTCTCNTCCTCNCTCTTGACCCATNCTTCNAGCATNGGNANCATGCCCTCCCTTGNGCAAGCNANCATCCGCCCNCCGCANGCTCGGCACCGANCGATGTCCGCNATCTCNGGNTGCCGCGCCACGCGGAAGCGCCGNACNTGNCCACAATTNAGGCAGCACANNGCNGCCCNTTCGTTCATCANGCGNAGNCGAAGGCGCTCCCGCACCGCTTCGTTGTCCCACTGGGGCAGAAGCAGATCNTTGCGGGCCCGNTTGGACAANCCAAGACGCCCTGCTGCGGTGTGCCGGACGTTGATGTGTCCCGCATGGATGGCCTCGAGCACGTGAGCGGCGCCTTCAACGTCCATGCGTTCGTGGAACAATTTGCCAAGCACCTCCTCCATNACGACGGTTCCGCGGTACCGCCCAATCAGGGCTTGGAGGTTGATNTTGCGGGGATCAACGCCGTGCCTGAGGATGCCGAAGGTCTTCGCCACCTCAGCGAAGCGCCAGCGGACCTGCCTCGAATTTGGCAGGGTCACCGACAGCAAGCCCACCAAGGCCTCTGGNGGCGTGTCGTTCAACCATTCAATGACGTCCTCAGGAGCGATGCCGCTCGCTTGAATCGAAATGCGGGTGGCTTCGATGACCAGTCGGCCCCAAGAGCCNGTTTTGGTGCTCGCCATGGCCAGCAAGAANTGCCCAAGCGCCTCGTTNATGAGCGTTCCATGGCACGANTTCAGGACCACGGCATCGTCGCGCTGCTCAACNGTCATGCGGCGTTCGGTCGGCAGGTCTCCCGTGGCTTCCACGTGGGCGATGACCGCCTCGGCCAACAGGCTGCGGCAGGTGGCGTCCAGCGGATGTGCCGCTAAATCGGGCCCATCTTGTCCGAGGCCGAGCACGTCGAGNGCGGACGACGACTCGTGCGCCGGCAAGGGAAGGTCAAGATCGGCCGCCACCGCACGGCGCAGGCGACCAATGTCNCGACCGACCTCTTGCGGCACCGGCGGAAGTTCGCCGAGCCACGTGGGCGCCTGTGCCACGTCCTTGGTGGGAATCACGAGGAGTTCACTTTGNTCTGGATCTGCATCGACGATGCGCCACGTCATCCCGGCCATGACGAAGCGTGCGATGCGCCCGTCATCCTCCTCGCCGCTGTCGTTGAGGGTTAACACGAAGGCTTCGTCCACCGATCCAATCGTGCGGCGAGTCACCGCATCCCGAACACGGTAGGCGTGCTTGTCCGGAATCATGGACAGGTGGTTGCTGACCCAGGTCCTGGTCCGCCCTGCCGTACCGTACCATCCCTTCGCGTAGCGTTTTGGCACGGGGGCCTGCAACGCGAGCACGTCATCGGGAAGCTCCTCGTCGGGCGTGTTCCACTCCGGACGCTCAGGGACGGCATGGCCCTTTTTCTCCAACATTTGAACGGATTCAGCCCATACTGGAGCCGGCCATCGCCACCATGGAACCTTGGTGGGGTCCTCCACCACGCGGACCAACCAGCCGTCTTCGAGGACCCTCAGCACGTTGAGGGTGTCCTGTTGGGTCCAATCGGGGAATTGTGGAACGTCCGCTAAGACAGACGTGGCCTCATGCAACGGGACCGCTTTGTGGGCATGGGCCATCAGCACGAGTTGATTCGCCGCGATGCTCCAAGGTCGCGTCCGCCACGTCACCGGTTCGATAGCGGCTTCCATGGCACGGCGCGCCGTGACCGCCGCTTCGCTCATCTCGTCCACGTCCCACACCAGCAGGTGTCCACGTCCAAGTCCTCCAAGCCGGTGATCCGCGCGCCCGACACGCTGCAGCATACGGTCCACCGAGCGGGGAGAATTGACCTGAATCACGCGTTGAACGCTGCCAACGTCAATGCCCAACTCAAGGCTCGAGGTGCACACCAAGGCNTCGAGTTCGCCTGAGCGAAGGTTGTCCTCCATGGCCTGCCGCGTGTCCTGAGCCAGGCTTCCATGNTGCACACCAATACGGAGGTGNGGCGCCATCGTTTGCAGGCGCTGTCCGACGGTTTCGGCGTCGGAACGGCTGTTCACGAACACCAAGNCTTGTGGTGTCTGCTCGACTTGTCGGATGAGGCGACGGAAGGTGGCGTGCGCACGCGTGGACAGCGCGTGTTCCACCGCTCCGATTTCGTCCTCGGCTTCAGGAGGTTCGGACTCAACGGTCAGTTCCGTCTCCCGAGGAGCCACGGCCACCATCGCTTTGCCACGACCGGGAGCAAGCCACTCGGCCACGTCAGTCGGGTTGCCGACCGTGGCGGAGAGCCCGATGCGCTGCACGCGCCGCCCGCACAAATGGTCCAAGCGTGACAGACCGACGGAGAGCTGCCAGCCACGCTCGCTCGCGGCGAGGTCGTGCACTTCGTCAACCACCACGGCCTGAACGGTNCGCAGCAAGGCCCGAAGCCGATGACCGGTGAACATCAACTGGAAGGTCTCGGGNGTGGTGACCAGCAGGTGCGGTGGCCGCTTTACCTGCCGTTGGCGCTCCGATTGNGAGGTGTCTCCGTGCCGCAGGCCGACCCGAAGTCCAACGGACTCTGCGAGGTCGATGAGGCGACGATCGACGTCACGGTTCAACGCACGCAGCGGCGTGACGTAGAGGATGGCCAAAGGTTCCCATGCTTCGTCGAGGCAGCGGTGAAGCAGAGGAAGCACAGCCGCCATGGTTTTGCCCGANCCGGTAGGCGCCACCACCACGCCCTCGTCGCCACTGGCAAGGGCAGGCAGCGCAAGGTCCTGAACCGGTGTTGGGCTCCAACCGCGGCCCTCGACCGCCGCCTTGAGGGCGGGATGGAGCGCGTCGAAGACCGTCGTCATGCCCNCGCCTCATCCATCCCCGCGGCCCGAGAGCCTTGAGGTCACCGATTCACCCGGACACAGATGAAGGTGCGTGGTGGACGTGGCGAGATTTGAACTCGCGGCCTCTTCGTTGCGAACGAAGCGATCTTCCAACTGATCTACACGCCCTTGTGCAGCCCTCCGCTGGACGCGGCCCACTTAGCCCTTGCGACCTGCAGTAGAGCGTGCATGAGGCCGGAAACAGGTTGATAGGGCAGTTCCTCGTGTTCCTACCATGACCACCCCCCTGATTGATGCCGAAGCCCATTGTGACGCACCCTGCGGCGTGTACGACCCTGCGAGCGCACGTGTGGCGGCCGAGGCCGTCCAATCGATGACCAAGAAGATGCTCGGTCACGCCTGCCCCGACACCTCCGACGCCGTTGCCATGGCGGCCTACCTCAACACGATGTCCCGCTACGCACTCGTCAAGGAAGAAGAAGCACGGAAGTGCAAGGAAGAAATCCTCATCCTCTGGACGGACTTCTTCAAGCCCCAGCATCTTGAAGCNCACCCTGACCTGCACGAGGTGTTCTGGAAGGCTGCCAAACTCTGCTCGGCCTGCAAGGTTGAGGTCTCCGCGGCTCACGCGCAGGAACTCATGGACGCCGTCGAGGAAATCCACGCCATGTTCTGGGCCGTCAAAGGCCGAGACGTCCCCTGGATTCGCGCCTCCTGAGGCCGCTGCATGGACGCAACGGTCCACGTGCGCATCCACGGGCACAGCATGTGGCCAACCTACGACGATCAGCAGATTGTCCCGTTTCGAAGAAGGGGCGCTGAAGAGACCGTGCCAGCCGGGACGGTTGTCCTAGCACAGCACCCGTTGAAGCCCAATGTCAGGGTGGTGAAGCGCGTGCGCCACCTCACTGAAGACGGGCGGCTCTTCCTCGAGGGGGATCAGCCCGACCCGCTTGGCTCGGAGGATTCACACAATTTCGGACCCGTGCAGCCGAGCGCCATCCTGGCCATCGCTGAGGAAGAGCAAGCGTGAATCAGCCGTCCACGTCGTCGTACTCATCGTCGTCTTCCGCGTCGCCGTCCTCGTCCCAGGCCTCTTCTTCCTCATCGTAGAAGGCGCCCTCGCCGTGGTCGATGGCCGTGCGTTGTGCAACNGTNGCCACGACCGCAACNAGCAGGANACCGACAATGGAGAAGANCCAAGCCAGGGGGTTCTCACGGTAGGAATCCTTCCAGCCAAACCCAGCAGCATACGCCACTTCGAGGCCGTGCTCGGCCTCGTTGTCGTCGTCGTTGGCTTCCAANACGACGTTCTCCTCGTCGACGACCACGCGGATGCGATCGACTTCCTCGGCGCTCCACGTTTGGGTGAGTTCAACGGTTTCATCGGCGCCAAGGCCNGCCATCGTCATCCTGGCGAAGGGCTCCTCGGCATCGCCTGCNTAGAAGTGGACGTTGAACGACGTGTTNGTCGCTCCGCCCACGTTNTGGATGCCCACGGTGATGGTCACCGATGAGCGAGGCGCAACGTGGTCGTCGGAGAGCGCGATGGACGCCACGCGAAGTTCTGCACCCACGGCGCCCAAGCGCACCCATTGACGCTCGAAGTCGGTGTCGTCTTCTGCGAGCTCAGGAATNGGGCTNGCTTCNGAGTTGGAGACGACCGGGAAATCGTTGCCCGCNGCATCGTAGCCCGAGACAAAGAAGCCCACGAAGTCACCTTCNCGCGGAACGATGGTNCCGCCTGCGGTCAGGTCCACGCTCCCGGTCCAGGTCACGATCATGCCGTCCTGGCGCATGCCCAATGGACTGGACCCTGCTCCGATGGTGACGGTTCGCGTCTCGTCNCGCATCACCCAGTGGACGTACTGCACCGANCCCGTCAGGTCAGCGTCNTCTGAACCGAGGAACTCCACNGGTACCGAACTGAGGTCGTTCTCGGCGGACACGTCGATGACGTTGAGCGGTGCNACGCGGCGTGTGACGCGAGGCGCGGCGTCATCGACCAACACGCGCAGCGTGGTGGACACGAGGGTGCCGGTCATGTCTTCACCACGTCCGGGAATGTTCGTGATGGAAATCAAGCAGGTTCGAGTTGGCGAAGATTGGAGCGTTGTGGCCGACGAAAGCGGCACTTCAACCTCGTAGCCGCCGTTCTCGGTCAGGGAACCGTCGGACCACGTCTTCTCCCCGTCGAACACATCGACCAGGATACCAAGGTCACGTGGTGCTGCGATGTCTGAGCCTTCGTAGACGACCCGGCCGGTAAAGGCCAAGCGGTCGTCCTTTCGAACGCGGGTGCCGTCGGCGACGGGACCGGTGCGCGGTTCACTGACGTCGTTGACCGCGAAAGAATCCGAAGCAAGCACGAGGTCGTTTTCGACACGGAAGGTGTGCTCCAACAGGAGGATCCTGCTGTCGCTGTCCGAGGCCCGCTCTTTGTACAGCAGCGCAACGTCGCCCATCTCCTCGTCGGGCCAGTCCCATCCGAACTTGATGTGGAAGGTCACGATGATCCAAGGAAGACCGGATTCGTTGGTCGTCTCGACCATCGTGCTGGTCGGCAAGATGGTGANGAAGGGGCTCTCCGACCAGAAGGTGTCGTTGAGGCCCGAGTAGGAGATTCGCTGCGCGTCGCGCGAAGGATTCGGCCCTTCGAAGTCGAAGACGAGGCTGATGTGCTCGAAATCGATGGCGGTGTTGGCGTCGATGAATCCGAGCGTGATGCTCTGCGTTAGGCCGGCGTACACCGGTGCGTTGTCCTCATGACCAAGCCACTCGAGTCCNGTGAAGATGGCCGAGGAATCCTTCCTGGTGCGGAAAGTGGCATCGTCGTAACTGAAGCCGTGNTCGCCTTGNAGCTGCAGGATTTCNTCGTCCAGACCCGTCNCTTCGTAGTACAGCGGGTTGCCNGCTTGGTCGCCGCCGCTCCAGAAATAGGACACGCGCCCCATGTTGGGGTTGCGGCTGTGATCGATGGTCGTGGCAAACCACTTCTTGTCGGCNTCNGTGTCGTTGGAGACTTGCTTGGTGACGTATTCGGANGGATCNGCCTCACCGTTTCGGTTGAGGTCGTGGTCTTGTTCGACCCAGTAGTTCAGGGTCAGNTCCATCGGNACGCCGACCTCGTCGTTGACGAGAACACGAACNGGCTGCTGATTGGANGCGGCTTCGTACGCCTCTTCCGCAGGCGCNATGAGGGTGCGCTGGGGCGCGGTACCGTCAACACGGAAGGTGCGCGACCAGTCGGAATTTGGTGCCAACACGTGCGTCGGATCCTTTTCGTTGTAGGTCTGCACTTCGTAGGTGATGCCTTCAGGGATGTCCAGGTTTGGCACGTCGATGCTGATGAAGAAGGTCCCGTTGTTGTTCGACGTGTCCCGTGCGGTNGCTTCGACGTAGTTGTTGCGAGCGACGCGAACGTCNAAGGCGCTGTCGAGCGGTGCATCCTCNGTGTCCTTGAACCACATCGCACCGGTGAAATGCAGCTGCTCGCCGGCGGAGACCCAACCTTGGTCTGGAACGTCGTCACGGGTCAGCTCACCGTCGTTGTCCCTGACCTTGAGGTAACCAAGGCCGTATGAGCGGTTGGCGAGGAGTTGGCTGTCGGCCTGCAACAGCGCTGGGCTGTATCCCGCAGAACCGGAGTCGTCGAGGCAATTCGTTCGGAAACCGACGCCGCCGATGACCTCCTGCCCGTCAAACTGACCCATGTCCGGCATCTGGTCGGTTACGGTGAACAACCAGTGCACCTCGAGGATGCCGTTGCTGAGCACCGAGTAGGACGACGGATCGAGTTCGATGTAATCTTCAGGATCGTTGGGCGCAGGGAAGACATCGCCCGGGTTCCAGGTCATGGTTGGGTTCGCTGAGGCCCGGCTGGTGAGGAGGGTCANACTCGCTTCCTGCAGGCCNTTGGCGTTTTCACCGATGATGTGCCGGGTCACGACCTCATAGGGTTCTGCCCGCGCATGGAGGACTTCGCCTTCGGGGATTTGGATGGCGAGGTTCACCGTCTGCATGGTGTAGGTCACCTCAAACGAAGANAGGATCAGNCGCCCNGGCCTTGAGGAGACCAACGCGACCTCAAGGTCNACGAAACCTGCACCGGTGTCGGGAATGTTGTCGTTGAACCGCTTCAGGAAACTGGANGACGAGTCTTGGCTCTGAGCCGTAGCAGCGCCAAACAGCGCGCCCTGACGGTCCCAAATCTTCGAACCGTCGATCTTGAGTTCGACGTTCTCTGGAACGTTGGAATGAAACTGAATGTGCAGGTCCTCAAGCGTCGGTGAGCGCAACACAGAGGTGGAAGAGAGTTCGATGCGGAAGCACTGGTAGTACGAACTTGAGGTCAGTGTTTTCGATTGTCCCGATTGGGTGAACTGCTGCACGTTGAGGCTTCCAGCCGTGCACGACGTCGAGGATGATCCTGAAGCCAGGTTCACCCGAATGGACGTCCCGGTCGGTGTGGTGCCGTTCCAATGCACCGTGGCCGCAACCACCGTGGTGGTTCCACCGGTGTACTGGTAGCCGTAGATGTAGCCGTTCCTCACGTATTGGTTGACGTATTCGATGACCACGCCNTCGAGGATNGGCGTGGCTTGTGAGGTACCAGANAGCGTTGCTCGCCAGGTGATTTGCGTGCCTGAGGAAGCGAAGTTGACCGTCTGGCCAGGCGTNGCGGTCAGCCACGTGGTGCCGCCGTCGTTGGAGACCTCCACCGTCACCGAAGTGCCGCTGGGCATGAGCGCAAANAGGCCAGCGAGTTTCAACGATGAAACAGCGTTGGAGATGGTCGTGGTCGCACCCTGCACCGTGGCAGAGGTGCCGCTTGGCGTTCGCTCATCGGAAAGAACACCGTCGCCGCCCAGCTGGAATTGCCGGGCGTATCCGCTGCAGTACGACACGTGGAAACACGCCCACATGACCTTCCCTTCGTCGTATTCTGCCAGACCGTAATGGCCACCGCCGGGNATGTCGTGATACCCTTCCTTGTTGAGCAGGCTGCCAACGAAAGAAAAGTGGTGATGTCGGCTTCCCTGGACGTTGTATTCGTTCACCGTCACACGTGGGAAGTTGACGTCAAGACCTGAAAGTGGATTGTTCGAAGCGCCCTTGTTGTTGAAATCGGCCGAGGAGCCAAGGCTCCACGTGCCGTTGATCGACGTGGGTGAAGCGGGGTTGAGTTCCATCAGGTACTGGTTGTAACTCGGGTAAGAGCTGGTGTCGTAATAGGTGGCCCAAAGCTTGTTGGTGCTCTCGTCAAAATCCACTCCNGTGATGTAATACGGGTANCCGAAGCTGTACGAGTTTTGACACGTCCAAGACATCCCCCCCTGNGCTGTTTCAGTGATCGTCCACTTCGACATCAGGTAACTCGAGTAGTGGGCCAGCCAAACCGAGCCGCTCGAATCCATGGTCGCATCGTAGATGTTGTACCGAACCGACGTCGAAGAGCACGTTCCGGTGCTGAAGGAGGCCGTACCAATGTAGGACCCTGTGGTGGCGTTGAACCGCTGCACGGTCGGCGTGTTGTAGAGGGAAGACGACGTGTAGCGGAACTGGTGGATTTCGTCGNCAACGACGACGTTGACGCCGGCATAGGTCCAGGCCGTCGTGGAAGGAGCGCTGAGGGAGGTGAACCTCGACAACACGCCGGTGTAGCCCTGGTCTCCCAAGGCCACAAAGCCGCCCGTGGTGTTGTGTGTGGCCGTGCCCGCGCTGCTGATGGCGCTGCTGGAAGTCAGNCTCCCCGAGGTGGTCGAAGGCTCTGGACGCAAAGTGACGTCGGTGTTTTCCACGCGCACGTTGNTGCGGCTGCCGCTGGTGTAGGGCGAAGGTGGAGATCCGGACCAGCTGCCGCTCCCCGCACCGCCAAAGTGACTGTCTGTGGTGAAGTTGGTGTACGTCGTTTGGGAAGCCTCACCCACGAGGTTGAACCGTGCTCCGGTCACCTCAGCCCCGTAGGGCAGGGTAATGTATCCTGCACTGCCTTCACCCGCGCTGCTGAAGGTGTGGGTGTAGGANGTTGACCCGTCTTTGAACTGGGTCTCNGTTGTTGCTGCGTTGGCCAACGGTGTGGCCAANGAGAGCAAAAAGAGGAGCGTGAGAAACACAGCCTTGCGCATGATGAACCCTCATGGGCCCTACGGGCCCAAGGCTNNNACGGNTTGTATTCCATATCAAGCACGTGGTTACACGGGCTTGACCACCTCCTACCGCAATCGCTTTTTGATGAGGTGACCATGAGAANTTGATGACCCNCGTCCAGCGNCTTTGGGACCGCGCCCACGGCCAACATTTGGCCATCACCGCGACCGCCTCGGGCGGNGGAGGTGTGGCCTTTGGTGCGGCGGCCTTTCACCTCATCGCGTTGCGGCCCTTGCCCAACTGGGAAACCATGACGGGCTTGGCCATCAGCGTCCTGGTCATCTCATCCCTCGTGCTGTTGGTCGCCGTTCCGCCGTTTCTTCGCCTTCGAGGTCACGTCGCGAGCCTCGAGGAAATCATGACCACNACCAGCATCGCCGAGCGAAGACGACGTCGAGCAGAAGGTGACGAAGCGGCCGCTGCCCTCGGTGCGGGCTGGGCAGAGCGCTGGAAGCGTTTCCTTGAAGACGGGCGCCGGTGACCTCGCTTCGTGGTAGAGGAGGCGGCCCCCGANACGATGTCCCTCACGAAACTNGCTCGTGAGGTGGGCATTGCCGTGGCGATGATCGCCCTGCTGATTGGAGGTCTCTTCCTCCACACCGGCACCATGCCGCCCCTGGTCGTGGTGGAATCCTCGTCGATGGTCCACGATGAATCGGGCGAAATCGGGAGCATCGACGCCGGCGACCTCATCCTCGTGCATGGACGTGACCCTGCAGGCATCGTTACCTTCGCCGAAGCAACCTCCGCTGGACATCCGAATTTTGGCTACGCCACGCACGGGATGGAAGGTGACGTCGTCATCTACGAAAAGAACGGCGAACNCGGCACGCCCATCATCCATCGCGCCATCCTCCGGGTGGTGGCCAACGCGACCGAGACCCCAGACCGCGCNGCCCTTGCTGAAAACAGCCACACAGNGGATGAACCGCACGCAGATGAGCCCGGCGACGACCTCGCCTGCCCTGACGGTGGCGTGTGGGATCCNACCCTCCGCGACGATGATGGCGCCATGGGAACCTGCGTCNTGACGTGGGACGTTCCGGGGACACCTGTGCGCAACCAGAGCACCGTGAGCATCCAATTCGACGGCGTTGAAGCGGGGTACTACGATTGCAAGCGCCCCGCACACGGGAACGCCGAAGCGCACCTCGTGGTGCACGAGTGGCAACCCACCCACGAAGGCTTGCTCACCTTGGGCGACGCCAACCGATGTTCGGTCGATCAAGGCCCGGGCGCCACCAACGGCTCAGCGGGCGTTCACGGNCAAGGAGGCGTGGTGGAAGCCATCCGCACAGACTGGGTCATCGGACGTGCTGGGGCCGAAATCCCGTGGCTTGGAACCCTNAAACTGGCCTTGTCCTCGAGCGGCCCAGGAGCGGTGTATGTGCCAAATTCGTCGTACATCGGACTGATCGCGGTGGTCGGCGTCATCCTCGCCCTGCCGCTTGTGGTTGATCCCNTGGTGCACAGGATTTTCTCACGGTCACCGGAACGCGAGGAAGCAAAACGGGAGCGAGCGATGGACCTGATGCTGCTCGCGCTGAACGAAGAGGAGTGATCACTCACCGAGCGCNCGGCCGAGGTCAGCCTCGCACCGTTCGAGGGTGGCGCTNATNTCNTGCAGCTCCTTCTTTGCAGGCTCCAAGGTGGCCGTCTCGAGTTGCTTTGCGACTCGGGTGAGGCTTGCACGCAGACCGGAAAGTTGCTGGGTCTGGGTGCGTGGTTGTGTCAGATCGGCACGCATTTCGGTGAGCCAGCGCTCCACCAGGTTGCGTCCGTATTCGGGCGCACGACCTGCGCGGTTGCTGAAGGTGACCTCGTTGGTACGGTGGCGGAATCGGATGCCGGCGCGTGGAGAAGGTGTGGCTTGCGTGGATCCCGGCTTCCAAAGATCGAGCGGGATTTCGAGCCGCCCTTTGAGCACGGTGCGGTCGCCTTCGCCGACCAAGTGAATGAGCACCACGCGGTCGTCGAGACGAACAAAGCACTGCGTCATGCTTCCTTCGGCGTGCCATTCGACCCGGTCATGGACCTCTTGCGTCGGGTAGGCGTCTCGCAACCATCGCTCAATGCGACGTGGTTCGAGGGCCATGCCTGCTGGTGCCCTTCACCCCTCTTGAAGGAAGCGACCGACGCGGCACAGGGCTTCATAGCAGAGCAGGGACAGCCNAGGACGTGNCCAGCACATGGGGCACCGTCGACTTTGGTTGGCGGTGGTTGCTCTTCGCCTTCCTCCTCTGGTGGGCCATGCTGCGCCGCTGGGAAGCCAACGGCACGCTTGACCGGTGGAACGCCTCGCGCGCGCTTGGCTTTGTGCTCATGGTGCGGACTTCACGCGGACTGGGCGTGCTGGAAAAAGTGGCCAAGCCGAGAAAATTCTGGCGGGCCTACGGCGAGGTGGCCACCTGGGTGTGCGTCAGCACCATGCTGCTGGCCGGGCTCCTGGTGGTGCTCAGCTTTGTGCTGACCGTCACCCAAGGCACCACCACCGACCCGCCACCGCCCTCTGAACTTGTGGCGATCCCTGGGTTGAATCCCGTGATTCCGCTCGGCTGGGGCGCCTTAGCCTTCATTGTCGCTCTGGTGATCCACGAGTTCGGTCACGGCTTGCTCGCACGCGGCCACGGCATGCGCGTTCGCGCCTTTGGTCTGCTCCAACTCGGCCCGCTGCCCCTCGGTGCTTTTGCTGAACCGCAATCCGAGGAACTCCTGCAGGCACCGCGACGGGAACGCTTGCGCATGTTTGCTGCAGGACCGGCGACCAACATCTTCGCGGCCATGATCCTCCTCTTGTTGTTGGGTGGCCTCGCCAGCCAATTCGCCGCGGCCGAGGAAGGCGTGCACATCCGTGGCGTCGTTGTGGGCACCGGGGCAGAGGAAGCAGGTCTCGAGCCTTGGGACCGCATCGTGGCCATCGACGACATGGCGATCGTGGACGACACCTCGTTCACTGAGGCATTGTCTACGCTGGAGGCCGGTGAAACGGTCACGCTCACATTGGTCAACCTCGAAGGGGAAACGAGGACCACCGAAGCGTGGCTGAGCGACAAGCGGGAACATTACGCGGAGGACGGCTGGACAGAAGCACAACTCGACGCCAATGGCATTGAATCTGGCGATGCCTTCCTCGGCGTGCAACAGGTGGCCGACGGCACCATCGGCATCGACCGCCTTGCCGGCCCACTCTCCCCCAACGTCGAAGCGGGCCTCGCCCAGCGCCTTGTCGCAACGCCGATTCACGCCTTGCGGCTCATCTTCGTGCCCTTTGAGCTTCAAGGCGTGGCGATGCACCCAGTGGAAGAGGGGTTCCTTGAAGAAGGCGATGGCATCGTGGCCAGCGTCCTCGGCGTTGACGGCATGCTGATCTTCGTCAACCTCTTTTTCTGGCTCATATGGGTCAACCTGCTGCTCGGGTTCACCAACCTGATTCCCATGGTTCCCTTTGACGGCGGTCACATGTTCAGGGACGTGACGCACGGTTTCCTCGATGGATTGGCACGCCTCGGCAAGCGGCTCAACTTGTGGACGATCAGCGGTCTGCGCACCGCGCACATGGCGTCGAAAGCCACGGGGTTGACGTCGCTGGGCTTCTTTGGCATGCTTGTGCTCATGATTGCCCTGCCCTACCTGCTGTGATCAGGCGGTGCCCATCCAGCGCAACATTTCAGCCACGCACCGCTCTGGGCATTCCATTTGGGGGCAATGACCCACCTTTGGCACCACGATCATGTCGGCGTGTTGGAGGTGAGCGTGGTAAAATTCAGCCAATTCCACGGGGCAAATCGAATCTTCCTCTCCCCAAATCAGCAACGCGTGGGTGCTGATTCCCTGAATTTCATCCGACGTAAAATCCGGCCAAGAATCGGCAAACTCCCGGAACATGGCCTCCATGCTCCCCGGGTACCGTGAGAAGGCCCACATTCTGTCAATGTCCTCATCGGTGATGATAGATGGATCGAAGACCATGTCTTCAAGCGATTTCTTGGCCATGTTCCTGGACCAGATCCGCTTGATCATGAAACGGCCAAGAGGGTTCTTCATGAGCCTCAGCGCCAAGGGTTGTTTGGTGTCCTGCTTACGTGGGGGCCCACTTGCGGAAAGCAGGATCAGCCTGCTGACCCTGTCTTGGTGTTCCATGGTGTACCTGACTGAAATTCGCCCCCCCATGGAATGACCGAGCAAAACAAAGCGTTCGAGACCGAGGTGGTCCACCACCATGGCGAGATCTGCAACGTAACGCTCGATGCTGTATCCATCATCGGACGCAGGACCCGTCAGGCCATGCCTGCGCAAGTCATACCTGATGACTCGGAATTCCTCAACCAAACGCTCCACAAGGCCATTCCATGTGTGCATATCCTCGCTGTGGCCATGCACGAGAACAAGTGGGAACGCTCCCTTCTTACCCTCGTCTCTGAGATGGATCGTTTCCCCGTTTGGTAAGGTGATGAATTGTGAAGGAGGTGCCCCATATGTTTGATTCAACACGTCAACGTCTTCCCAAGTTGGCCCAAAGAGAAGCGATTTCACACCACCCATTGCCCATAGTTTTGAACGCTGTATTTTGAGTGTTATCGAAAGGCGCGGAATCCGACGTAGTTCTGGTCACCAACATTAAGCGCTGTCCGATGGAATTGAGGACCAGATAACATGTTCAAAATTGAATCCTCACCTGCAAAGATTTGTCTGGGAATCTCGGCTTTTCTCTTTCTCATTTACTCGGTCAGTTTCATGTTCTTTTCCACAGGATATGTGACCGGGGGCGATGCCGGATTTTCGCTTATTGACAACGGCTTGACCGGTATGTTTGGACAAGACCCCGCTTACGGGATGGGTGGGGTCGAAAGCGGCTTCAACGGTGTCCTCTTTTTCGGGATTTTCATCTCCACCATGCTCATTCTCTTTGAAGGAGCCAAGGGCAAATGGACCATCATGCTGCCCGTGATCATTGGTCTGATTGCGATGACGGTGTGCATCTGGATGTATTGGAATCCGGATAGCGCTGCAAGTGAAACTCCGAAATACGTCTCAATTCTCGTGACGTTCACGTACGCCGGCAGTTACGTGTTGTTGCGTGGAGAGGGCGTGAATGAGGGTTTGTCAGATTACAAACCTGGCTTGAAGGTCAACGACAAAGTGGCCATGGGCGCGCTCGTCCTCCTCGTGTTGTCTGGATTGTTCTATTCATTGCGAATGATTTTCACCCCCGACCAGGTGATTGCACAAGGATTCCCATCAAGTGAGTCATGGGTTGGTGAGTTGGACGCTGCTGCAGGTTTGGGTGTCCCGCTTCCCACAACAGTATCTGTGACCGGTTCAATGATTTTGGTGTACACACTCTGGTCGGCGTTGGTCCTCACGGATGGTGCAAAAGGCAAGTGGCCGGTCATGCACCCCTCTGCCATGGCCTTTATCGCCGCCACGGTAACCACATACGTGGGACTCGTTGCTGGTGCGGCACGAACAGAGAGCAGTACGAATCAGATGGATGTCTTGACGATTCCCTTGGTTATGCTTCTCGTCCTCATCAGCTATTACAGGCTCAAAGACGAAGGGATGGAAGACGGGATGACGTTCATGGCCGCGCCCATGGAGGATGGAAGTAAATTCACCAACGCGTTGCTGATCCTCGCACTGGTTCTGGGCCTCTTGACCGTGGTCAACGAAATATTGCTGGTTTAATCCTAAAAGGCTCCATTGAACGCTCTGACGCGACCGTGGGTGCTGTGGTTCTGGACATCATCAGACCGTACGAGCACGCATCAACGAAGCCACGACGTCCATGGTCGTCCCGCCCTCGAGTGTTGCGCCCGCGTTCAGCCCCGTGGACACGGGAGAAGGCTTCCTCGCCGCAAAGGTGCTGAGCAAATGCACGAAGCGGTTCAGTGGAAGGCCTTGATC
>NZMM01000051.1 GCA_002694585.1 Methanobacteriota archaeon
CTCCACGGCTGCGGCCTGCACCTTGGCCCAGTCCTCGTCGCTGCGGAACAAGCCACGCTCGAGCACCGTTGGCCGCGCTTGGTCGCTGTTGACGACCTCACCGTTCAACAGACGGAGGAAAATCGTGGCCGCCTCGAGGAAGATTTGACCGCGCAAGGCCGGCCACGCTACGGCTTCGACCTCATCGCGTGCATCGATACCGTAGGGGCGGGCCATGAATTCGAACCGGCCCGACGCAAAGCCGATGTGGAGGCGTCGTTCTCCTCCCGCATCGATGCGTTCGAGGTGCGTCAGGGTGTTGGCGATCCGCTCAGCTTGGGCGATCGGCCCGCCGGAGGCGAGGATGGACAGCACGGCGCTGCCGAGGTCAATGCGCGACGTGGCGCGGAAGGATTCCAAGGCCAGTTGGGGGAAATCGGTGCACAAGCCGACCTCGCCTGGCCAATGCGGCACCACGGGGCGGCTGTTGCCCTTCTGGACNTCGGTGGACAGGTGCGCTTGAGCGACCCACGCCACGCCGAANCCGAGGTCGTCCGCCAGGCGCAACTGATCGAGGTAGTGCTCGAACATCACGGCTTCNCTCGGCATCGTTCCGGAATGGTCCGGCGTNTGCGAGATGGAGAAGAAGATGTCGTGGTCCACTCCCTCACCTGCNNCGACCAGCGGCNGGCGACCTATGAGATGCACGCACGTCAAGCACGGTCTGCAAGGTCCGTCAGGGCCTTGATGCGCTCNCGCACCTGTTCAGGNGCNGGGATNCCCACGGCCATGAAGGCGTGNACCACGTCGGAGAGGTGCAGCATGGCCGTCGACCAGTCTTCGGCGATTTCGGCNACGTCCGCNAGGCCCCATGCGGCGACGAGCTGNCCTGACAGGTCGCCCATGTCTTTGGCCAGCTGAAGCGATCGATTCAGATGGTCGCTNGCCAAATCCACTTCGCCGATGGTGGCGTGAAGGTGCGCCAAATCGGCCAGCGTTTCCATCACGCCTTCTTGGTCGTCGAGACGTTCNAGGACGCCCAGCCGTTCCATTTGNGTGTCNATGGCCTCAGTCATCTGCTCCATGGCGCGCTCACAGGCCGCTCGGACCGCGAGGCCATAGGAGCGTCCTTCCTCATCACCAACGTCCTCGCGAAGACGAAGCGAACGGCTGACGAGCGCGTGCGCCTCTTCCCACGATTGGTTGGCATGATGGAGCAGCGCAGCGTGGTGATAAGCCGCTGCCGCAAGGCGCACGCCTTGCTCCTGACCTTCCATGTCGGTGGCCAAGGCGAGCACTTCGTCCACGTCACCACCATGACGGCGCAGGCGCTCGAGGCTGACCCATCCCTCCTCAACCGCATCCTTGGCTGCCGCTTGGGCGCGTTCCATCAGTTCGGCCGCGAGGTCNTCCCGGCCCACGTCATCGGCCAATGGAATCAAGCGGAGCGCGAGCGGCGTGTCGATGTGCTTCATGCCACCGCCCTCCACGAGGGCGTCAAGCAGCTCACGGGCTTGTTCCGCGGTGACTTCGCCGTCCATGTCCNTGGCTCGGCCGGTGGGGTTTGAACGCACCGCTTCAGATCGATCGGAGTCGTCCGCCGTCAACCGCGAGGCTCACGCCGCGGATGGCACCCGCTGCCGGTAGCGCGAGGTAGGTCAAGGAAGCAGCCGTTTCAAGCGGGTCGATGAGCCGGTCGATGGGCACTTGGTCCATCCACCCACGGTGCACGTCTTCGGCGCTCTTGCCGGTCCTCGCTTGGATGGAGTTGGCGAGGGAACTGAGCCGATCGGTGGCGGTGAAACCAGGAAGGACGTTGTTGATGGTCACACAGGGTGGAAGTTCACGGGACAGCGTCTTGGCCCANGACGCCATGGCCCCACGAAGCGTGTTGGACACGCCGATGTTGGGNATCGGCTCCTTGACCGAGGTNGANATNATCTGCAGGATGCGACCGTATCCCGCCGTTTCCATGCCTGGAAGCAGGCCNCTGACCAGGGTGTGGGAGGCGTGCAGGTGACGCTGGAAGGGCGCGATGAACTCGTCCACTTCGGCATCGATGAGCGCACCGCCNGGCGGNCCACCCGCNTTGTTGACCAGCACGTGGACCGGCCCGTCGCTGAGAAGTTCCTCCACCGCAGCATCGACCGCAGCGAGGTCCTCAAGGTCAAGGGCCATCGCCACGTGAGGGCCGGGTCCAAGGCTTGCAAGCTCCTGCACCAAGGCNTCGAGTTTGTCGACCGAACGTGCAGCCACCACCACCGAGGCNCCTGCTTTNGCCATCATGCGTGCCGTTGNCGCGCCGATGCCGCCGCTTGCGCCGCAAATCAGTGCGCGCTTGCCGGCGAGGGCTTCGCTGTGAAAGGGGAAGTCGGCACCGAGCAGGTCCATGCAATGGCCTTGCGGACTCCCGCCTTAAGACAGCGGTTCCAAGCCGTGNTGGTAGGTGTTGAGCAGGCGCTCACGCAGCAAGGGCAAGGTGTCGTCACAGAGGATGAGCGCCTTCGCGAGAAGGGCGCGACGTCCACGTTCGAGACCGGCAGCGTGGAGGGCGCAGTAGACCGCGAGGCCTGCACGCTTGGCCGGTGGCAGGTGAAGGTACGGACTGTCGCTGCCCAACGTTTCGTCCACGGCCTTCATGGCATCGAGGCGGTGGGCTGNGTCACGCATGACGCTGTCAAGGTGACGCGTGAGCGAGCGGTCCTGGCTCAGGACACGAGCGACGTTCTCGAGGTGCAGGCCGACCTGGTCGTCCACCCATTGGGCGTGGCTGGCCGCGTCACGGGCACGNGGCGTAAAGAAGCCCAAGCGGAAGAGGACGCGAAGGTGCTTCGCCATGGCCAACTTGGCCTTGACCATGTGGCGTTGTGCGACCTTCATNTCAAGACCACTGCGCTCCAGCAGGCGGGTTTGGGTGGCGGCCATGTTGGACGGCGCCTGCGGGTACAACTCNGCGTACAGCGCCACGGCTGCGGCCGCGATGATGGCCACCTTCTGCTCGGTGGTGAGCTTGCTTGCGTCGCGTTCGGCTTGCGTGCGGCCGGTGCTCGTGCTGCGGCACCAGCGCCCAGTGGGCTGAATGAATTCGATGCCCTTGGCGGCTTCTGCAGCGGCGAGGATCGCCTTCGCACGAGGCGTGAGGGTGCTGCCCTTGCTGTCCGGGCGAATCGGGCGAATGAGGTCATCCAAGAGGCTCACGTCGTACATGGCGTTGGCCAGAGCGACGCCGTTCTCCTCAGCGANGATGTCCCAGACCTTGGCGGCCAAGTGCTGGGGTTGGCTNGGCTTGGCGTAGGTGTTGTGCTTGTCCAAGCGGCGGTACATCGCACGGTGCTTCGCAGGGACGTCGCGCAGGTCCACTTGGCCCGTTCCGATGGTCGAGCCCGTTGCTTCCTTGTGGTACGGGTTTCCAGTGCGGGTGGTGCCGTGGCCTTCTGGCACGTAGCCCATCGGTTGCGTTGGCGCAGGCGCGGTCAAGCCGCACACCACACACTCGAGTTCACCGCGGTGCTCGTNGAGGGACANNTGCCCNCCNCANTCNTCGCACCCGTTGTTGTTTGTTCCTGCATCGTTGCCCGTTNTTGCCGTCATTCTTNTCACCGCCTTGTTTGNTGTACCGGCAGCATGTCGCCNCCCATGANAACATGANTNNATCATGTANTCTNGNCNGACNNTATTTAAAGNTGNGCCTTCCTCGTCCCTTNNACAGGTCNAAGGTCAGCCGACACTTNTGCCGGACATGAGCCATNCAAGAACACCTTCTTGAATGCTTCGCCAACCNTCGTGCGNNGGGTCGATGATNGTGTAGTGATCGCCAGGAAGCGGCANGAGNTCNGCNGTGGACCCACGCGCGGTGTAGGCCTCGGCACAGGCACGGCTCATCGCGATGGGCACGTCCTCGTCCTCTTCCNCATGCGCNAGCATGANGGGGCACTGCGGCGTCATTCCNATCGGGTTGAGCGCGTTCCACGGCGTGGCCTGGTCCTCCACTGGGCTTCCGACCCAACGGCGTACNGCGTCGCCCCCATCNGAGAGCGCAGCCGCATCGGCGGCCACGAGATCNNTCACNGCNGCCTGGGCAACACANACCTTCGGGCGACGTTCTGAGAGGGCCGCCACGACNANNGCAAGATGGCCTCCCGCAGAATGACCGATGACGGCGGTCCTGGACGCATCAACGCCGTCGAGGCCCTCGAGNTGGCCCCATGCGCGCAACACGTCGCTGATGGTCTCCTGCCACACGCCTTCGTCGTCGGGACGCCAGCGTCGGTATTCCACGTTCCANACGATCAGACCTGCNTCAGCCAAGGCTTCCGCGATGGGCGTCATGAGGCTGCGGTCNAAGGCCTGCTTCCAAAATCCACCATGCAGGAGCATGACGGCAGGCGTGCCGTGTTCGTTGGTGAACGGNCCCTCTTCCTTAGGCAGGTGAAGGTCTGCGACGTGGTCNGGCCCATCGCCCCAACGGATNTCCTTGCGCACGGTGGGCGCTGTCCTCGGANGGGCGTCAACCTGTCGCTCANGGGCAGANGCGGCGTCGGTCGCGTGGGAAGAGCACCGTNTCTCGGACGTTCTTGGCGCCGGTGAGNACCATGAGGATNCGCTCCACGCCAAGGCCCCAGCCGGCATGCGGTGGCACGCCGTGGCGGAAACCTGCGACGTAGAATTCGAATTCCTCAGGATCGAGGTCCATGTCGCGCAAATTGTCGCACAGCACGTCGATGCGGTGTTCTCGCTGCCCGCCAGAGGTCATCTCGTCGCGGCCGAAGTTGAGGTCAAATCCTCGGCTCAGTTGTCGCCCTGTGGAGCCGTCTTCGCCCTCGACGTGGTGGATGTAGAAGGGCTTCAGGTCCATCGGCCAGCGCGGGATGAAGTAGAATTGCGGCAGCCCTTGGGCNAGCAAGTCGCTGTTCTCGGCATCGATGTCGTCGCCCCACTCGATGGAACCGCCGCGCTCCTTGATGATGCGGATGGCATCGTCGTATTCGACGCGAGGGAAAGGCAGCTCGGGAACGATGACTTCGATGGGCNCCTCGTCTTGGCTTGCCCGCCAGTCGTTGATGGCTTGGATGTGGCCTTGACAGGCGGCATCGTTTGCGACCGATGACCAGATGTGGTGCAGCATGCGCTCGAGGACGCCCATGACGTCGTCATCGGTCGACCACGAGGACTCGATGTCGAAGGAAATGAACTCGTTGAGGTGCCGGTAGGTGTCGTGCTTCTCGGCACGGAAGGCGGGGCCGATCTCAAAGACACGTTCCAGCCCGCCGCTCATGCACAATTGCTTGAACAACTGCGGAGATTGGTTCAGGAAAGCCGGTGTNTCGAAGTACATCATCGGGAACAAATCNGTTCCGCCTTCNGTGGCCGTGGCCACGATTTTCGGGGTGTGNGTTTCGATGAAACCCTCCGTGATGAGATGTTCGCGACCGTANTGGAGGACCTTGGCCCGCAGGCGGAACATGGCGTTGACGTGCGCCCTCCTGAGGTCAAGGAAACGGTTGTCGAGTCGTGTGTCCAAACCAACGCCGACGGTATCGGTGACTCCCAGTGGAAGCGGAGCCTCGGCCTCTGCGATGACCGAAATCGAGCTGGCCANNACCTCGTACGCGGGAGGTGGAGGTGCTTCNCCTTCCTTGGTCTTCGGCGGGCGCTTCTGAGCCACGGTGCCGGTCACGGTCAGCGTGCTCTCACGGGTCAGGCCTTGGAGGAGGCCGAGTTGATCCTCACCGAGCGTGTCGGCTTTGGCAAAGACCTGCGTCATGCCCGTGCCGTCGCGAAGGTCAGCGAAGCAGATGGCACCCTTGCCTCGGCTGGCATGCAAAAACCCGGCAACGGTGACCTCTTGGCCGACAAGGTCCGCGCCTTTGCGTTGGATGTCGCCAAGCGTGTGGGTGCGGTAGGTCGTGGGGTGCCACGTCTCGTCCATGCTTGCCGCCGACCCCCGTCGCTCATCAAGCCATCGTCCTGAGCGGTTCTTNCCATCGAGGCGACCCTTCATATGCGTCGCTTTCAGCGCAACGGCCATGACCACCGAGTTGTTCACGTCCGAATCGGTAACTTCGGGTCACCCGGACAAGCTCTGCGACGCCATTTCCGACACCATCGTCGATGCCTGTCTGGCGGTGGACCCGCACGCCCGTGTTGCGGTGGAGACCTTGGTCAAGGGCGCGCCCGACAAGAGCATCATCGTCTTGGCTGGCGAGGTTTCGTTGAGCGGCGAAGCACCNGATTACGAAGCCCTTGCTCGTNNGGCCGCCGAAGCCATCGGNTACACCAACCATGCCATTGGCATGGATGCGACGAACTCCGATCTGACGGACGTTCACGTGCACATNACCACCCAAGCCGCGAACATTGCGCAGGGCGTCAACGACCTNGGGGCCGACCAAGGCGCGGGCGANCAAGGCCTCATGTTTGGCTATGCATGCGACGAAACTGAGGCCTACGACGACCTCAAGGGTCGNTTTTTCCCCCTCGCTGCTGCGCTTTCGCAGCGCTTGACGCGCCGCCTCACCACGGTCCGTGAGGAGAACATCCTCCCGTGGGCGCGTCCTGACGGAAAATCTCAGGTGACGGTGCGTTACGAAGAAGGCGCAGCACCCGTGGTGGACACGGTCGTGATTGCGATTCAGCACGACGATGCGCTCATCGACGTGCACGGGAGCGAAGAAGCCGAGCGTGCCTTCGTNGAGCAGGAAGTTCGCGAGAAGGTGGTCGAGGTTGCGATTCCAACCNCCTTGTTGCCTGCGGATTACCGCTTGGTCGTCAACGGAACCGGTCGGTTTGCGGACCCTGGCGGCCCGCATGCGGATGCAGGCNTGACCGGTCGCAAGATCATCGTCGACACCTACGGTGGCATGGGCCGTCATGGCGGTGGGGCCTTCTCTGGAAAGGACCCCTCCAAGGTTGACCGGTCGGCGGCTTACGCCGCCCGTTGGGCGGCGAAGCACGTGGTTGCAGCCGGCCTTGCNAANCAATGCGAGATTCAGTTGGCCTACGTGATCGGCGTCGCCGAACCCGTGAGCCTCCGCGCCGAATCTTTCGGAACGGGGACCATGGACGACAGNGCCCTGTCCAACCTCGTNGGGGACGTCTTTGACTTCCGGCCAGCAGCCATTGCATCTCGGTTGAATTTGCTCCAGCCGATTTACGCCCCAACCGCTGCTGGAGGCCACTTTGGCCGACACGCCGGAACCGATGGGACCTTCCCATGGGAAGCATTGGACCCGAGCATTCTGGATGCCCTTCGCTCCTGANGCGAAGCGGCGGTTCATCCGACCGAAATTGCGGTGGCCTCAAGAGGCATCGGCCCGAGGCACCAACGGTTCTCATGACGACAGAACGCCGCTCCGCCGTCGTCCTCGTGGTTTCTCTGCTTCTTGTCAGCCTCAGCCCAATCATCGGCTCGGCGGCTGCAGACGACGCCATCCACCTCTCCGTTGACGTGCAACACGTGGTTCTGATGCCCGGTGCTGCGACCAACGTNACCNTGACNATCACCAACAACGGTTCNTCCATCGACAGCTTNGACGTNGAGGTGGACAACGCCTCCCTTCACCCGTCATGGGAGGTCTTGGCGTTGGATGCAAACGTCACCAACGTCTTCCCGACGTGGTCCAAGAACACCACCATCGTCGTCCGCTTGGACGGGATGGGCGTCCCTTCCCATGCGGACACGGTCGATCTTGTGGTGTCGGACGCCGACGGCTCGGCGGAGACCCGCCTCACCCTCGCCCTGTCGGTGGCAGACGTCCACGCTCCGCGCATCGAAGCCTCCGGAGCAGGGAACGGTGGGCTTGTGGTGCTCCAGCCAGGTGATGTTGTTGATGTGACCGTTCCCGTTCACAACGACGGCAACGTGGTCGACACCATGCTGCTCGACGTCAACGCCAACCCTGATTTGGCAGGCTTCTGGGCCAACTGGTCGTCCACCGGCGGTTCGGAGAACGTCTCCAACAACCAAACGGGTGGTACCACTACGCCTTCCTATGAGGTGTTGATGTACGGAAACTCCTACACCACGGCCAACGGACTTGACGGCCTTGTGCAAGACCTTCTGAGGGAGGTTGGTGATGCCAACGTTTCGGCCAATGCCGGCGGCGGTATGACCCTCGAAGGCCACCGTGCCAAGGTCAACACCAGCGGAGATGCGTGGAACACCAGCCTGAGCGGTCAGTCCTGGGACGTNATCGTGCNCCAAGANCAGTCGCAGATNCCTGGCTTCCCCCGCACCCAATCGGATTGGATGGACTCCAAGGACGCCGCCATTGCGCTCACCGAGCGCATCGACGACGAGGGCGCTGACGTCATGCTGCTGATGACNTGGGGGCGCCGCTCAGGTGACACCATGAACACCGTGAGGTACCCAAATTTCACGGCCATGAACGACCATCTTCTGCAAGGCTACCTCGATTACGCTGACAACGCGACCAGCGCCCACCCTTCTGCCTCGGTGTACGTGGCTCCGGTTGGCCTCGCCTTCGCGAAGATTCACGACGACATTTTGGCGGCAGGCACCGATCCTGATCAGAGCGGGACTTTGTTCCATGACCTCTACACCAGCGACGGATCGCATCCNTCGTTGCACGGTTCCTACCTTGCTGCAGCAACCCTCCATGCCGCCATCCATGGTGGCTCCCCGGTNGGTCTCGCTTTGCCAAGCGGCATCAACGCCAGCGCAGGTCAGGCCCTGCAGTTGGCGGCCGCGCACGCGGTGTTCAACGCGACCTCGACGTGGACCTATCCATGGACGGCAAGCGGTTCCGGTGCGTCCCCCTCTGCCGTGGTGGGTGGTGACCTTCTCGCTCTGTTCAGCGACGACGTGCTCGAAAACATGAGCGCATTCTCCTCACAAAGCGCGACGCTCCGGCTCGAAGTGGCGCCAAACGCTGTACCCGGNGACGTTGGTCTCGACCTTGTCGTGGCGTCCACCAAAGGGAACATCACGTCNAGCAGCACCATGGTGGTTCGCATCGAGGCCGTGCCCGATCTCTCCATCGGGAACATCGANTCCTCCGAACTCCTGCCCTTCGGTGAAGCCTCGTTGACGTCGGTGGACGTGGTCAACACGGGAACCTCCGCCGCTGAGTGGTCGTGGAGTCTCGGCGCCAGCGGNGCTGCCAACTGTGTGTGGGACTTGCTGGATTTGACCACTTCCTTTGCTGCTCCAGGTGATGTGGCGACGGTGGGGCTTTCCGTCGAGGTGCCTCCTGCTTCCTCGTGGCCCTCAGGNGTCCAGGAGGTCTGCGANGTGGAGCTGATTGGCGCATGGGCCAACGACAGTTCGGTGCAGGTCAGCCGTACCGTTGGTTTCGTGGTCGATGAGCGGGTGGACACNACCTTTGGTGCACCGATGTCGGTCGATGTTGACGTTGNNACGGGCACCGTGTGGCAGGCCACCTTCCAAAACGCAGGCTCTCACGACCTGAGCGTGACGTTGACCTTGATGGCACCGTCGCCACCGCTCGCTGCATGCGACGGCCGCATGTCCACGTCCATGGCATCCCCAGCGACCCAAACGGTTGATGCAGGCACGACGGGCGTGTGGTCCTTTGAGACCNCCGTCGACGCGACCGAGTCATGCGCGCTGACGCTCGAAGCTTCCACNGTTCATGGCGTGGTCACGGAGACCGTCCAACTCACGCCCGCTGACCATGCGGCGCTCACNGTTGANGGGCCAAGCGATGCTCGTGTGGTGGTCGAGGCCGGCAGCGCTGTTGAGGTGAACCTCACGCTCGCCCTCACAGGAACAGAAGACCTTGTGCTCNCGCTCAGCACGGCCGGGCTCCCGGGGGGCGTGAGCATGGGTGACGTGTCTGGAGCCTCCTCGTATTCGCTTTCCTCGCTCGCGCCCTCGCGAACGGTGACCCTCGCTGCTGTCGCTGGACCCGAAGCGACCACGGGAGACCATGACGTCACCTTGACCTTCACCGACAGCACGCATGGGTCGTGGTCGTTGNAATTGGCGGTGCAGGTNACCGCTCGTCGAGGCGTTGACGTCGTGNCNACGTCTGGNAACGGGCAAGGCGACCATGTGCCGCAAGACGTTGACACGCCTCATCCTGGGGCGCCGACCTTGGGNGGGCTNGCTCAAGTGACGACCAGCATGACCGTGGTCAACACAGGGGCCAGTACGGCGACGTTCGTGCTCGATGCCTCCACCGTGCACGGCAGCCAAGAGCTCACCGTCACCCTTGAACAGGACGTGGTGAGCCTTGCTGCAGGCGAGAGTGCGGTCATTCCAGTTCACCTCAGCCTCGATGGTTCCGCTTTGAACGGTGAGGTNTTCCACGTGGCGCTNACGGCCAACTCTTCTTTGGACAGCGCCGTTTCTGACGCNGTGATTCAGTCCGTCGTGTACCGCTCGCAGCAGGTGACCCTCGTCCTTGACGCCGACGCCACGAACGTCGAAGCAGGAGGTACCGTGACCGGCACCCTCCGCCTTTCCACCCGCGTCGATGATCGGTTGTCCCTATCAGCGTCTGGCGCCACCTGCGATCTCCCAGACCCAATGAACCTGAGCGGCTCCAGTGAACCACTGGCTTGGTCGTGCACCATCGCTGAAACCGCAACGGCTGGTCTTCTCGCGTTGAACGTCAGCGTTCGCAGCGCGATTGGCGCCCTTGGAGCGGACGTGGTGGCCAGCGACGCTGTCGTGATCACGGTNTTGCCGTCGTGGTCCGAGGCAGGTCCCATCGAGGTGGTGGTCGAAGACGACGCCCTTTCGATCGAGACCAGCGGCTCATCCACGACCGTGGTCCGGATCACCAACACGGCCAACGCTTTGGCTGAAGGTGAGTTGGAACTCGCAGGGTCGAACCTTGCCTACCTCCAAACCACCTGGGTCAGGCTCGGAGACGGNGCTCGAACGAGCAGTTTCTCGCTCGAGCCGGGGGCATCCGCACGGTTTACCCTTGAGATGGTTCGCTTGACCACGAGCGCGTCAACGTCGGAGCCTGAGGTGCTTGCAACCTACACCTTGGCGGGCATTGAGCGAACGGACAGCGGCGGCACGATTGCCGTCGATCTCCCAGGCCCAGCTTTGCCCCCTGCGGGGTTGGATCTTGGTCTTGTCCAGTTGAGCAACCAAGATTCAGTGATTGGTTTGACGTCAGGCTGGGTCGTTGCGCTGTTGCTCTTCGGCCTGCTTCGTATTCGGCGATCTTCGAACGCGTCACCCGAGGAAGAACCGGACGAAGAGACCGAAGAGGAACCTGTTGAGTTGGGTCACAACGAAGCGCGAATTGAGGACGGGAACAGGGTGGCGTGCCCGAGTTGCGAGGCCGTGCTTGGTGTTCCCGCCGGGAGCGAGCCTCCCTTCAGGTTCACCTGCCCAACCTGCCAGTCAAGCATCCGTGTATTGCCCTAAGCAGAGCGCCGTTGGGCGATGAGCAGGAAGGCCGTGTGTCCGAACGGGCCGTTCGCCGGACGCACACCGCCCCGCGAGGCGCGGCTCCACGGTCGTTCCATGATTTCTCCAGCCCAGTCCACCGCCAAGCCTGCAGCCTCGCATGATTCCCACGCTCGCTCGAGTTGGCTGGTCACGGGGCAATAACACGCCAAACGCCCCCCTGCGCGCAACAGTGGGGCGAGGGCCGCGATCGACGGTGTGTGATCCGCCATGTCAAGGACCACAGCATCGAGGCCTTCTGGCGCGATGCTCGGAACGTCACCAGCAACGTCTTCGGCCCGGCCGCTGATGTGGGTATGCCGTGGCCCGTCTGGCCACGCAACAGCGGCACGGTTCAGGTTGTCCAAGCCGACTTTTGCGTGCTCTTCCCGTGGTTCGACGGTGATGTGGTGGCCAGCAGGGCCCAAAGCACGCGTGATGTGCAGGCCCAGTCCAGCGCTTCCAAGCCCCGCTTCCAGAACGGTGTCGTCACGACCGATGCCGAGCCTTGCGATCAAGATGCCTGCGTCCTTGTCACCAATGGTTTGGGCCCGTCTCAGCATGCCGCGACGCAACTCTGCGAGTCCAGCAGGGAGGATTGTTAATTCCTTGCCGGCGAGAACAACAAGGCCCCCAAGCGCGTGTTCTTCCAACATATGAACAGGGTTGAAGACGCCCAGTCCCTTGATTTTGACGTCCTCATCAACGACGTTGACGGTCCACGTTCGACCGTCTTGTGCAACCAAGGCCACCATGTTCGGGGTCATGGCCGTCGATTCGGCGATCCCGATTTGACCTCTTCGGAACAAGGACACTACGCGCAATGTTTCATAAGTCTCACAGCCGTCCATCCATTATGAATCACATGCGAACGCTGGCTCTGCTCCTTGTGGCATTGATGATGGGCAGCCTTTCTGTTGGTCTTTCTTCGACCTTGGTCGATGTTCCTGAGGAACTGGAAAGCACGCCTGTGGTCATGTCCGCCACCAGCCCAGGCCATCCGGTGTTTGCGGAATACGTGGGAGCCTACTGGTGCGGTCCGTGCCAGACGTCTTCGACCAACCTGCACAACCTCTACGGGACCAACGGAGGCGGCGGAACCACGTCTGAGGACTTCACCTACATCTCGTTCTGGGAATCTGCGTCGACGGGCTGGCCGTCTGACGCTCCCATCAACCGACGTGCGCACATCAACCCCTCCGGTTACCCGACCACGGTGTTCGGCGACGCTTCATCCGGTCAGTACTACACCTCCGGCGGTCAAAACTACGATTCGTTCTACCAAAGCGGCGGCAACATGCAGAACGCGAACGATTACTCGCTCTCCATTGCCCAGTCGGAAAACGGCAACAACATGGACATCGACATCACTGCAACTTACCTTGGATCTGGCAGCAAGACCGTCCACATCTACGCCGCCGTGGCCGAGGAGACCTCGCCTGAAGTGTACTCCAACTCCAACAACCTCCACCCTCACAACGTCTTCCAGCGTTGGCTCCTCAACGGCGCCGGAAGCGGATTCGAATCCGTCACCCTCACCAGCGGCAACTCCGTAACCACGTCGTGGTCCGTGCCCATCAGCACCGTCCGCGCAGGCGGCGGCGTGAGCGCTTCCGAGAATTTCCTCACAGTGGCGGCCCTCATGGACGGCGACCACACCACCCACCGTGGCGTATTGAGCGCGGCCGACTCGAACATGGGCCCCAAAATGGACATCGGCGTTACCGGGTTGTCGGTGAGCAACGACGATGCTTCCGATTCCTACATCCGTGGCGACACCGTTGACCTCGAGGTCACCGTTCGCAACATGGGCGACCTGGACTACGTCGACGGGGGCGGGGTGGAATTCTACTACCGCAACGGTGTCAACAAGGTCACCATCGGCGGCACCCAATCGCTGCCCGCGACCGTCGCGACCACCGGCACCCACACCTACACCACGAGCTTCGACACCAGCGTGCTCTCTTCCAACGCTTGGAAGGCCACCTTCGGCGCTCGTCTGACCGGTTTGAGCGGTGACATGAGCGGTTCCAACAACGACGTGAGCACCCAGTTTGACCATGACCGACCGCCCATCGCCCTGACGCCTCAGATCAGCCCGACGTCGGTCGAGCGTGGTGATGAGGTGCTCATCACCGTCCGCGCCGATGCCAACGATGAGGTCGACACCATCTCCAGCACGACGTTCGAACTCGAGACCCGCCCCTCAGGAACGGCCACGTGGTCTTCGAACGGCATCAGCGGTGGTGAAGACGTGGTCTTTGCCGGTTCTCCCTACGAAGGACGCGAGTACACCTTTGCCACCACCACCGACATGGAAGCGGGCACCCACGATCTCCGCGTCCGTGCCATTGACGCCCGCAGCCAAGCCTCCGACTGGAAGGTCGTCTTGGGAAGCGACGCCATCACCGTGACGAACGCCTTGCCGACGATTTGGGCGGAACCTGTGCCGACGGTGATGTGCGATGAGCCCACCAAAATCAGCATGGTGGGCCACATCCAAGACCGCGAGTCTGCCTTGTCGGAACTCAGCGTGACGTCGACGTCCCCCGCCTTCCTTGGCTGGGACGCCACCACGCAGGAAATTGAAGTGCTGTTCGCCTTTGACGACCTCCGCGGTTGTCCAATCGGGCAAAACGGCATTGAGGTCACGGTCAACGACGGTGAGGATTACACCAACAGCGACCTGCCGTACGGAACCCTCCTGTTCAACGTCATCGAGAACGGCCAGCCCCGCTGGGACGGCCTCCCCACGCGCACGGTCGACGAAGGTGGCGAAGGCAACCTTGCTTTGTTCCCCTACGTCTTCGACACGGACGCGGACGGCACAGAGGTTGATTCTGAGAGCCTAACCCTGTCCATCGTCAGCAACTCCAACCCCGAGGTGTTCAACGTCGGCCTTGAGGGCGATCTCTTGTCCTACAGCACCGTGGACGACGACGTCAACGGCCAAGCCACGGTCACCCTGCGCGCCAGCGACGGTGTGCAAACCGCAGACCAAACCATCGTGCTCAAGATCGCCCCGGTCAACGACGCACCTCGCATGGACCTCGGTGACCTTGCTTCGCTCGACCTCAAGCGCGGCAAGACCTACGTCTATGACATTGAGAGCCTCGTGTACGACATCGACGACGATGATCCTGCTTTCATCGTGGTGACGCCAAGCGAGAGCGGTGCTGCCCGCTTTGATTTGTTCACCGGCCTCATGACCGTCGAGTTCGAGGAACTCGGCACCCAGACCATCACCATCACGGCTCAAGACAAGTACGACTCGAACTCCTACACCATCATGGTGAACGTCTACGACTCGAAGCCCTTCTCGGCTTCAAAGGACGCGGACACCGGGTACATGACGGTCAGCCTCGACAACGCCTACCTTGGCGAAGTCGCCACCGCCAACCTCTTCCTCACGGAAAATGCGCCCACGTTCACCTCGCTGACCACCATGTGGCAGGTGTGCGAAGGTGACACGGGGGTGTGCCTGAACCAAGTCAGCTATCCGCTTGACGTGACCGCATCCGAGCGCGGCTGGACCGTTGAGCTCGCGTGGGACGATGTTCGCCCATACGGCCTCCAGTACAACGACGACGTCAAGCTCGGTAACGTCCTTGCCACCGACGACACCGGTGAGGAATACAAGCTCATGGCGCCAATCTACTGGCGCGTCACCGAGGAAGCGCCCGGACCAAGCGAGATGGACGATGAGACCCTCGCTGAGCACATCGCCGATCTCGAGTCGAGCATCGAGGACCTCAAGGCGGAGATTGATGCATCGGAAGGAGACACCACCGAGATGGAAGACCAACTCGCGTTGCTTGAGGCCGATTTGGCAACCGCTTGCGATGATCCACGTGCCGACTGTTCTAGCGACAACGTGGAGGGCAACGGCGACTTGGACACAAGCGCCGGTGTGAACACGGACGTCATCATCATCATTCTCGGCGTGCTGATCCTTGCTGCTCTGCTTGGTGTGCTCTTCACGCGTCGTGGCGGCTCGATGGAGCAGCCCAAGTGGGACGAATCCGCACTGCCCGCGTCCGACGCCGTGGCCAACTCCATGTACGGAGGAGCCCAAGACATCTTCCAGCAGCCCATGGCTCCCCCCATGCCGGCCATGCCTCCGATGCCTGCACCGGTCGCGCACGCCGGACCCCCCCTGCCCGCAACGGGCCTTCCAGAAGGCTGGACCATGGAGCAGTGGGCCTACTACGGCCAGCAATACCTGGACCGCCAGCAGTGAGACGCTGAGGCGACGTCGTTTACGCCGCCGCTGAAAGCCTCAAAGGGGAGGCGAACGCACGTCCGTCCGTGAGCGGAGACGCCGACGAGGTTTCGGGTACGCCCGAAGACGAGATGAACGGTCTCGTCGAGGCGATGCCTCCCGTCGAGAATGACGTCGAGGTCACGGTGTGGTCCGCGGAATCCGATGATGCGTCCGACGAAGCTATTCTCGGTCAGCCCAGCGACGAGGTTCTGCAAAGCAGCGTTGAGGCGTGGATCGACGACATCGGCATGACGTCGACCAAAGAAGTACCCGTCCCTGACCGTTTGGTCGATCAGGTCATCGGTCAAGAGGCCGGATCGGTCATCATCCGAAAGGCCGCCGAACAACGCCGTCACATGCTGATGATTGGCGACCCTGGCACGGGCAAGTCCATGCTTGCCAGGTCGATGACCGAGCTCCTGCCCCGCGATGCTTTGGAGGACGTTCTCGTGTATCCGAACGAGGAAGACGAGAACGAACCTCGCGTGCGCTCCGTCCCCGCTGGCCGTGGCGACCGCATCGTCAAGGTCCAGAAGGAAGCCATTCGCGTTCAGCGGGAGAAAACCCAGCGCATGCTTCTCATCGGTTTCGTTGCCATCGCTTTCCTCCTCGCCATCGCGACCCTCCAGAGCGGTGACATCGTGACCCTTCTGTTTGGCATGTTTCTGCTGACCTTTGGGTACATGTTCCTGCGGTCGCGCTTGGGCGCTGCGGACGAAAGCCGCATCCCCAAGGTGCTTGTGAAGCACGACACGAAGGAGCTTCCACCCTTCGTCGACGCCACAGCCACCCTTTCGGGCGCCCTCCTNGGAGACGTCCGTCACGACCCGTTCCAGTCGGGTGGCATGGAGACGCCCGCNCACGANCGTGTTGAGCCGGGCGCCATTCATCGGGCGCACAAGGGCGTGNTNTACATTGACGANATCAACCTNCTCCGGCTCGAAGAGCAACAAGCCTTGCTCACCGCCATGCAAGAGCGNGCCTTCCCNGTCTCNGGNCGCTCNGANCGNTCNAGCGGNGCCCTCACCAAGACCGAGCCGGTTCCNTGCGACTTCATCCTGATTGCCGCCGGAAACCTGGACGCCATTCAGGGCATGCACCCCGCATTGCGAAGCCGTATCCGAGGCTACGGCTACGAGGTCTACGTGAATTCAGAGATGCCGGACACGGCTCGCAACCGCCGCCGCCTGATTCGCTTCATTGCTCAAGAGGTCCACCGTGACCAGGATACCCTCCGCGAAATCCCACACTTCGACGTGGGTGGTGTCGCGGCCATCCTCAAGGAAGCACAGCGCCGCTCCGGCCGCCGAGGAAAGCTCAGCCTTCGCCTCCGCGAGCTCGGTGGATTGGTGCGCATTGCTGGAGACTTGGCGGTGGAGGACGGCGCAGAACTCGTGACCGCTCAGCACGTCATCCGGGCCCGCTCCATCGCCAAGCCGCTCGAGCAGCAGGTTGCTGACCGCATGATNGAGCGCCGCCGCGANTACAGNCTCCTCGTGAACTCCGGTGAGCGGATTGGCCGTGTCAATGGCCTCGCGGTCCTCGGTGCCAACTCCGGCCTCTCCGACTTCAGCGGCATCATGCTGCCCGTTGANGCGCTCGTGACNCCTTCGCAGGGNGGCGGTGGAAAAATCCACGCCACAGGTGGTCTCTCTGACCTGGCCAAAGAAAGCGTGACCAACGTCAGCGCGGTGGTCAAGAAACTCACGGGCAAGGACGTCTCGGACTACGACATCCACATTCAGTTCGTGGACACGCACGGCGTGGACGGCGACTCGGCCAGCATCACCATCGCCACGGCCATCATCTCCGCGATTGAGAACATCCCCATCCGCCAGGACTTGGCGATGACGGGGTCCCTCTCGGTACGTGGAGAAGTGTTGCCCATTGGTGGCGTGACCGCGAAGATCGAAGCCGCAGGACACGCTGGCGTTCGAACGGTCATCATCCCGCGGTCCAACCTTCAGGACGTTGTGCTCGACCACCAATGGGAGGGCAAGGTCGAGGTCATTCCCGTCGATACGCTCGACGAAGTCATGGAACATGCGCTCATCAAGCACGAGCAAAAGGCGAGCCTCGTCGATCGTCTGGGTGGCATCATTGACCGCTTGACGCCTGAGATGTCATCCAACGTCCGACCGGTCTGACACAGGGCGCGGTTTGATACCGCGAACCGTTTTCCGTAAGCCATGGAAGATTCCGAACAAAGCACTGTTCGGGGTCAACTCCTGATTCTCTTTCTGGTCACGTTCATCGACATGATTGGATTCGGCATTGTCATTCCCTTCCTGACNTACCTTGTCGAAGATTTGGCCGTTGAAGGGGGCATCACGGCCATCGGCCTTTGGGTCGGGCTTGTGATGACCGCCTATCCCATGGCGCAATTTCTCTCTGCACCGTTGTGGGGCAGCCTCTCTGATCGCATTGGACGCAGGCCAATCCTGATGATTGGGCTGGTTGGAAACACGTTTTGCTTCGCGCTCTTCGGCCTGGCCCCGACGCTGTTCATCGCCATTGTGGCCAGGTTCCTCGCCGGCTTCTTCAACGGCAACATTGCCGTCGCGCGAGCCTACATCGGGGACATCAGCCGACCCGAACAGATGGCCAGCCGTATGGGGCTCATCGGCGCCTCCTTCGGTTTGGGGTTCACCTTTGGGCCCTTCATTGGAGGAGAACTTTCGGCTCCTGCCGATCGATGGGCGGTGTTTGAAGGGACCATCTTCGATGCCTACCCCTACCTTCTCCCATGCTTGGTGGCCAGCGCGCTTTCCATCGTGTCCCTCGTGTTGGCCCGAACCCGCCTACCGGAATCCTTGCCGAGGGAGGCTCGCAGCAGCGCGTCTCACTTGGACTGGAGCGGGACCATGAAGTCCTCATTCTCCAGTTTGTTCACGTCGATGCGAGCACCGGCCATCGGGCCCTTGCTGTGGGTCACCATGCTGTACAGCTTTGGTTTCACCATCATGCACGCTGTTTTCATCCTCTTCACCGAGATGTCGCCTGATGCAGGAGGTTTGGGTTTCACTGAAGCGCAAAACGGGCGCGTGTTTGCCGTGATTGGGCTGACTGGCATCGTGGTGCAAGGTGGCCTCATCCGCCCCTTGTCCAAGCGTTTCGCGTCACGGAGCATGCTGCCTGTGGCGGTGGTATTCACCGGCATCGGACTTGGCGCCATCCCGTACGCNTCCGTCGAGTACGCATGGCTTTGGTTGCTGCCCACGNGCATCGTCATCTCAACNGGCAGCGGCATTTTCCAACCNACCTCATCGAGCCTGATGGCCTCGTACGCTCAAGACCGAGGCAAAGAATTGGGCGGCGTGATGGGCGCCATGGAATCGGCGTCCGCTTTTGCCCGTATTCTTGGTCCGGTGACGGGCGGCTTGGTGTGGACCNTGANCGTGGACGGCTCGGGCTGGCTGACCTACCGTAGTGCGTTTCACCTGTGCGCGATCATCATGGCCCTCACCCTNCTGGTTTCGCTTCGCCTCCCTTCCGAGCCCTCGTCCAGTGGGTCGGAATGAGGCTCTGAGCAGCCTCCAATTTTGGGCGAATCATTGAAACCGCCATCCCCATGGCCGAGCATGAAGGATGGTGCGTTTGAGGAGGGTGAGTTCAACCGCTCCCTGTCCACCATCGTGTACGTTTGCGCCATCCTGACCATTGTGTCNTTNTGGCTCATTCAACTCGAGTCCGTGCTCAAGCCCTTCTTCATCGCTCTCGCGGTGTACTTCGTNCTCAAGCCCGGTGCTGATGCCTTGTCNGCGAACGGGTTTCCATTGGTGTTGTCGTACTTCACCATGCTCATGGGGTTCTTTGCCGTCGTNGGTGCAGCCGGATTCTTTGCCTACGTGCAGGCGGATACGCTGATGAGCGACACCGNCACGGTCGAGGNATACAACGCCAACCTCGAAGAAAAGTGGAACTGGTTGCGCGATGACAGNTTCGCTGCAGGCGCCGTGCAAAATTGGGCAGGCTCAGAAAACGCCACACTCGCGGAGGGGCTCAGCCAACTTGGTCTCGTGGGCTCCAGCGGTCAAATTTCGGACATTGTGGTCAACATGTTGGCCGGTGTCGGAGACATGATTTCAGCTAGCCTGATCATTACCTTCTTCCTCATCTTCATGATCCTCGAAGCCGCCTTGCTCCCTGCCCGAATTGAGCGCGCATGGCCCAGCGGTGGGAGCGCCAAACTGGCGGAAGTCCGGGAGCAAATCGAGATGAGCGTCAACACGTACGTGATTGTGAAGACCGGTGTGTCCATTGGAACGGCGGTGGGGGCCTCAATCCTGATGATCTCCTTTGGCATCGATCTTTGGTTCACCTGGGCCCTGCTGACGTTCCTGTTCAATTACGTCCCGTACATCGGATCCGTGTTCGCGATGATTCCACCGCTGATCCTCGGTGCGGTCATGCTCGGCCCTGGCGCACTGCTGACCTTTGCCATCCTCTCCATCATCAACCAGCAGGTGTGGGGCAACTACATCGAAAACCGCTGGGCAGGTCGGGCCCTCGGCGTGTCTCCCCTTGTCTTGCTCCTNGTCACCTCGTACTCCTTCTGGCTCTGGGGTTTGGTGGGAATGATCCTCGCCGTGCCCTTCGCGGTGCTGGTGAAGATTGTCCTTGAGAACGTCGACGCCACGAAACCCGTCGCCATCCTGCTATCTGAGCGCGCGCCGTCCTTGGACGAAGCGTGGGAAGATGCGGTGCGAGACGGTATCATTTCATCGTTTGAGGGTCGTTCCCTGCTGGAATTGCAACACCTCTTGGATTACACCGACGAGCAGGTGGCCATCATCGCAGCACGCTCATCCGCGCGTCGAGCTGTGCGACGCGGTCGCGTCAGCCAAGCGCAGTTGGATTTCCTCAATCGCGGTCTTCCCTTGATTGACGGTGAGTGGACGGTCATCGCTGGTCTGAAGCCTGGGAAGGTGCCAAAGGAGCATCGCCAACTCATGACGAATTTGTTGCACGCCTTCACTGAGGCAGCCGGGCGCCCGGTCGACCATCTTCTGGAAGAAGCCTGATCCCTTCAGAGCAGTTCTGTGAGGAGCTTCTCAAGTTCGGTGTTGATCATCAGGATGAGGGTTCCAAACTCCGGCGGGATGTTGGGGTCCTCGTACAGTTCCTCGAGTTTGGCTTGGGTCATCGCCACGCGAACATCGGTTTTCTTGCCGGTGTTCAGCAACCATTGCTCCGTGACTTCCTTGGCTTGCCTGCGGATGTTGCGCGGGACTTTGGAGTCGTCAATTTCAGCGATGACTTTCGCCACGTTTTGGAGTCGGGTCTCGATGTCCATGCACGTCACGTCCCGATAATTCTCCAGCGGGCCCGCTATAAGGTGATTGCGTCGTCGCGGTTTGTGGACGTTCAGGCGGCGCACGTCATCGCTGTGGCCCGTGGGGCCACCTTGTTGGCAGGGATGGGCGTCGCGGCATGGCTGGACCACCTCAACCGCCGCGTTCCGAACCGTCATTGGATCGTGTGGAGCCAGCCCGTGCTGCTGCTGTGGGTCCTCGACCTCGCGGTCAGGGAGGCAGATGCTGCGGTGTGGCTCACGCTGCTCCTGTTTCGATGCATACCAATGGCCTGCCTGCCAATCGGTCTTTTGGTGTGTCGGTCTCTCTTGCACGGGACGGCTCTAGACAACAGGGATGGAGCACCGGGATCCGAGCTACAATCTTGTATCACGATAC
>NZMM01000052.1 GCA_002694585.1 Methanobacteriota archaeon
CTACACCACCGGCAGTGGCCTCGGTTTGCCCGACGTAACGGTCTCCGTATCGGTGGGGGGAGCGTACATGCCCTGCGCTGAGCTTGTGACCGCCACAAGCCAAAGCACGGACTGCGCCTTCACATGGCTCTATGGAGGCAATCAAGCCCAGGTGGGAGTGGGCAATGGCATCCGCATTTTCGAAAACGGCCAAGATTTGTGTACGAGTGCCTGTTCTGTTGAATGGAAGGTTGACGTGTTCCAACAAGGTCAGATGACCTCTGCGTACCCTGGTAATTGGAACCCGTCAGATTCCGGTTACACGTTCGACGTGGTCGACCACGCTGATGCACCAAGCACGGCCACCGACGACGGCTTGTTTGATCTGACCATGACGCAAGGTTCGGACATCAACCTCGCCACCATGAGGTTGGTGCTCAAGATCGACGGCACCTACCACGAGTGCACACCCAGTTCATCGGTGTGCGACAAGGTCGCCAGCAACGGAGGTAGCAGCATGACCGCCAGCAACGTCCTCAGCATCGTTGAGACCGGTGCAGACTTGTGCAGCGGGTCATGCACCATCGAGTACTGGGTCTCGAACGTGTTGGACCGAACGACCCTCGCAAAAGGCATCGTCACCGTCTCGTGATTCGTGACGGGCCTTCACGGCGAGGTTTCGGTCATTGAAACCGCACTGACGGTGGACGGAGGCGCGACTTTGGTCGTGACACGCACCCACCACACGTGGGGCAATCCCTGAAGTGGGCCCATCAGGCGACCAAGCAAAGCCCTATGTCCGCAAGGTCGACGCTAGGGCATGGCCAAGCGCGGCGTCCTGCTGATGAACGTCGGCACCCCGGAGGAACCGACCGAGGCCTCGGTGCGTACCTACCTGCGGGAATTCCTGCTTGACCCGGACGTCATCGACCTGCCCGCTCCATTGCGGCATCTCTTGGTCCGAGGCATCATCCTCCGGACGCGTCCGAAGCGCATTGCGCCGGCCTACGCCAAGATTTGGATGGATGAAGGTGCACCTTTGCGCGTCCATTCGGACCGCATGGTCGCCGCCTTGCAAGAGCGTGAGGGTGACCTTGCCGTGGCGCACGCGTTCCGATACGGTGTGCCCAGCATGCAGCAGGGTTTGGAAGCCCTTCGCGCCGAAGGCGTCGAGGAGCTCCTGCTGGCCCCGATGTTCCCTCAGCATGCCGAAGCCACCACCGGCAGCGCCATGCGACGGGCCGAGGAGGTGCTCGGTGAGATGGCCTGGAGCCCAACGCTGCACCGTTTGGACCACTTCGAAACCGAACCAGAATACGTGGAACCGTTGGCTGCAAGCCTGCGTGAAGCGGTGGACGACGGCGCNCACATCNTGTTTTCNTANCACGGNNTGCCNNTGTCNCACGTCANGCGGTCTGACCCCACCCGNTCGCACTGTCAGAAGGTGGACAACTGCTGCGCCACCGCTTGTTCGGCCAACGCCATGTGCTATGCGCACCACTGCCACATGACCACGACGGCCGTGGTTGAGGCGCTCGGGNTGCCNGAGGACCGTTGGTCCCTGTCCTACCAAAGCCGGCTTGGCCCCGTCAAGTGGCTGACGCCAGCCTCGACTTCGGCGGTGGTGGATTTGGCCAAGCGCGGGGTCACAAACGTGGCCGTGGTGGCTCCAGCCTTCGTGGTGGACGGCCTCGAAACCTTGGAAGAACTCGAAATCGAACTCCGTGAGACCTTCATGGAAGCCGGCGGGAAGGCCTTCCGCGTTGTGCCATGCCTGAACGATGAACCGGCGTGGGTGGACGGTGTTCATTCCCTCATTGAGCGGGCTTTTGCCGCATGAGATCAGCAAGGCGCTCCGCTTCAGAGACGACGTGCGTGATGGCCACGCCCGTTGCGCTCCATCCAATCCACGACCAAGGCGCAGCATGCCCGGCGACACGCCGCATGTGTCCCGGGCGCACGTGGGGCACGCGCCGCGTGCCAAGCACCTCGAACAGCACAGGCTCCGCAGGGCACAACATCGTCTCGACGGCCTGTCGGAGCGAGTCTTCCTCGCCGTCCCAGCGCGCATGAGGGACCATCACCCGAAACAAGCGGTGGCCGGGCGGTGCGCGGGCGCCGTGATGCACGTCGCTCTCGTGAAGGATGCCACTCACCGGGCTTGTCGGGTCCGGGCACAAGGTNCCGTAGCCNATNGGGACCGCGGCCGCATCGGCGTNCGTGTATCCGACGACCANCACGGTCAGTTCNNGGCCGGCCTCGTCCTCCGCCCGTGGTGCAGCCCAGAGCACGGAGGCCAGGGAGNGGCCTGCATGTTCAG
Source organism: Methanobacteriota archaeon (assembly GCA_002694585.1). Taxonomy (GTDB): domain Archaea; phylum Thermoplasmatota; class Poseidoniia; order Poseidoniales; family Poseidoniaceae; genus MGIIa-L3. The sequence continues at coordinate 2,300 of NZMM01000052.1, forward strand.
CGGCCGCTTCGGGCGAGGGTACGTCGACGTTGAACTGCACNTCCACCATGCCGTCNTGGTTGAGGGNGTCGATCAGGGCCTCGACGAGGCCTTCCATCCCTTGCTCGAGCGAGCCCATNTGGCCGCGTCGGGGCGTCCAGCCGCGGTAGGTGCTACGAACGGCCCTCGCCAAAGCACGCCGATTCATGGGAGGGCCGGCGCCGTAGCGCGCCATCGTCGGCATCAGGAGATCTGCGTCGACCTCAGCGGCCGGGGCGTTGACGATGCCGTGGGTCATGGCGTCGGCCAGCCATGGAACGGGGANGGCTTCGGCCATCGACCGTCCGCCCTGNCGTGCCGTGCGGACCCCACGCAGCATGCGCCCTGGCCCGACCTTCAACATCGTGGACAGGCCGAGGCGATGGCGACGCCCCTCGGTCAGAATCCAGCGGTGCCGTGCCTCAGCTCGCGAAGGTTGCCACGACGGCATCAGGCTGAGGTCATCGATGAGTCGCCACACGGCAGGGTGAGGTCGAGAAGCGTTGACGGCGAATTCGCCCACCCATCCATCCTTGCGCCACGTGCGGATGACGCCGCCCGCGCGGTCGCTTCGTTCGAGCACGGTGACGCGCACGTCCGGTCGTGCTTCCCGCAAACGGTACGCGGCCGCCAAGCCAGACAGGCCTGCGCCTACGACGACCACGTGCCCTTCATCGGCCAAGTCAGGATTCACCANAAGGGGCCGGCGAAGCTCTTGCCCGTGGCGNATCCAGGCTTGGCGGTCCTGCATGGCTCACACCCATTCACGCGGTGTTTGGAGGACGTCGATCAANGCCGCCTCGGCCGAACCGNNCTCAGGCGTGTGAGCGTATTCCCANCGNGCGGTCAACGGGAGGGACATCAGGATGCTCTCCACCCGTCCGTTGGTGTTCAGCCCGAAGGTCGTGCCACGGTCGTAGACGAGGTTGAATTCAACGTAGCGCCCNCGACGGAGTTGCTGCCAANCGCGCTGTTGGTCGGTGTAGGGCATGTCTTTGCGTCGCTCAAGGATTGGAAGGTAGGAGGGAAGAAAAGCGCCAGCACACGCTTCGACGAAGGCGAAGCATTCGTCCTTCGAGGCCTCGTTCACGTCGTCGAAGAAGAGGCCACCGACACCCCGTCGCTCACCTCGGTGGCGGANGTGGAAGTAGTCGTCGCACCAGGCCTTGAACCGGGCATAATCGGCCACANCATGGGCGTCACAGACCGTCTTGTAGGTGGCATGGAAGTGGGTCGCGTCATCTTCGAACAGNTAACTCGGGGTCAGGTCTGCACCACCGCCAAACCACCAGGAGCCCGGCTTCTGACCGTCGCCTCGTTCGAAGTAGCGGTAGTTGGCATGAACGGTGGGTGCCATTGGGTTCCACGGGTGAAGCACCAAACTCAGGCCCGTGGCGAAGAAGTCCAGGTCTTCATCGTCGTCCAAAGCCTGCCCGCCGCCCATGGCCCGTGCGGCTTCTGGCCGCAGGGTTCCGTGCACGACGCTNACGTTGACACCGGCCTTCTCGAACACCTTTCCTTCGCTGAAGACCCGGCTGCGNCCTCCNCCACCGCCTTCTCGNGTCCATACGTCCTCACGCGGGGCGCCGCCATCGATGGTTTGCAGTGCAGCACAGATGCGGTCCTGTTCGCGGTGGACAAGGTCGATCATGCGCTGGCGCATCACCGCCCCTCCACNGTGCGAAGAACGGCTTCAACGCATTCGATGCGGGCGCTTGGGGCGAAGCCATGCCCGAGGTTGAAGATGTATCCTGGCGCATCACCCGCGGCCTCAAGCACCGCTTCCGCAGCGCTGACCGCGGCTTCGGTTGAGCCGTGCATGAAGGTTGGATCGAGGTTGCCTTGCAGGGCCAACCGCTTCCCGTGCGACGCTCGNTAGGCACGNAGGTCGTCGCGCCAATCGAGCGACAAGCCGTCGATGTCGAGTTCCATGATGGCGCCGTGAAGGTGGCCCGAGGCCTTGGCGTAGTGGATGAGCGGGGTTCGCGTTGGGCATTTCGCTCGGAACACGTCGATGGCCCTCTCGGTGGCGGGCATGGCGAAGCGTCGGTAGGTGGCTTCGTCGAGCAAACCGGCCCAGGTGTCGAACAATTGNACGGCNTCNGCTCCACCGTGAACGACTTGGTCGGCCAGCAGGTTCCCGACGATGTCGCCCAAGCGCAGGAAGAGGCGCATGGCGGCCTCCGGGTCAGCATGCACNTTCGCGCGGGTGTTGACGAATTCNTTGTCCCCNGTNCCGCCGGCGATCANGTACATGCCAACGGTCCACGGGCACCCCGCAAAACCGAGCCGTGCGACGTCTCGAGGCAGCACCTCAGGCAACGCCGCAAGGGCGTTGGCGGCCCATGGGGCGTGGGTCCGCGCCTCAAATTCNGGCCANGCCTCGANGTCATCGAACGNGAAGGGCGTGATGCGAATGCCGCCGCCGTACTCGACCTCGTAACCAAGCGCAGGGAGCGGCGTGAGGATGTCGCTGAAGACGATGGCGGCATCGAGTTGTGGGTACCGCTCAATCGGTTGTGCCGTGATGGTGGTGCACAANTCGAGGTTCTTGCAGCGTTCCCAGAAATCNGCCTGCTCNGCCAANGCNCGGTANTCNGGAAGGTGACGTCCGGCTTGCCGCATGAACCACACCGGCGGGCGGTCAACCGGTTCGTGGCGGAGGGCCGCCATCACGCGTTCACGCCCGTTCATTGNCNCACCTCCAACACGGTCAGCACGTCNTCCAGCGCCGCCACGAAACCTTCGATGTGGTGNGCTTCGTGGGCGGTTGAAAGGAAGCCNACTTCGTAGGCGGAGGGCGCCAGCATGTAGCCGCGTTCGAGCAGGCCTTGGTGGACGTCGGCATACAGGACGCCGGCNGTGCTCGGNATGAGGTCTGANCGCCGAGGCGGCGCTTCAGGGCCAGGTGAGAACCAGAACAAACTGGCTTGGCGCACCAGCCGCATGGGGTGTCCGTGACGGGCAAGCACGGGNGTGACNAGCTCTTCCAACAAGGCACCAAGGGCCTCCAGATGCGCATGAGCATCATCGTTCAGCAGGTCCAAAGTGGCNCACCCCGCAGCCATGGCCAGGGGGTTACCGGACAGTGTTCCCGCCTGATAGACCGGCCCGAGCGGCGCCAGCTGTTGCATGATGTGCTCGGGCCCACCGTAGGCGCCCACCGGTAGACCGCCTCCAATGACCTTGCCAAGGGCGACCAAGTCCGGCGTCACCCCAACGTGACCCGTGATGCCACCCTCGGCAAACCGGAATCCAGTGATGACCTCGTCGAAGATCAACAGGGCTCCATGCTCGTCGCAGCGGGTGCGGAGGTGCTGGAGGAAGCTTTCGCGCTGCACGAGAAGACCGTTGTTGGCTGGCATGGGTTCGATGACCACCGCAGCCACGTCGTCACCTTGCTCGGCGAAGATGTGGTCCACCATCGCTTCGTCGTCCAACGAGGCCACCACGGTGGTCGCCACCGTGGATTCGGGGATCCCTGGACTGCTCGCGATGCCGAAGGTGGCCAGTCCGCTTCCTGCGTTGACCATCAGCGCATCGACATGGCCGTGGTAGCATCCTTCGAATTTCAGCACGGTGTCGCGGCCGGTGAACCCTCGAGCGAGCCGGATGGCGCTCATCACGGCCTCGGTTCCTGAGGAGACGAACCGAACCAAATCCATCATCGGGAAGATCGATTTGACCTTCCGAGCGAGCCGGATTTCGCCGATGTGAGGCGCCCCGTATGAGGTGCCCCGCGCCATGGTTTTCGTGACGGCTTTCAGCACGTTCGGATGCGCATGACCGTGGATCAATGGCCCCCAGGATTGCACGAAATCGACGAGGGTGTTGCCGTCAGCGTCGGTGATGGTCGCTCCCTTGGCGTCTTTGATGTATATCGGCTCGCCGTGGACCGATTTGAACGCCCTCACCGGTGAGTTCACGCCTCCGACGAGGTGCTGGCTTGCTTCAGCGTGAAGTGCGGTGGAGACATCACGAATCATGCCTGCACCCCCAGCCATCCTCGCTCAAAGATTTCTCTGGCATGGTAGGTGACGATGACGCTGGCTCCGGCCCGTTGNAAGGCNTNCATGATCTCNTCCACCACGNCCTTGCGCTCGTCTGCGTCNNGATGCTGAGCATGGACCATGGCGTATTCNCCGCTGACGTTGTACACCGCGACCGGNCGGCGNGTGGCCGTTCGAACCGCAGCCACCACGTCGAGGTAGGCAAGGGCAGGTTTGACCATGAGCAGGTCCGCGCCTTCTGCCTCGTCCAGNTGAGCCTCCATCACGGCCTCGTTGANNGANGCGCGAGGGTCCATCTGATGGCTCCGCCGNTCACCGGATNNTGGTGAGGATCCTGCCGCATCACGGAAGGGCCCGTAGAAGGCCGAAGCGTACTTGACGGCGTAGGANAGCACCCCAGTGCTGTGATGTCCAGCATCTTCCAAAGCGGTACGGATGGCCCCGACGCGTCCGTCCATCATGTCGGAGGCACCGACGTAATCTGCCCCGGCTTGGGCGGCCAGGACGGCCATCTGAGCGAGGGTTGCCACCGTTTCGTCGTTGAGGATGGCACCGCCTGCCACGTGGCCGCAGTGNCCGTGATCNGTGACCGTGCACATGCACACGTCGGCCATCAGCACGACGGCTTCCCCGTGGTCCTCACGAAGCACCTTCAGGGCCCTGAGCATGGGTCCATCGCTGTTCAAACCTAGCCGACCGTCGGGGTCTTTGGCTTCCTGAGGATGCACCGGGAAGAGCATGTGCCCGAGGACTCCCATGTTGACGTCCTCCGCGATGCGTTGNCGAAGGACGTCCACGGACTGGCGGTGGATGCCGGGAAGGCTCGGAATGGGCTCNTCAATGCCTTNGCCGTCGACGACAAAGTGCCCTTGGACCAGTCCGGAGGTGAGCGCGTGGCCGTTGAGCATCTCACGTCGTCCAGACGTCCAGCGGTTGATGCGCATCCTCACGTTCACCTCGTTCCCCCCTGGTGCGCCGTCCACCACGTTCTGAGTGCTTCTGCGCTCGGGCCGNGCAACCTGTGCACGCTTGTGGTCTGGAATTCATCCTCCTCTCGGAGGGCCCGTTCCGATGCCTCACCCATGCACAAGACGTTGTCGGGCACGCTGTGTCCCGTGCCGCGCCATGCTCGGATGGCGCTCGGTGAGGTGACCAGCAACACGTCGCTTGCCTGAACCTCGATTGGTTCGATGTCGGCTTGCATGGTGCGGTACGCGGTCCAGGCCTGCACCTGCCGGCCTGCGGCTTCGAGGCGTTCGAGCAAGGCGGGTCGGGCTTGGTCGGACCGAGGAAGAAGGAGCGCNACTTCTGGGTCAAGTGCATCGATCAAGGCCGCAGCAAAACTGGCTCCGTCTTCGGCCTCTGCGCAGAAGGCCACGGTGTGTCCACGTTCGAGCGCGGCGAGTGCCGTGCCTCGTCCCAAGGCCGCCCAAGGGAGCCGTGCAAGATCGGGACAGAGGTGCAGACCCTCGATGATCATGCGCGCCGCTGAGGGCGAGGACAGAAGCAGCCATGGCCACGTTCGACGCGGAGCACCTTCCGGAATGATGTCCTTCGGCCACCCCTCAGTGAGGTGTTCAAACTTCAACACCTGCTGGTTGACGACGGTGACGTTGCTGAGGGCAGCCTCGTCGGTCAAGCGGCTTGAGGAAGCGGTGGTGATGAGGCGGAGGGCNCCCGTNTCACCTTCGGGGCTNTCTTCGGACCACGACGGGGGTGCAAAGGCCTGAGCCGGNCCTTNCCAACGCTGGACCTCTGGAGGGCGTCGNCGCGCAGCGCTGCTCCGCCAACCCGGTGCCGCAACGGCCACGTTCGCTGTTCCTTGGTTCACGTAAGCGGCCACTGGAGACAAGCACCCTCCGCCCAATTGAGCGAGGATGCGCCGCTCCTCNCGCACCGCTGCTGAGGTGTGCGCATGGTCCAGCAGCACCCGCAACGATTCGAGATCGAGCAGGGAATCTCGTGCAGCGTGAACCGCAATGGCCCCTTGTCCAGGAGCGCACGGCCATGACTCGAGGTTCAACCTGAGCGCTCGAAGTTGGCGGTAATCNGGATNGAGCGCTCCGNTNTCGGCCAAGCGGCGCAACCCCGCTTCGGCGAGCAAGAGCGCGTCAGCCCGCCCNTCGAGGAGCCGTTGCAGCCGTGTGTCCACCGCACCACGGATCGCGATGGGCAAGAGGTCCGGCCGCTGGTGGAGGAGGGAGGCCTGCCGNCGTACGGACACCGTGCCGAGGTGAGCGCCATCGGGAAGATNGGCGAGNGCTTCGGTCGCNTCTACGGCGGTTGTTGGATCATCGAGCGTCTCCTCAAGGGTTGGAAGACGGCTGTGNTGTGGGGGGAACAGAAGCAAGTCGTGGGGTGGAGCCCGTTCGAGGAGCGCAAGTTGGAGCACGCTCTCNTTGAGGTCAATGGGCACGTCCTTGCTTGAATGAACCGTGAGGTCGACGTCTCCATTCAGCAACCGAGCNTCNAGACCGGTTACAAATTGGCCCACGTGGGTGCTCAAGTCGCCGCCGAGCGAGCGGTCGCCCCGCGTGCTGAGCGGGACCGCTTCAGCNTCGATGCCTCCTGCGCGTAGCCGTTCAATGACCGCATTGGCTTGAATTCGAGCCAACGGTGAGGCGCGCGTGCCGACCCGCAGCGTCATGTTCGCACCTCGCTTGGAGGCAGATGGTCGTGAAGGTCNCCAATGANCTCGACCACGTCGTCTTCAATGCGCTCGAGCATCGGTCCNGAAAGTGGCCTTGCGGTGGAGTGGACCCGTTCACGCACGTCGNCAATCGTGACCGTCCCGTGTGCTTTGCACAACCANGTGGCGAGTTCACGACCGAAAGCCTCCAACTCCGGCGTNTGGCTGGGCTTGTTCAGCGGTGANGCGGACCAACCCGAGGCCAGCCGTGCGAAGGTCTGGTGNACAAAACTGCGGAAGTCGCCTTGTGCAGCCGAAGCCAAACGNGCGTCCAACANTTGCTGCACACGGGCCAACTCCTTCCTNGCTTCCAGCAAAATGGCGGGCCGGTCCACGTCAGCATCGAGCCCGTGCGCTTGNTGAATCCAGTGGTTCATGCCTTGGAGGGTCTGCCTCGGATGGAGGCCNTCGGCGTCGATGGATGGAGGCCATGAGAAATCCATAACGGTCAGCGGTTCCATGGTCGGAAGGCGNTGNTCNGCNCCGTACACAGGATTGGCCACGCGCATGGTGGAGACGATGAGGGGAGCGACGGGCGGGTTGTTCGTCCACGCTTCAAAGTCGATGAAGTCGACGTTGTNTCCATCGGANCCGAACCGATCNCGGGCGCGTACCGGATNCCGGCTGACGACGGTGACCGGGACGTTGCGCTCGAGCAGGGCTTCCACGGCTTTNCGGCCCATGTCACCCGAGCCGAGCACGACACAGCCCGAAAGCCCGCCTTTGGCCATCATCGCGTCGAGTGAAAGNGTGGCCAAATTCAGCATCGAGGCCGTCGTTTTCGTGAATCCGAGGTGCTTCCGCACCANGCGGCTGGCCCACACGACGTGTTCGAGGACCCCAAGCAATTCAGCGTCAGCATGGGCGGATTGGCGGTGATGTTCGATGGCTGAACGGACCTGTCCAAGCACTTGCAGCTCGCCGAGCACAAAGGCGTCAAGCCCGCTCGCGACCATGACCAGGTGCTCCCATGCTTCGTCTGCCGTGAACGCCACCACTTCGCTTAGGGCGACGCCCGAGGCTGTCTCTACGGCACTTTTGAGCTGGGCCACCTCATCGCACAGTCCAGCATAGACCACCCTGTTGCAGGTTGACATCTCAAACACGCCCGAGCCATGGGCGTGGGCCAGAGCATCCGTGAAGGCTTCACGTTGAGCGTGGTCGTGCGCTTCGGTGGTGAGGGCACGAATGTCGGCCATGGTATTGGTCGACATGCGGAGGGTGACCACCGCCAAACGTTCGAGAGGTTTTCGTGAGGCAGCAAACATGCTCACGTCGCCGCTGGTGCGAGGGTCCCCCGAACGCGACATGGCCTTGCCTCAACTTGAGCCTCCTCACGGGCCTCTTGAAATGTCTCATTGTGCCAACGCTGGAGTTCACCCGTGCCGAATCAACTTGAGCAGGAAAGCATCGAGCAGCCCGGTCGCGTCATNGCCCACTCCGGACGCGGCCCAGACCACCACGCTCCNTCGTCCTCAGGCAGCCGNTCAAAGGGTCGCATCANGCGNNCAGCGAGCGCTTCGGCTTTGGTCCAGTCGCCGCGCTCGGCCTCATCGATGGCGAGTTGNAGCACCCAATTGCGGGGCGTGAAGGCCGGGACAGTCGCCAACATCGTGGNGTNATCTGCCGCGCCTCCGACCCGTTCGAGCCAGCGCCCAAGCCACGCGTTGATGGACGCAAGGTCAGGCTCAACAGCGTAGATGCGNCCTGCTTCCTGCAGGGCTTCAGCCGTGGTCAAGCCTTCCGCCATGTGGCGCAGCATGGGAACATGGTCGACCTCCGAAGCATGCATGACGTGCTGGAGGTCGCGAACGAGCGCCTCGTCCGCTTCGGTCCATGCGTCCAATCCGAGGCGCTCGACCCAGGCCTGCTGCCGCGCGTTGCGGTAGGCCTCGCGGTAGGCGTCGAGCACGCCGTGGAGNGGTTCTGGNTCGTCCATCACCATGGCNACNGCTTCGAGCAAGCGGGCCAGGTTCCATCCCACNACATCCGGCTGAGCNGCGTAGCGGTAGCGGCGCCCGGGCAAGTCCGTGGTGTTCGGCGTCCACGACGGGTCGTGGGCTTCCAGCCAGCCGAAGGGCCCGTAGTCGATGGTCAAGCCGTGGATGGACATGTTGTCGGTGTTCATCACGCCGTGCACGAAGCCGTGGCGCATCCAGCCGCAGACCATGCGTGCGCTCCGCTCGGCCACGTCAGTCAGCCAGGCCACGATGCCCGCATCGTCGTTCACCTGATGGTGGGGTTCGTGCGTCGCGGCGGTGTATTGCATCAGGGCACGTAGGGCATCGGCATCACCGTCCGCCGCCAGCATCTGGAAGGAGCCAAAGCGGACGAAGGACGGCGCCGTCCGGGCCACGATGGCACCCGGTTCCATGGCCGGTCGACCGTCGTAGAACATGTCACGGCGCACGTCCTCTCCCGTGGTGCACAAGGACAAGGCCCGCGAGGTCGCCACGCCAAGATGATGCATCGCTTCGCTGCAGAGGTATTCTCGAAGCGAGGAGCGCAGGACGGCACGGCCGTCACCGCGCCGTGAATACGGTGTTCGTCCAGCTCCCTTCAGTTGCACTTCGATCGGCCCACCGGCGGCATCCACGTGGCCGAGGGTCAGGGCACGTCCGTCGCCAAGTTGGTGGGCCCAGTTTCCGAATTGGTGGCCGCCATAGCGGTGGGCGTGGGGCTGCATGCCTTCCATGAGCCGGCCTCCGACCCAGAGCCGTGGGTCTGGCTCGAGACCCCCGAGATCCTTGGCGAGGTCGGCGTTCCACAGGCGAAGCGCAGGCTTGGGCATGGCCGTGGCCTCGCACCTTGACCAGCAGACGCCGGGGACTTGGCGCGGGTTTCCCCCAGAGACGGCGTCCCCGGGCGTGGCCTGCAACAAGGGTGTGGACCAGCCCATGACATGCGCCCTCGTTGGTCCCACATCAACCTCGCCGTAAGGCAAGGCTGCAGCGGTTCAGGCGTACTTTTCCCACGTTGAACCGGTCCACCAGAGGGTGCTTCCGTCTTCCATCGTGCGCCAGGTGTAACCGTTCATGTCCGTCCATTGCTGGATGACGCCCACGTCAGGGTTCGCACTCTGAGTGGTCGTTTGGGCCACCGGTTGAGCGGTGGTGGTCGAGGCGGTGGCCGTGTACGCGGACGCGATTTGCGACACTTCCGTGGTGGCCATCATGCTGCCCATGGGTTGCGTGGTGTTGATGATGCCAGCGCTGGCGAGGTCGACGCTTGGCCTGCGCTGACGCAGGAACAGGAGGACTCCAACGGCGGCCACAATCACGAGCGCACCGACGGTGATAAGGACGGTACCGACGTTGCTGTCGTCGCCGTCGCTCAGGGCCTCGTTGTCCGTGTCGGTGGTGTCCTCAACCTCATCGGCTGGAGGCATCAGCACCATGTCGATGACGTGGATCACGCCGTTGGAAGCCTTGACGTCCGCGAGCGTGATGTTGGCGCCGTTGAGGACGGCGCCATCGCCGACCGTCGTGTTGTCGCCGTTGACCATCTCAACGGCCAAGCCGTTGCTGAGGTCAGCGGCCATCACGGAACCAGCATGCACGTGGTAGAGCAGGATGTCTGTGAGGGTCGCCTTGCCTTCGGGTGTGTCGAGGGCGGCAAGATCGATGCCTGAGGCGGCGAAGGCCTCGTCGGTCGGGGCAAAGACCGTGAACGGCCCTTCGCCCTGCAAGGTCGCCACCAAATCCGCTTGAATCAGGGCGGCGACCAGGGACGTGTGGGCGCCCGTGCAACCGGCCGTCCGCGCGATGTCGTTGTGCGCGTCCGTCGGTGTGAGCACCTTGTCGATGACGTGAATGATGCCGTTGCTGGTGTTCACGTCAGCGGTGGTCACCGTGGCGTTGTTGACCATCACGGTCCCGTCCACGGTGAACGCGAGCGGTTGACCGTTGACCGCATCTGCAGACATGCACTCGGTCACCGCGCTGGCGGGCACCGCGCCCGCCACCACGTGGTAGAGCAAGATGTCCGCCAAGGTCGCCTTCCCCTCAGGTGTGTCGAGAGCAGCAAGATCGATGCCCGCATCCGCAAAGGCCTGGTCGGTCGGTGCGAAGAGGGTGAAGGGTCCAGCGCCCTGCAAGGTATCGAGCAAGTCCGCCTGAATGACCGCGGCCACGAGGCTGCTGTGGACGCCCGTGCACTGCGCGGTGCGGGGCAGGTCGTTGGGCGTGTCCGTGGGCGTGAGCACCTTGTCGATGACGTGAATGATGCCGTTGCTGGTGGCCACGTCCGCGAGGGTGACGTTTGCATCGTTGACCATGACGCCGTCGCCGACGGTGAACGTAAGCGGTTGGCCGTTGACGGCGTTAGCGGTCATGCACTCCGTGACGTTGGCTGCTGGGACGCTGGCGCCGACCACGTGGTAGAGCAGGATGTCCGCCAACGTCTCCTTGCCCTCAGGCGTGTCGAGGGCGGCCAGGTCGATGCCGGCGTCCGCAAAGGCTTGGTCGGTCGGTGCGAAGACCGTGAAGGGGCCGTCGCCTTGCAAGGTGGTGAGCAGTTCGGCTTGGATTACCGCGGCCACGAGGCTGTCGTGGGCGCCGGTGCACTGAGCGGTGCGCGGGATGTCGTTGGGGGTCGCGGTGGGCGTCAGCACCTTGTCAATGACGTGGATGATGCCGTTGCTGGTCGGCACGTCCGCGGCGGTCACGGTGGCGCCGTTCACCACCACCGTATCGCTCACAGTGAAACTGAGCGGGTGGCCGTTGACGGTCGTCGCCGACATGCAGTCGGTCACGTTGGCCGCAGGCACGTTCGCCCCGACGACGTGGTACAGCAGGATGTCGGACAAGGCGTCCTTGCCTTCCGGTGTGTCGAGGGCGGCGAGATCAATGCCAGCGTCTGCAAAAGCTTGGTCGGTGGGAGCGAAGACGGTGAACGGCCCGTCACCCTGCAGGGTTTCGAGCAGTCCAGCTTGCACCACGGCGGAGACCAAGGACGTGTGGTTGCCCGTGCACGAAGCCGTGCGCGGGATGTCGTTCGGCGTGTCCGTCGGCGTGAGCACCTTGTCGATGACGTGGATGATGCCGTTGCTGGTGCTCACGTCGGGCATCGTGACGGTGGCGTCGTTGACCATTACGCCGCCGTCGACGGTGAAGGCGAGCGGCTGACCGTTGACGGCATCCGCGGACATGCATTCCGTGACAGCGGACGAAGGCACGCTTCCAGCCACCACGTGGTACAGGAGGATGTCTTCCAACACCGCCTTTCCTTCAGGCGTGTCCAGCGCGGCAAGGTCGATGCCGGCGTCGGTGAAGGCCTGGTCGGTTGGGGCAAAGAGCGTGAACGGGCCCGTGCCTTGGAGCGTTTCGAGCAGTTCGGCTTGGACGACCGCGGCCACGAGGCTGTTGTGGACGCCCGTGCAGGACGCCGCACGTGGAAGGTCGTTGGGCGTGTCCGTGGGCGTGAGCACCTTGTCGATGACGTGGATGATGCCGTTGCTGGTGGGCACGTCAGGGAGGGTCACGGTGGCGTCGTTCACCATCACGCCACCGGCCACCGTGAACGCGAGGGGCTGGCCGTTGGCCGCGTTGGCGGTCATGCATTCGGTGACGTTCGCGGCAGGCACATCGCCCTCGACGACGTGGTAGAGGAGGATGTCGCTCAGGGTGGCCTTGCCTTCTGGGGTGTCGAGATCAGCCAAGTTAATTCCCGCGTCGGCAAAGGCTTGGTCGGTTGGCGCAAAGACCGTGAAGGGCCCATCGCCCTGCAGGGTTTCCAGCAACTCAGCCTGAATCACGCCGGCCACCAAGGAGTTGTGCAATCCGGTGCACTGGGCCGTCCTTGGGATGTCGTTTGGTGTGTCGGTCGGCATCAGGACCTTGTCGATGACGTGGATCAAACCGTTCTTTGAGATGACGTCCGTCAACACGACGTTGGCGTCGTTGACCATCACGCCAGCGGCCACGGTGAAGGAAAGAGGTTGGCCGTTGGCCGCATCCGCGGTCATGCACTCCGTGACGTTGGCCGCGGGCACGTCAGCGCTGACGACGTGGTAGAGCAGGATGTCGCTCAAGGTGGCCTTGCCCTCAGGCGTGGTGAAATCGGCCAGATCGATGCCTGCGTCAGCAAAGGCTTGGTCGGTTGGCGCGAAGACCGTGAACGGCCCGGGACCCTGGAGGGTCGCCAGCAGCTCAGCCTGAATCACGGCCGCCACCAAGCTGTCGTGGATGCCCGTGGATTGGGCGGTGGAGGGGATGTCCACAGGTGGCATCAACACTTTGTCGATGACGTGGATCATGCCGTTCGAGGCCTGAACATCGGGCACGGTGACGTTGGCGTTGCTGACGGTGACGCCGTTGGCATCGACACCAAACTGGACGCGATCACCGTTGACCGTGGTGGCGAACATGCCGTTGCTGAGGGCGCTCGAAGGCACCTCTCCGGACACCACGTGGTGGAGAAGAATCGAGGTGAGGGTTGCGTTTTCTTCAGGCGTGTCAAAGGTGCTGAGGTCGATGCCCGCTTCTGCAAAGGCGGTGTCGGTCGGTGCGAAGACCGTGAAGGGTCCAGCTCCTTGGAGCGTGGTGACCAAATCGGCATGCGTCAAGGCGGCCACAAGCGAGTCGTGGATGCCGGTTGCTGCAGCGTTGGAAGGGATGTCTTGTGTCGAGTCGGCGCTGGCAGGCAGGGGGAGGGTTGACGCCATCAGGAGAACGATGAGCAGATACACGGCGGATTTCTTCATGTCCTCGTTGGCACGCAATGTGAGTTATAATCAGGTGTTTCTCACACAATGAAGCAAGAAGGCCCTTTGAGCAATGCATGACTGGCGCTTCGTGACCTGCATTGAGGGCCACACCAAAGCGAATTTGCGTGCTTAAAGGAGGTCATGCACCTGTTGTGCACATGGCATCCATGATTCTTGGCTGGACCCTCAACGACCTGACGACAGCAATGGGGTTGGGCACCACGGATCATCTCCACCATCTGCGTCAAGATGCCCTGAAAGACGCGCTCGGTGATCTTGTGAAGGCCATCAAGGAAGGCGTTGACTTGGGCGAGGACATTGAGGTGTGGCACATGGCTCAGCAGGATTCGTACATCGATTTGCAGGATCCAATCGTCATCGGATCTCCTATGGTGTTCGGAGGCAAAGTGCCCGAGGTGCTGTGGTATCTGGCCCCAAACGAGCATGTGCACGGCTTTCCTTCGCCCACAACGCTCTCCAGCCTCGTCGCTCTGATGACCGGTGTCGCTTCACGCGGAACGGGGACCTTGCCCGCACCCACCGTCCATCTTTCGGGGTGGCACGCCGAGGCTGAGCCTCTCTCAGGTTTGGTCGGCGTCATTGAGGGTTAGTGCATTTCGGGGTGTTCTTATTACGCCATCATGGCATGGATGTTGTCATGGACCCGACGTTGGACGCGTCGACCCTTGTTCTGAATATTCTCCTGTATGTTTTGTTACCTCTCTGGGTCGTGGCTGGGGGCGTTGATTGGTTATGTCACCGGGCCACCAACATCGAATCCACGGCCGGGCTAAGGGAGGCTCTGGTTCATGCGATCATGGGCGTCCAAGTCGGAATCCCTATCCTTCTTGGGCTCCTTTTCGAAGTGAATGTGCTGGTGCTTATCTTGTGCATCCTTGCGTTCGTTGCGCACGAACTCGTGGCGCATTACGATGTAAAATACGCTCAAGATTTGCGTGAAATCAGCATCTGGGAAGTGCATGCGCACAGCTACCTTGCGACCCTTCCGTTCTTCATCCTCCTGCTCATTGTCGTTCGGAGATGGGAGACCTTCATCGATTTCATCACCCTGAATTGGGCGGGCGGCATGACCCTCGAGTGGCGGCAGGAATCCCTTGGCATGAACGGCAATTTTGCGGTCAGTTACATGGCGGTCATGCTGGTGTTTGGCGTGCTGCCCTACCTGATGGAAATTTACCGTTGCTGGAAGTGGGAGCGTGACAACGGCGTGTCCACCTTGCCGTGGGGGAATGCCGCATGAACACGGTCTACATCACGTCCACCGGGTGGCATTTGCCTGGGCCTGCCGTCTCCAACGACCAGGTCGAAATCGTGCTGGGTGCTGTGAACGGACAACCTTCGGGTCTTCGGGGTCAAATCCAGAAAGCCAACGGCATCCAAACACGGCATTACGGGATTGACGCCAACCAGAAGACCACCGTTTCAAACACGGAGATGGCGGTCCTCGCCGGTCAAGAGTGCATGGATCGCGCCTTCCGCCCCATTCATCAGGTGGGCATGCTGGCCGTCGCGTCCACCCAAGGCGATCATCCCGTGCCTGGTTTGGCTTCCTTTGTTCAAGCCGGACTTGGCATGGCCGAGGTGGAAATCCTCACCGCTCAATCCATCTGTTCTTCGTCCATGATGGCGCTGAAAGGCGCTTGGCTTGCGCTGCGCTGCGACGAGCATGACGCAGCGTTGGTCGTGGCCACAGAGATGCCCTCACGTTTGTTGAAGCGGCAACGCTACGAGGCCGCCACCGAATCGACCTTCGCGAAGAAAACCGTGGATTTCAACACGGAATTCCTGCGTTGGATGCTCTCTGATGG
>NZMM01000053.1 GCA_002694585.1 Methanobacteriota archaeon
CCACCGTACCGGCTTCAGCGCGAGCAACGCTGGGTCATGGAAGCGACCGTGCTTCGTGATGAGCGAGGCGACCCAATGGCGTACACGGAGTTGAGGAAACACCTCGGTGCCGTTGAATTGACCACCGTGGTCGTCGATCCACATCACCGAGGAAAGGGGCTAAGCCACGCATTGGTGGAGGCCGCAGTGCAGAGCACCGCTGCTCGCCCACTCATCCTGTTCACGCGCTCAGCTGCTTTGGAAAGGGCCGTGGCCCGAGCAGGTTTCGTGCAACGAAGGATCTGGAATCCACTTACACTGTCGTCCGTTGGACTTCGTGCTGCGATGCGATGCGGGCGGATGCTGCTGCTCGGTGACCTGCGGAAATTGTGGGCTCAAGTTGCCCACGTGGCGGCGTTTCGATGCTGGGTGCTCGACGATGGAAAGACGGCGTGAATCATTCCTCTTCAGACCCTGGCACCGCCAAACCGCACAGATTGGCCTCTAGGCCAAGCGCGTGTAAGGGCGCTCGGATGCGTTCCACGTCATCCGGTGATGCTTGTGCCGGGTTGAGGGGCGCCACCACGGCGGAGACGCCAAGCATGCACAACCGGCACGTCCACGCGCCATCAAGACCGACATCCACCAAGGCAGACCGGACGCCACTCAACAATTCGGCGCGTTCGGATTCGGCCTCAAGTCCCGAGGAGGTGGCAAAAGTGGCGGCTGCCTCTAGCAGATCGCTCCAACGGTCTGCCGTCCACGGGCCTTCCATCAGAGGACCAAGAGCATGTTCTCCGGCCTCGGTGATCGCGCGTTTCCAACCAGGATGGTCGATGTAGGCGGACGTATGCCGAGACTCGTCAGGCTGCCAGACCAAAAGAAGAGGGGCCTCAAGGATGGCACCCTCCGCTGCACCGCCCACGTTTGGCGCTCCCGGCTTTCGTCGGAGCGCCATGCCCCCTGCCTGAAGCGCCAACACGTCCCCAAGTCCACCTCGGTGCAGGCGTTCCATCCTGTGCGCGACACGCGCTGCATACCGATCGTCAGGAGTTCCGTTCGCGTCCAACACCGCACGAGCAGCAGCAAGGAAACCGGCGGCCGACATCCCAAACCCTTGGCTGATCGGCAGTTCGAGCCGGACGTCCAAACGCCACGAGGTTGCGACGGGGATGCGCCGGACGGCGCGAAGGTCGTCGATCAGCATGACGTACATGGCCTCACCCTCGGGCCAGGGTATGCCGAAGCGATCGCTCACGGTCACCTCGATGGAGCCGGGTTGAGGCGGCGCTCTTGGTGCTGGAATGGCCCCTTCGGAAACTTGTCCAGCAGGAGCTGGTGTGGCTTCTGCCCGAACGCGAACGCCTGCGTCCAAACACAACCCTGCACCTCGGCTGCCTTGGCGCCGAGGAAGAATCTCGTCGTCATGAATGGAGAAGAGCAAGGTCACGTGTCCGCCAACGTGGGCCACACCGACCGTCATCGAAGCACAAGCACAGCACGCCGTCCATCAAGGTGCGTGAAGCCGGGCGCGTGTTGCGCTCAAGCCAAGGCCTTCTCNAGGTCNCCGGAGATGCCCATGAAGCGCTCGCTGAGNTCGCGGAGGGCTTCGTTCATCACGACGTCGGGGGCCATGGAACCGTCGGTCTCGAAGGTNAACACGTAGGCGCCTGGCACGTCCTCGAANACGATGGCCTCNCCGAAGGCTTCGTCACGGCCCGTGCCGGGTCCAACCTGGTGGATGGCCTTCTCNAGGTCGTGGACGGTGTCGATNTCTTCGACGCGGTTCTTGGTGAACAANTTCGCGTCGATGGCACGGCCATCGCTGGTGGTCAGGTTGAGNCCGAAGAGCACCTCGGCGCCCTTCTTGTCTTGCAGCACGGCGACGCGCTGAGGACGGAAGGTCACAGCAGCCGCTGGTGCNTGCTTGACGTGGTCGCGGCCGCGGCCGTAGGTGGCGAACGCGTAGAACTCGAGGTACTGGCCCTTCGCAAGAACGGTCAGCGGAATGCGGGCGAATTCCTCGGGGATGTCGAACATCGGATCCGAGAGGGTCATCATGTCACCGACGTGGACGGTGCGGAAGTCTTCCTCTTCGTCGGCGGAGGGGCCGCGAGCGTTGAGCGAGTAGAGCACTTGGCACTGCATGCAGCCGCGTTCGGATTCCACCAAGGTGCTGCAGTTGGGGCACTCGTCAACGAAGTGAATGCCCTCNTCTGGGTAGGTCGGAACGGGGAGCATGGCCAAGCGATGAGCGATGACCTCGTCGGGAAGCGCGTTGACCGACTCNACCACTTCNCCCTGGTTGTCTTGGTTGACACCTTGGGTGAAGTCGACGAAAGCGATGGCCAACTTGGGTACGTCGCTNAGGATGGCGCGGCGGATGGCGTTGATNTGCGANGCGTCGGTGTCGCTGATGAGGTACTTCGCCTTGCGGCCCTTGGGCCAACCGTTCACGGTTTCGATGTTCATGTNNATCCACCTCGTTCAGACGCGGCGCCCGCGGCGTCCGCCCTTCTTCTTCGTCCCGTCGTGGGCNATGGGGGTGACGTCCTCGATGCGCGTGATCGTCATGCCGGCACGGGTCAGGGCGCGAATGGCGGCCTGTGCACCGGGTCCGGTCGTGTTTGCCTTGTTTCCGCCNGGCGCGCGGTACTTGATGATGAGTTGCGTGAACTCCTTCTCACGCAGGGCATCGGCGAGGCGTTCTGCGGCACGGGTGGCCGCGAACTGACCGCCGCTGTCGGAGGCGGTCTTGACGACCTGTCCACCGGAGCAGGTGGTGATGGTCTCGGCACCGGTCAAGTCGGTGGCGGTCATCAGGACGTTGTTGTAGGACGAGAAGATGTGAACGACAGCGCGACGGTCGGACATCAGGCCTCACCTCCGTTGTCGTCAGCGGCAGAGGGCGCCTCGGCGGCGGCCTCGGCGACTTCAGCGGCGAATTCGGGCGTGGCCTCGGGGTCAACCTGCTCTTCGACGGCGTACTCNGCCTCGGAGCGGCGGTCTTCAATCGCCANGCGAATGGAGNGGTTGGGGTTGTTGAGGGGGCTGGAGGGGTGGTANNCGATGAGCTCCTCTTCGTCGCGGGACACGGGGTAGGAGGGAATGGTCACCTTCTGCTCACCGATGACGATTTGTCCGTGGGTGATGAGTTGGCGTGCCTGCTTGATGGTGCTGGCCAGGCCCTTGTAGTAGACTTGGGCCTGCAGGCGTCGGTTCAGGATCTCCTCAACGCCCAAGGAAAGGATGTCGTCGAGGCTGGCCTCCGCGGTAACGAGGCCCTTCTGGTGCAGGGAGTGGAGCAGGTCCTCCATCTCACGCTTGCCGTGTCCTTCCGTGGTGTCCACGTTACCGATGAGGCGCATAGCTTGACGGCGGTGGCGGCGGAGTTGGGACTTGGCCTTCCAGATTTCCTTCATGTTCTTCAGGCCGTGGCTGGCACGAATCGCGTGCTCTTCCTCGATGCGGTCGGCCTTCCACGGGTGGGAGGGCGTGTCGTACTTTGGTCGCGAGAATTTTGGTTCACCCATGATGCTTCACCCTTCCTCACTTCTTGCGCTGGACACCCAGCGTCAGGCCGAAACGGCCGTTGGAGCGACCGCGCTGGCCGCGGACCTTCTGGCGGTTGGCGTGACGCACACCGCGGTAGGCCTTGATGGCACGGAGCCGGTCGATGTCGTCCTTCTGGACGAGCTTGACGGACTGCCCGGTGAGGTGGAGTTCCTCACCGCTTTCGATGTCGCGCTGTCGGTTGAGCATCCACAGCGGGACCTTCTCCGCATAGTCTTCGACGGCCTTCATGAGCGTCTGCTGCTCGTCGGCGGTCAGGTGGCCGGCCAATCGGGTCGGCTCGAAGCCAGTCTGGCGGCAAATTTGGATGGCGGTGCGAGCACCCACGCCGTTGATCGAGGTAAGCGCCGAGGCAAGGGGGCGGAGCCCGTCCACGTCGGTGTCCGACATGCGGATGATGTAGGAGAAATCGTCTCCGAGGTCTTCGTCCTTCTTGGCCATCCGTGGTGCCTCCATCGCGTTCGACATGGTGTCGAGCAACGTGCCGACCGAACTCCCCTATTTGAAGACCGCGGCGGCGAGAACTCCGCTCTTTGAGGCGCAGCGTCGCGTTCAGCGCTTCCCTTCTTGAACGGTTGGACCCACGCAGAGCAGATGCACATCAGGCCCCTGTCCCGCATGGCAGAGGAAGGCATGACGGCGGCCATGTCGGCGGGACAATTGGCGGTCGAGCGAGCCCTGAAGCTTCGGCTGAAGCTCGGCGGGCAGTGCGCACCTGAGGGTCAAGCGGGCCACGTCGTGCTCCAGCGCAAGCGCCACCAACTCGTCAACGGTCTGCTCGCTTGGCGCCTGATGCACCACCGCTGCAACGCGGCCGGTGGCTTGCACCAACCCGCGCTCTTCAGGGGGAAGGTTCAGCGCCTGGTCATGATGGACCTGAGGACGACGGCCTTCAACCGCAGTCCATGAGAGCGCAGCCTCTTGTCCCACGTGGCCAAAAAGCCACGCTTCGGCCAATCCCGAGGCCAGCAACGCAGCGTCCATGAGGCTCACGTGCTCACCTCGGCGTGGCGGGCGTCGCACGAGCGTTGGCAGGTCTTCACCGAGGGGGAGCGGACGACCGCCCTCGACGATGAGCGGGAGGGATCCGTCGGCGGGATAACGCACGAAGCGCCGAGCCACCTCAGGCGAGGAGGCTCCCCCCAACCACGCCGAAAGTCGGTCCACGCGACCGCCCCCGCGGGAGCCCCACACCCATGTGCGTTGGATGCCTGGGCAATGGGCGTCAATGACCGCTTCCATCGCCAAGCGTTGGTCGTGCGTGAGGCGTGGCGAGAGGTCGAGCAGCACCGCGGGCCCGTCTGGACCCAACGCGAGGTGATTCGCCCAAGCCTCAAGCACGGTGTTCGGCGAAGGGGCCATTTCGTCCAGGTCGTGGGTCCTGGAATTTCGAGGCCGAGCGGGGTCGAGTTGAAGCAAGCCAACGGGGGCATGGCCCACGGCCTCGAGCACCCCATTGGCGTCGGTCCCATCGCCCACGAGGATGCGGGATTGCAGGAACCATGGGGCCTCCAGCGCGCCGAACCAAGACGCCACGACGTGCAGGTTTTGCGCGCTCGCCCTCGCCCGGCTTGGGTCCAACTCAACGCCGATGGCCGGACGCTCAAGGATGGCCGCCAGGGCCGCGAGTTGAACACCNCTGCCGCAGGCCACGTCAAGCACGGCGCCAACGGGCANGCGGTCCGGATTCAGCAACGCCGCACGCTCGGCAGANACCTGCCACGGCGTGGCCAANGGCTTCGCAGCCTCNCCATGCACAAAGGAGAGGCCATCGGGAGCCGTTNGGTCGCGCACGACGGACATGGATGGGTCCGAATCCAGCTCGGCTGGAACGAGGACCTCATGCGGCATGGGATCACCCTGCGATGTCCGAGCGCACGAGCAGGCTCTCGAAGGGAATGCCCGCAGCAGCGAAGGCCTCAGCGCCGCCTTCCTGGCGGTCGAGAATGGAAATGACGCCCACGACGNCGCAGTCGGTTTCAGCCCGCAAACGCTCCACGGCCTTGACCGCTGAACCACCNGTGGTCGTCACGTCCTCAAGCACCACGATGCGNCCNCCGCCGGCGAGGGANGAACCCTCCACGCCCGGGGGATTGTTCGTTTTGCGCCCACCGCGCCCTTTGGGCTCCTTGCGGACCATGATGCCACGAAGCNTGTCCGGCGCATCTGCGNTNGCGATGACCAGCGCCGTGAGCGGCACNGCGCCCAATTCCAGCCCGCCCACGACGTCGGCTTCGTAGGCCGGCAAGCGGGAGCAAATGAGGGCCCCGATCAGCCGAGCTGCCTCGGGGTGCATCATCGCCGGCTTGAGGTCGAAGAACCAGCGCGACGTGCGGCCGCTGGCCAGCGTGAACGCGTCGTCGCTGCCGCCGTCGAGGAAGGAAAGGTCGCGCACGAGGTCGACGAGCCGCGCCCGTCGTGNGTCGTCGGCGAGGCTGGCGTCCACCGTCATGGCTCCAAGGCCATGCGGTGGGAGCATCAACCTTCCCGAGCACGACGTTGGATTGATGAACGGTCGCCCGGACTNTTCGTNTATGGCGTCGACCGAGGCTGTCGGCGCCCCACACCACGACCCNNTGCTCGGGCTTGACGTGGCCCGCTTGGAAGCGGAAATGGAGCGGTACCACCTGTGGCTGGACGAGCGGACCGAGGAAGCCTATGCCATCGCAGAAGCGGCGCGTGCCAAACGCTTCGATCCTCGAGACCACGTGGAAATTCCTCGCGCTGCCGACTTGGCCAGCCGAACCGAGAAGTTGCTCGTCGAGCACCTCGACGGCCACCCAGTGGCCGACGACATCCGTGCGATGCTGGCGGAACACGACCGTGAAACGACGTCCATTTTGATGGCTCAAAAGGTCGCTGCGGCCTTCCGTGACAACGGGTACGACATGGTCAAGAGCATTGATGTGGGCCTCCGCGTCGGCTTGGCGGTCCTGACCGAAGCCGTGTTGGTCGCCCCGCTCGAAGGCATCTCTGAGGTCCGTTTGCTCAGCAACGTCGACGGCTCGTCTTTTGTCTCCGTCTACTTTGCCGGCCCCATCCGCGCAGCGGGTGGAACCGCGCANGCCCTGGCCGTGCTCATCGCAGACATGATCCGGCGGGAGTTGGGCATCGACCCCTACAAGCCNACCGACCCCGAAGTGGAGCGCGTCAAGGAGGAGTTCGGACTCTTCCGCGGCAACCTGCAGTACCGCCCTTCCCCCGCTGAAATCGAGGAAATCGTGCGGGCCTGCCCCATCATGATCAACGGCGAGTCCACCGAACGCATCGAATGTGCCGGGTACGGGCGCGTCCGCAACGTCGACGACACCCGCATTCGCGGCGGCGTGTTGCTGGTCATCGGTGAAGGCATGTGCCTGAAGGCGCCGAAGATTCAGAAGCACACTGAGCGGTTGAAGGTGCCCGGCTGGGATTTCGTTTCCAAGTTCGCCGCCAAAGGCAAGGAAAAGNAAGANGGCGGCACGAAGGGGTTCACGTCCCGACAGGTNGCTCCCATTTCCAANTTCATGAACGACATCATCGCCGGCAGGCCTGTTTTTGGCGCTCCTCTGGAGGCCGGTGGTTTTCGCTTGAGGTACGGCCGCGCCCGTCCTTCAGGCTTGGCCGCGGCCAGCGCCAATCCCGCGTGCATGGCCGCCATGGACGACTTCATCACTGTCGGAACGCAGATGAAAATCGAGCGCCCAGGCAAAGCCTGTGCCATCACGCCGTGCGACGAAAGCGAAGGGCCTTGGGTCATCCTCCGCAACGGCTCCTTCCGTCGCATTGACGATCTGAACGCCTACCTTGCCCTGCGCGAGGACGTGGCCTCGGTCTGGGACAACGGCGAGTTGGTGCTAGGCTACGGCGAATTCATGGAGAACAACAAGTCGCTGGTGCCTGCCGGCTACACCACCGACTGGTGGGCCTCGGACATGCTCAACGCGCTGGCCACGGAAGACGACATCACGGACCTCGCGGCCTTGCTGGAATGTTCCCGCTCGGACATGCCGGACGACGTGCCCGGCCGCGCGCTGGGCGACGACGATGCGGCCCGTGCGCTGGCCCGCAACGCATGGCATCCGTGGCTGCGTCGCCAAACGCTGACATGGGCCCAAGCCAAGGGCGTCGCGCTGCGGTTCGGCACCTCCATGGCGCCGCCCAACAACCCGTGGTTCCTCGACCTGCCCATCGAATGGATGCCAGCATGGCTCGGCCTCTTGTCTGCGGCCTCCATCGAAAACGGGAACGGTCAGCGCGTGCTGCGTATCGTGGGCGGCGTGTCCAACTGGTCGGCCGACGTGATGGACGAATTACGGCCCGAGGTCGAGCCCGAAGCAGGTTCGCNGGACGTCCCTGGGCCATCGGTCCGCCCAGAGGAAGGCATCTTCACAGAAGGGACGCCGGAATGGTGGACCTTCCTCCAGCACGGTCTGGCCAAGGGCGCCGCCCTCCTGCTCGGTGTGCAGCATCGGCACGACGGCGAGGACCTNNTCCTCACCGGCGGTTGGGAAGCGATGTTGGAAGGCTTTGGCTTCGCCAGCGAAGGTGCACAACCGCTTGCCGTNGAGGACATGGCCACGGCCGTGAAGCGGCACATCGCCGACTTGCGCAACGCCGCAGCCCTGCTCGAAGAGGAGCGAGCGCGCTACCGCGCCCTCGACCTGGAGCGTGCGACGGTGCGCATCGCGGCGGAAACCGACGCCCGTCAACGGGGTCTGGGCATCGCCGAAACCGACGAAGTCGGGCGTCAGGCGGCGGCTGAAGTGCCGGACCCGGGTCCTGCCGACCCGAAGGCCTACCACGCCGCGCAGTCCTTGGAGGACGATCAGGTCGTGGACGGATTGCTCCCTCTCGTGCGTCGAATGTCGCGCTTGCGGTGGGAGCACAGCGCTCCGGTCCGAGTGGGTTGCCGCATGGGCCGGCCTGAGAAGGCGGCTGCGCGCGTGATGAGCCCNATGTCCCACGCCCTGTTCCCCATCGACCTGAACGGNGGGGCCCAGCGGCTGNTGGCCAACGCGGAGGAAAAGCGCAGCATCCGCGTGCAGGTNGGCCGTCGCATNTGCACGGTGTGCGGGAAAGAGAGCCCNCACCTGAACTGNCACCACCGAAGGGTGGACGACNTGGGCCGGGCCAGGGCGGGAGAAACCTGTGGTGGACCCACCGAGATGGCCGGCAACGCGCGTGCAGATTCACGNNGNAGGGGNGAGCTTCAGACCATNGAACTCGACACCCTGCTTGAGGANGCGCGGATTCGGTTGGGCCTTGATCGNCTGCCAAAGCAGGTCAAGTGCGTCAAGACCCTGAACAGCAGGAATCAGACGCCCGAGCCNATCGAAAAGGGCATCCTGCGCGCCCACCACACCCTCCCTGTCTTCCGCGACGGCACGGTACGCTACGACATGAGCGACGTGCCCGTCACCCACTTCCGTCCCAAAGAAATCGGAACCAGCGTTTCCGCCTTGCTGGACCTTGGGTACACCCACGACCACACGGGTGAGCCGCTCGAGCGTGACGACCAGGTGCTGGAAATGTTCCCACAGGACTTCATCGTCGCCGCCAACGCCAAGGAATTCTTCCTCCGCACGGCGGCGTTCATCGATGACCTGCTGGTCCGATTCTACGACATGCCGGCCTTCTACAACGTCCGCACGCCNGAGGACTTGGTCGGCCACCTCATTTGTGCCCTTGCGCCGCACACCTCTGGTGGGGTGTTGTCGCGCATCATCGGCTGGGCGGACTGTTCTGGCGGCTACGCTCACCCCTTGTTCCATGCCGCCAAGCGTCGCAACTGCGACGGCGACGAGGATGCCATCATGCTCCTCATGGACGGTTTGCTCAACTTCAGCCGCGACATCCTGCCCGCCAACCGNGGCGGCCAGATGGACGCTCCNCTGGTGCTCACGACTCGNCTGAATCCGACGGAAGTGGACAANGAAGCCCTGAACGTGGATTGCGCATGGTACTACGAAGCGGCCTTCTACGAAGCCACGCANCAGCAGCCCCACCCCAANACCGTCATCGAGATGATGGACATCGCTGAACGCCGACTTGGTACGGTGGCGGCCGTTCGCGGATACGGCTTCACGCACGATTGCGAGGCCATGGACCGTGGGCCTGCGCTATCAGCCTACAAGACCCTCGAGACGATGATNGACAAGATGAACGGACAGCTGGATTTGGGGCACAGGNTGCGTGGCGTGGACATTCGATTGGTGGCCAGCAGCGTGATTCGCTCGCACTTCCTGCCGGACTTGCGTGGCAACCTCAACGCCTACGCACGCCANAANGTNAGGTGCGTGAAGTGCGGNCATTCCTACCGTCGTATGCCACTGGCGGGGAAATGCATCCANCTGACCAAGGTCGGCGGCCGCGGACTCGCTGCACACGGCGTGTCCCGCTCCGAGGGTGACCAGTGCGGTGGCAACCTTGCCCTCACGGTCTCCGAAGGCGCCGTGCGGAAGTACATCGAAGTCACACGTCACGTGATGGAGACCTATGGCGTNGACACCTACACCCGACANAACGTCGAATGGCTGGCCTCCTCGGTGGACAGCCTGTTCAACAACGANNGNGCGCGNCANATGTCNTTGGCTGATTTCTTGTGATCANCCGCGAACAGGAGGGNTCCANTGCCCGTCGACGTGAACCGGATCTTCGTCAACCANCGGCCGCACNNCACGNAANCCGATGGGAANNGATTCCCCATCGCCCTTGGATTCCCGCGAATCCAACCAGCGNCGGATGCCTCGGTCGGCGAAGGCGATGANGATGAGGCCAAGCGTCGCGAAGAGATGCCCCTCCACCCGCATGGGGCCAAGCGGCTCGAGCGTGAGCGTCATGTACGCCACNACCTGATCGGGACCNGAGCTGGTCAGGACGTAATCTCCGGTCGGAAGCGTGCCTTNCCAACCGCTGGCCCCNTCTTGCACGGTTCCGTTCCACNNCGCGACCACGGTCCCGTCGGCCGAGGTGATGGNCCATCCAACCTCAGCGGTCGGGTCGGCCAAGTGTTCGAACTCGGCTTCAAACACGGCCGGAAGGGGGCCCTCAGCGCCAAGCAGGCCCTGAATGGGAATCGGGACGCTCTCCTGGAACGGGTGATCGGCGTCGTTGAGTTCTCGGACGGCTTCACCGTCCACCACCAACGCCCACGCCACGTTGACCACGGCGATGGCGACCGCCCACACCAGCACCCCGCGAAGGAGCCCTGCCTCGGCCATAGCAGGAAAGCGTGGACCCATTGGCTATGAGGTCTCGTCCCCCAGCAAGGCGTGNTGCGTCAAGCCGAGACGCCCCAAGACCTCGGCCATCCACCTTAATTTCTCCAATTTTCGTGCAGGATCGGTGGTNCCGGACCACGCGCCGACACGGTCCATGGCGAACCCCACAANGGCAAGCTGATCGTCCCCGATGCCCATCCATCGCAGCAAACATACGGCACGGTCCCCGTCGGTGAACCCACCAGGATTGTGCATGCCCTCGATGGCTNNNGGNACCTGATGGGTCAGCACNAGNCGCGGCGGNTTGCTCTTTTCGGCCCACGTTGCAAGGTGGTTCTTCCACGCCTCNCGGTTGTCGCCATGNGCATGCAGCACGACCGTCNCGCCGCGCTGCACCGCATCGTGGAGATGAACGCCACCGTCAAGGTCGCTGACCACGGCCACNAGCGGGAACACATCCGGNACCGCACCCGCCGCTCCGTCTGCGGCGANGAAGATGGTCTCCGGCCCTGCNGCGGCNTTCACGTCCTCGACGGTCGCTGCAGCGCCAACCACCACCACGCGGGATGCTNCGCGACAGCGTTNGANCAGATCACGCAGGGCCGCATCACGGGCCTGAGCGGCCCAGNCCTCAACGCCGTAAGGGGCAGCNGCGGACATGNGTGCATGCAGCGCCAGCGCGCTGTCTTGGTCANCCTCCACCGACCAACCGAAGGCCGCGCGAACTTCGTCCTGCACGGCCAGCAAGGGCGGTGCAGCGGCGGGGAACACGTGTTTCGGTGAACGTCGTCGGTCNTTGAAGCGGGCGGTCGGCGTCGAAGGATGATAAGCGGTGGCCACCCGTGCCTTTGCGTGCCTGTTCCACGCGAGCCAGAACCCGTCGAAGACGTGGTGACGTTGGCACGCTATCCCTTCTTGCCGCAGGCCTCACCGTGGATTGCGGCCTTGGCCGGTGAACACCGCATCACGCTCGATGAATTGCTGGAAGGGAGCTTCATGGAACCGGCCCGAGCGCGGGCCAGGATCCGTCTCATTGAGACCGTCGAAGCTGAAGAGGGCGTCAGCCTGTCCGGTGGGGATCTGCACAGCGAAAACGGNCGCCTCATCGAGGCCTTTTCNTTNTANTACGCTCGCTTGGTCGTGTGCGCCACCCGCGACGAACGGCTCGTGGCCCGGTGGGCGCTGGCCGAAGCGCANCGCGCCGAGCGCTTGCTGAGAAACGACGAGCGGGCCCTGCCTGTTGTCGCGAGGACGTACATGTCCGACATTCGCTCGCGCGAGCACCGCGGCCCCAGCGGGCGCGGTGAGCGTGGCACGGCCTTGCCGCACCTCGAGTGGACCATCGGCATGGCCGATTTCATCGAGGTGTGCCCGAAGATCACCGGTGACCGCTGGCGCTTGGCCAACACCGAGCTGTCCGAAGGCAGCATCAGACTCCACAGCGAGGCCCAGTACAGCTCGTCGGCCAAAGTGGCCCGCCTGCTCAGGGAGCGCATCAAAGCAGGCATCGAAGCCGATGCCCTCGAAAAAGTNGCCGAGGTCAACGATGAGTTGGCGTCACGCCTCGCCCTGCCCATCGGCATCGTCCGNAACCTGATGGAAGCACGGGTGCAGCAAAGCATCGCACTGGCCGGAGTGGACGAGGAAGATTGGCCACCGTGCATGCGACGCATTGTGGCCGATTTGGCCAACGGGGTCAACGTGAACCACTTCGGNCGGGTGTTCCTCGCCTCCATGGGATCGACGATGGAATTGCCTCAGACCACCACGGTGGACTTCTTCCGTGGCGCNCCAGACTTCAGCNAAGCCACCACCACCTACCAGGTCGGCCACGTCTACGAACAGGGCTACACGCCAGCCGGGTGTGCGAAGTTGAAGGTCAACCACAACTGCCCAGTCNTNCCCGGCGACGACCGCTTGTGCGACCGCGAATGGTTGACGCATCCGCTGAAGTACGTGCGCTCAAAGCAGCGCTGGAAGCAGCGCATGGAAGAGGAAGCAGCCCCGGTCGTGCAGCACGACGCTCCGCCACCAGCCGATGGTTGATGCGCAGGAAAGCGTCGAAGGAGCGAAGTTCCGTTCCTGCTGACACGATTCGACACAGGTCTTGAAGGGAGGGAGCGCTCTCGTCGCGTCAGAGCCGACCATGGACCGCATCCTCGTGCTGACCGTTGACCGCGACGATGACCTTGGCAACAAGACGTCCATTCGCGGTCCTGTCGTCAACCGAAGGAACGTGCTGACCGCGGCCCTCAAACTCGGGATGGCGGACCCGGAAGAAAGCGACACGAACGCCATCTTGGGCGCCTTGGCGCAGTACGACCGCCTCCTCGAATCGAAAGGCGCGGAGGACGAAGTCGAAGTCGCGGTCCTCACGGGTGATGAGAAGGTCGGGCAACGCTCCGACCGCGCCATCTCGGCACAACTCGACGAGGTGGTCAACGCCTTCCAACCCGACCGCTGCATCGTCGTGACCGACGGCGCCGAAGACGAGGCTGTGCTTCCCTTGATTCAGTCCCGGGTCAAGATCGAGCACATCGAGAAGATCATCGTCAAGCAATCCAAGGGCATTGAGGGGACCTACTACTACATCGTCAAGGCGCTCGAAGATCCAAAGTGGCGCTCCCGCTTCATGATTCCCGCCGGCCTGATTTTGGCCATCCTCGGCCTTGGCGTGATGCTGCCCGACGCCATCGGCAGCGTGGTGCTGGGCGGCCTGCCGCTGCTCACCGGGCTGTACATCTTCGCCAAGGGCGCTGGGATCGACGACAACGTGAACCGCGTGATGCAGGAGATGCGTGAAAACGCCGACGCGGCAATGTTCACGTCGCTGCTTTGGACGGCCACCCTCTTCAGCGCGCTCTTCGCCGTGGCCGAAGGCTGGCGACAATACGAGTTGCTGACCGAAACGGCCGGCGCGTCTGCGTCTGTGTGGCTGGAAACCCTGCACAGCGCCCTGGCGTGGATTGTGCTGGCTTTCCTGACCTCGACGGCGGGATTCATGATGCTGCGCATCAAGCGAGGCAACTTCTCCGGACGCATGATCATCCTCTCGATTTTCGGCCTCGTCGTCTATTCCTTCGTGGATTCGTCTCTGACCATCGCCAGCGAAGTCCTCGCCGGGGAGTTCACGTTCGAAGTCCAGAGCATCCTCAGTGAACTGACGATGCCCATGATTTGGATCGTCGTGCTGTGGTTTGCCATGGTGGTTAACCGCAGCCTCAAGGAACGGCAACCCTACAACGCCCCGTACCGCGGCGTGTGAATGGTCTCCGCTGCATAAGCGAGGCCGGGGAAGCCTGAAACGAGGTGGTGGTCAGGTAGTTGCATGGTCAGCCAAGAGGACCTTGATCGGCTCGCCTCCCTTTCAGGATATGACCGCATGTTGGCCATGGACGCCGTCGCTCGAACCTATGGCGTGACGCCTGCCGAGGTCGAGCGGGCGCTCAACGCCCACCTTGGTGGTGCTGCACCAGCGGCACAAGCCGAGCAACCTCCCTTCAACGCCGCCCCCGATGTCCCAGNTCCGCCGTCGACCATGGAAAGCCTCGACCTCTCGCAATACCGTTACGGGTACGACCCGAGCNCAGAGGCNAAAGCGCGGAGAGCGCAGGTCNACCAAGCGTTCCGTTGCCCGGTCTGTGGCGCGGCCTTGGGTATCCCCAGNGTGCGCCCGATCAAGGTGACGTGCCCCGCGTGCCAATCGGTTCACACCTTCTCCGCCTGAGCGGGGCATTGATGGGCAATCGGCCGGTCCACGCCACATGGACGGNCGCAGCCCCCGGCTTTGGCCCTACAGTCCNGCGTCGTCCCCNGTGGCTNTGCCTGAGACCGACCTGCTGCACACGCCGGAGGCCACCTGGGTGCTGACNCCCCCCGNNACGCCNCANGANGNCACGTTGGACCTGANCGNCCTGAGGGCGTGGGCCGCGTCGTACACGGACGCTGAAAGCACGGCCTTACCCGAGCTGCTCAAGGCNCATGNCGCCGCTTCNCTCGAGGAACGATGGCCGCTGCTGTTGCTTGGAGAATTGGCCAACCCCTACCGGCTGGCTGCGCTTCGGTGTGAAGCGGCGCCCATCCTCCGCGTGCGCCTTTCGGACCTGTGCCGCACGTGGACGGACGGACAAGATGCGCGGCACATTCAACCCGGACTCCATCACGTGACGCTGGCACGGTCGCGCGGGTGGTGGGAAGTGGCCCACCTCGGCCTCTTCACGCGACCCGAAATGAAGCGCCTGACGATGTGGTTGGCCGAAGACCGGCCCGGCGTCTGGAAGCCGGTCCGCCCGGCAGAAGGCCGTTTGCATGTGGAGACACAACCCTTGGATCANCCNACACGAGACGACATCCAGTGGGACGGTGCCGAGGAACGCGTGGAGCGNCCTGCACCAACGTTCANCGGACCNGAGGTCGANCTCTCCANCGTCATGGTCCCTGTGCACGTCCGCCGTGGCTGTTACGACCATCGCGGCCGGCTGGCGCGTTGTGTGCACTACCCTCAACGGGAATTTCACGAGAACGTCTTCNGACGCGGNTCGGCCTGCGATTGGGGTGACGTCCTCGACGTCCACGGCTAAAGCCATGGGACCTCCCACGCCACATTGAAGTGCTCAGACGTCNATATGTCNTCATGCACGGTAAGGGGTCGCAGAAGAGCGCACGACTTGAACGTCTCAAGGATGAAATCCTCGCGTACGTGGAAACCAACCCCAACTGCACGGCAGCCGACATCGTGGATTACCTGGCCAATGTCCGACGCATGCGCAACCACGGACTGACCGCCCGCAAGGTGGGTTACTTCATCCCGAGGTACCTGAAGGAGGCCGTGGCGTTCACGCTGGACGCGACCACCGGCAAGCGGCTCTACAGGGTTGCCTCTTGAACACGGCACCTTGATGCGGCGTGGTCCTCTCACCGGTGCATGGCGCCACGCCTCCCGAGGGCTGCGGACCTGTTTCCCAGCCACACGCAGGGCCTTGGGCCCCGGTTCCCGGACGGCCCGGTTTGGTCCCTGCTCGACCCGGCATCTCCGAACGGACTTCGGGCCCAGTTGGTCACGGCCATCGATACGGCGGACGAGCTGATCNACGCTCATGGCGACCATTACACCGTGGACGAACAGGAAGGACGCGTGGCCGTTCATCGCACCGCGGTCATCGAGAACGGCGTCCACNTGATTGGNCCTTGCNTGATTGAAGCAGGTGCGGTGGTCCGTCACGCCGCTTACGTGCGACCATGGACNTGGGCGTGCCAAAACAGCGTCATCGGCCACTGTACNGAAGTGAAACACAGCATNCTTCTTCCCGGCGCCAAGGCCCCGCACTTCAACTACGTCGGCGACAGCATTCTCGGCGCGGGNGTGAACCTCGGTGCGGGTGCAAAATTGTCCAACCTTCGCCACGACGGTGGCGAAGTTCACGTCTGGATNGACGNCGAACGCGTGGCCACAGGCGTGCGGAAATTCGGCGCAATTCTCGGCGACGGCGTTCAGCTTGGCTGCAACGTGGTCACCAACCCGGGTTGCGTGCTTGGGCCGTCGTCCACGGTGGACCCAAACGTCACCGTCACAGGTGTCCACATGGAACAGCAGCGGCATCGTTGAGGTGGCCCCATGAACGTGTTCGGCACCGACGGCATCCGNGGCGAGGTGGACCTCCGACCGTGTGGGACGCGTCAGGCCATTGATGCCCTGGTCGACGAACGACGTTTGACCCTCCCGCTGGCTTGGTTAGCGGGTCAAGCGCTGGCTCGAACGCTGGATGCAGAAGACGCCGGAGTGGTGATCGGCTGGGACGACCGGCCTGGAAATCCAGCCTTGGTCCACGCCGTTCAGGACGCTTTTCTGGCTGCAGGCTGGAACGTCACCCTTCTGGGCACCTGCGCAACGCCGCTGGTGCATCACGTGCTTCTGGAGACGAAGGCGAATGCGGGCGTAATGATCNCTGCAAGCCACAACCCTGTGGAGGATTCAGGGCTGAAGGTGTTCGACGCATCAGGGAGAAAATCGANGCCTGAGTTTGAAGTTCGGCTGACGCGGACAATGCTTGACCTTGCCCAAGAGGATCATGATTTGCTGCACCTGGTCGGCGACAGGGCTGATGGGNACCACGGCGAAGATCGATTTGAGGACGCTCATGCGGATTGGTTGCACGCNAGAATGGAGGACCTCAGTGGCATGTTTCCAGACACCGACGGTGCTCTGATTCACGACTCGACGATGCCTCTGCTGCTGGACCTNAGTCGAGGCTCAGCCATCAGGTGGTTCCCGGCGTGGCTTGAGGCAAGGGGCCTCCGCGTTGAGGAAGTCAGTCACGCAGCCGTCGCCATGAACCGGGATTGCGGTGCGGGGGAGCTCGCNCCAGGCAAGCGGTGGACCTGGGAGGAGGCGGCGAACGAAGATCACCTTCTGTTGCGTCACGTGCGACAGGCACCAGAAGGTACGCTGATCGGNGCTGCCCTGGACGGGGACGGGGACCGATGNTTGTTGCTGGTCGCCGANTCGGACGGCCCTGCGGTCGTNGACGGCGATGCCATGGCCTTGCGCTTGCTCGAGGCGGGCGCCCGAGACCGAACNTGGACCGTTGCTGCTTCCATCGAATCGGATTTGGCCCTCAGCAGCAGCGCCCAAGCGATGCCCCACGTCGGCCACGTCATGGAGACGGCCGTGGGTGACCGCTGGCTTTCGGTGGCCTTGGGCAACGCCAGCGAGGCTGAAACGCCTTGTGTGGTTGGCGTCGAAGACTCCGGTCACCTCGTGCTTCCCTNCCGTTGCCCGAGCGGTTGGTCCCTCGTTGGGGACGGCGCTGCCAGCCTCGTTGCAGTGCTCCTTGCAGGGCTTGGGCGGCATGGCGCCGTGCGGCAAGCAGGCGGGTGGAAGAAACGGGTGTCAATTGCACCCGCTGAGCGCTCCCGTTGGACTGGAGATGGACCTCTAGCGGATGCGGTGCTTGCGACGGTTCACGCAGCGCTGCCGCATGCGGTTCAGATCACCGCGGGCGGTTTGGATGCAGAGCCGAACCTGCTCATGGTCCAGGGGACGATNGACGGCACACGCTTCAGCCTCGGGGTTCGCAACAGCGGCACACAGGCCAAGACCAGCCTCAGCGCCCGNGTCGACCACCCGCGCGCCGCGGCACAGATGGAAGCCCTGCTGACGGCGCTCGACGGTGTGCTTCGCCCTGCGTTGACGCCCTAACCCTCAGTCAACGGCAATCGCATCCGCATCACGTTGCGTCAACCACGTCACGGCGGAAAGCAGCCCAACGGTGATGACGAGCATCACCAGCACGCTGTTGGCCGCTACGCCCGCGATGACGGCCATCCCGAATCCAACCCATGCCGCCAAGAGGTCCGCCAAACCGATCACGCGCCACGAGCGGCGAAGCACGAGGATGCCGATGATCCACGACCAGCCGCTGAGCACAAGCAGGGCCACAACCGCCCCCGTGAGACCATACCCGCTCCAAGCCGCGGGAATGAGCAAGAGGTGTCCGCCCTGCAGTGCTGCGGCCAACCACAGCGGTTGCTCGGCAAGCACCGTCCACGCGGCCGCCACCAACGCCATCGCTCCGAACAGCAGCGCGGCCGGTACGATGCCCGGAAGCGTCATGCCGAGCGTGGGNCCGAGCCAATACACCAGCGAAGCCCACGCGGCAGGAACGGNCACGCCCGTGAACAACGGCACCGCAGGTTGCCGCCACGCGAGACCGCGTCGGAACCCCGCCATCAAAGCAAGAAGCCCCGCTGGCCCAAAGGANAGGGGGACGACGAGCAGGGCCGTCATCGCACGCCCCCCAGCGCCTCGCTGGTCGGCGAGGCCGCGTTGCCGTCGCATGCCTTCCACCCATTCGTGAAGTGCGACGAGGCCCANNAGCGCTGCNTCGAGGACCATCAGCGGTACAATCCAGTTCAGTGCTTCACCCGTGAAGGGGTCCACACGCAGGGGAACCGGAACTTCACCACCAACGAACAGGGTCACGACACGTCCNGCCACGAGCGTCCANAGCAGNGCATCGGCAAAAGCCGGCAAGCGCAGGCCAAGTTGGTCCCGTCCCAGCACGTGCATGGAAGCCACCAACAAGGATCCAAGCACGAACGCCAANAGNTGNAATTGATCGCTCAAGAGCACCACGAATCCACCGACTCGGCCTGTGATCTCGACCAACACCAAGCCAGCAAGTCCCAACGCAACAGGTGCGTCAACTCCCAACACTTGAGGCAGGGGCATCGACAGTCTGTCTGCGGACCAACGGGCCAGACCGATGAAGGCGGTGATCAGCAAGGACGTCCCCGCCAGCGCGAGCGCATGATGCCCGCCAAGCCACGACCACACGGCCCCGCTCAATGCGGTCGCGCCGATGAAGGCCATCAGCACCGTGGGGCGATGTTCGATGCCGTCGAGGGATGCATCACTGGACTGGACCTTTGGTCGGCGTGCCGTGGCTCGCTCCGCCGTCCTGCGCATGTCCGCGGCGCTCGCGAGATNCAGCGTCGATCCCTCTGCGTTTTGATCCAAGCGATGCATGGCGGTCCCGTCGGTGTGACCAACTCGTTCCGCGAATTCACTACGACGCGCTTCGAGGGTCGCCNGTTCCTCGCGGCGTTGCTCGATGCGGGAGGTGGTTTGCAGCGCGCTTCTCATTTCTCCTTGAACGCTCAACCACCCTCCGGTGGCGACGAACATGCCACCNAGCGCNNCTTGGAGGCCGAGCAATTCCGCTTCGAGGCTGACCAACAGCATGGCCACAAGCAGACCGAGCGCACACAGGACGTTGGTCAGCAACCGTCCGCTCAACACCTCGCGCCGGAGGAANAAGGCCAGCCCNAGGGCCACGATGACCCCCATCGCGCTGGCATCCATGGCCAAGTCCAAACCTTCGAGCGAACCCTGCTGCGGCTGCAACCAGCGCACCAAAGCCAGGAGCATGAGAAGGCCGAGCAGGAGGGCATGAAGNCCCCCCTCGTCCACATCCATGTNCATCAATTCATCCACATTCTCNACGNGCTCACGCCGCTTGGCGCCGTCGATGATGAGAAGAGCGACTGAGAGGAGCAAGGCTGCAGAAACCACAGAGGCGTGACCAAGGTTCCAGGTCACCATCAACGCAGCGACGCCGGTCAAGGTCAACGTGCGTCGGGGGTGATGCCTCCGGCCGCCAAGGAAGGCCACCAAGGCCTCGGTGACCACAGGGGTCACGAGCANGGTCAACCCCACGTCAAGCGGCAGGCCCTCACCGAGGAGCGCGACCACGACGGTGAGCAAGGCCATCGCCGTTCCTGTTGCCCACAAATCGAGGCTGCCTGCGTCCCGAATNCGGGCGCTGAGTTCGGTGCCGCCCGTGAAATTTCGACCCANGTTCACGCCCGTGTCGCCCAACCGGAGGTTGACGGCATAGGTGATCATCATCGCACCGNCAAGGAAGGAGGCCAGCAGCGGGCTGTTGAGCTCGATGGCCACAACATCGCTGGACAGTAGACGATCNTCGAAATCACCGACAAAGAGCATGGCCCAAGCCCATGGACTCAGCACCGCGATACCGGCCAATGAAGGCGCGTCGCGGCGCAACGCAAGCCACGCCANACCCGCCCAGACCGTCAGCACACCGCCCACCAACAAGGGCTGCGTCGCATCGGCGCTGCCTGCTGGGACCAAGAGGGTCAACAAAACGACCAGCGCGATGGATCCCACCCAAAGGACG
The DNA here is from genome assembly GCA_002694585.1 of Methanobacteriota archaeon. Taxonomy (GTDB): domain Archaea; phylum Thermoplasmatota; class Poseidoniia; order Poseidoniales; family Poseidoniaceae; genus MGIIa-L3. The sequence goes on from NZMM01000053.1 coordinate 20,456, forward strand.
TGATCGGACACGTTGGCCTCGTGTTGCAGCACCACCACCGACGTGCAGGCAACCATCAACCCGGCGTGAACCGCGTACACCGACANCCCGGCCAAATCGACCTCAAGCGCTGCCATGGGGATGGTCGCCAACGTGAACACGGCGGGCAGCCAGAGCACCCAGAGTTGCAACGNAGGCCAAGGGACCTTTCTGACGGTCANATAGGACCCTGAGAAGGCAACCAACAACAACGCGACTTGGGCGAGGGCGTACCCGACATCGGCACGGTTTGCAGCCACAGAGAGGGTGGCGCCCACCATGCCGAGACCGACGGACACCGCCCACAATCCGGGGCGGCCGACGCCAACCGCGTGCAAGCCCGCTGAAAACCAGTTCTCGTGATGCGCAAAACGTGTGGCCATGACCGCGTTCATCCCCGTGATGGCGGCCATGAGCAGGAAGGTCAGGAGGTCGTCTTCGAGGGGCACGAGATGCAANCCCAGCACCACCCAATCGTCCGACAGGGCGTGGATGCCCACCCAGAGGTACGACGACGCGATGCCGAGGCTNGCGAGGTTACCCGTTCCCCTCAACAGGGCCATGCCGTGCAGCACAAGGGTTCCAATGGCGATCATGACCGCCACGCCAAACTCACCGTACAAGCCCCCAGCCGCACTGCCGACGAGAAGGAGGATCAGGGTCGCCTGGGCGGCGATGGCATCGTCATCATGACGCTGNGCCAAGCCGACGTTGAGCCCGACCAAGCACAGCAACGAGATGCCAAGGCCGAGGCCCGCATCCGGCAGGGCATCAAACCACCCCCAATGGTGCGCGTCCAGTNCGAATCCGTAGAGGATCTTCATCGAAATGATGACCCATGTGACGCCGAGCAAGCGCATCGACGGCCGCGGAATCCACCGCTCGCCAAGCCACAACCCTGCTCCACCGAGCACGAGCAGGCCCGGGGCGGCCACGCTTGGCGGAAGGGCCGTNCCCACGTATGCAGCCAACGCAGAATACGCCACCACCATCGCGACGAGCAATCCCTGNCCGAGGCGACGCTCGCCTTCAACGGCCAAGCCAGTCACCACGTCGTCGGCCGGTTCGTTCGGCTCAGANGCGGGCCCGAACGGAGACTGGATGTCGCCCACGGCAGCGTCGACCTGGGCCGTCGCTTCCTCGGCGTCCTCCTCGTGGGCCTCCTCAGGCTCCACGTTCAAGGCGAAGCCGGACAGGTCCAAGCCACCTGCGCGCTGGAAGGCGCGCTCTCGGAGGAGGTCGTCCTCCTGCGGTTCTTCCATGCCACGGTCTTGGCGTGTGGGACTTCAAGCCTCGGGGTTCACGGTGNGAAATCATCTGCTTCGGGGGCTCGGTCGAGGTNTTGAGNCGGTGTTGCTGGCCACACCGGCTCGCCCTGACCGCAAGGGCCTAAGAGGGTCGGTTGAACCCACCGTCATGCCCGCCACCCTTGGCAGCATCAGCGGCGACCTCAGCCAACATGGCCTTGACCCCCAGGGGGAGGTGCACTGGAACTTGGACGCGCCCGACCTCATCGAGCTCGCAGTGGAGCGTGGCGAGGGGGTCCTCTCAGCCCACCGTGCGTTGGTGACTGAAACTGGAGAGCGCACGGGTCGTTCGCCAAACGACAAATTCATCGTCGACGAAGCAACCACCACCGAGGACATCAATTGGGGCGACGTCAACGTGTCCACCGACCTTGCGACTTTCACGGCCCTGAGGGCCAAAGTCGTCGCCTTCCTCGAGGCACGTGACGCCCTCTTCGTGCAAGACTTGTACTGTGGTGCAGAGAGCACNGAAGCCCTNCCCATCCGTGTGGTCACGCACAACGCATGGCACAGCGCCTTTGCGCGGAACATGTTCGTCCGCCCCGATGCGGCGCGCTTGGCNGAGCATGAACCGGAATTCACCGTGCTTCATGCCCCGCATTTCGAGGCCGATCCTGCTGTGGACGGGGTGAATTCGCACGTCTTCGTCATCGTCAACTACGCGGCCAAAGAAGTCATCATCGGCGGCAGCCGCTACGCCGGCGAAATCAAGAAATCGATTTTCTCGGTGATGAACCTCATCCTCCCCAAGAAGGGCATCCTTCCCATGCACTGTTCCGCCAACACCAATGGGGAAAACACGGCGATTTTCTTCGGCCTGTCCGGCACCGGGAAAACCACCCTCTCCGCCGATCCAAAACGAGCCNTGGTGGGCGACGATGAACACGGATGGGGTGCCAACGGCGTGTTCAACTTTGAAGGCGGCTGTTACGCCAAGCTCATCGACCTCTCCGAAGAAGATGAGCCCGCCATTTTCGGGACGACCCGTCGCTTCGGCACGGTCTTGGAAAACATCGTCCTCGACGATGCTGGCGTGCCGGACTTCCACGACACCAGCAANACCCAAAACACGCGTGGCTCCTACCCAATCGAATTCATCGACAACCGCACGGCTGACTCGAGGGGAGGTCACCCTCAGAACGTCATTTTCCTGACCTGCGATGCNTTTGGCGTTCTTCCGCCCATTTCCCGACTCACGCCAGAGCAAGCCGCCTACCACTTCATTTCCGGATACACCGCCAAGGTCGCCGGNACCGAGGTCGGCGTNAAAGAGCCNCANGCCACCTTCTCGGCGTGCTTTGGTGAACCCTTCATGCCCATGCATCCTGGNGTCTATGCCGACCTGTTGTCCGCCAAGATGGCCGAACATGGTGCGACCGCCTGGCTGATCAACACCGGTTGGTCCGGCGGCGCCTACGGCGTCGGTGAGCGGATGAAGATTCGATACACGCGCGCCATGCTGAACGCCGCGCTTGACGGTGAGCTCGACCACGTGGCCTACGTGACCGACGCTCGTTTCGGTTTCGAAGTTCCAGCGTCCTGCCCGGGCGTGCCCGATGACGTGCTTCAGCCGCGGGAAACCTGGGGCGACGGCGCGGCCTACGACGCCACCGCAGACCGCTTGGCGCAGATGTTCAACGAAAATTTCTCCCGCTACGCCGAAGGTGTCAGCGATGCCGTGAACGCTGCGGCACCCGCGCCGCTTTCTTGAGGATGGAAGGCTTCAAACGCGCGTGAGACAGACCTGCGGCGTGGACGGATTCCGGACCCCCTTGGACCGCTTGTCGGAAATCTGCTGGAGGCTTGGGTACATCGCCGATCAGGACGCTTCGGCCTTGGATCTCGAAGATTGGCCGTTTCGTGAACGGGAAGGAAGTTTGTTGATCGACATCGCAAGCAACATCTTCGAAGCCTACGGCATTGGGGAGTCGGATGAGATCATCATTCTGAGGATGGTGCTCCCCGTTCACCCGTTGGTCCGTAAAGTGTTCATGAACATCGACGAACTCGCAGCGAATCGAATTTCGTTCGACTTCTTCACCAACGCCATCGACGGGACACAACGGACGGGGTTCCTGCCCGATCCTGCGAGTGCAACGACCGTCGATCAGGCTGATGCGCTCATCGTGCGNCAAAAACTCCTGCTCCCACACACGGACAATCTTGTCATGCAACGGGTGATGGATGCCATCCAGGAAATCCTGTCCCGTCATCGCTACCTCGATCGGGAATTGTTCAGGGCCTTCATGGCCGCATGCACGCATTTGCCTGACGACGAGGATGTGGACGAATCAGAAGACAGCGAGGGCCATGGATTCGACGGCTTCGATGACTTCGAACCGGGCTGGCAGCACCGGTTGAGTTAGGCTCAGAGNAGTGCAGCTANNTCCAATCCGTTGGTCAACAAACGNATGAGGAAGAGCAGCACGCCACCAAGCANCACGGCCCTGACCGGCACGGGCATGTCCTCGCCATCGTTCACCGTGTAGAGCAGCAAACCTGCCGCCACGGCGAGTTGTCCGACGGTTGCAAAGAACAGCGTGAACGCCCCGTACACGGCTTGGCGTCGGTCGTACTTGTCTTCAGCCAAGGCCAGGTCCTCAGTTGCCCTCTGCAGTTCTTCGAACGTTGCGTCGTCATCGACGGGGAAATCCAACGCCGAGGGCGGGTCAGCGAGGTTGGCGAACAGGGCCAAGACGGCCGTCAGGAGAAGAAGTCCGAAACCAGCCATGACGATCATGTGGGTCATCGGTGGCCATTCCCGCGGTTCTTTCACCACAGGAACGGGCACCTGCATGACGGTCCCGGCCTGGACCGGCATCATGCCAGCTTGCATCATGACCTGTTGGCCTCCGAGGTTGGTGGTCATGGGCTGGGCTGCCGCAGGTACGGCTTGTGGCGTGGCTGCTGCCGGCGCCGCGGCGACCACCGGGGTTTGGGCGGCAGGGACAGCGGCATCCTGTGCCGGAGATGGTGTTGCTGCTGCGAGCGGTGGTTGAACCACCGGAGCCACTGGCGCCATGCCCTCAACGGGCGGTGGGGGCGTGGGGAGGGTTGCTGCCGGTGTTGTTTGTGCCGGCGGGCCCGGCATGGGNGGAGCGATGGCGGGCGCCGTGTCGAACTCGTCCCACGGGTCATCGTCAGGAGGAGGAAGAGGAGCNGGNGGAGGCATCATCCGAGAGGAATCCATTCAGATGCCCTATCATCCTTGCTCGGACCTCACTCGCTGTCTCCGGCCATCTTGGCGTACTTCGCGTCCTCTTCGGCCGCAATCCGAGCGCCTTCCTCAACNTCCACGAACCACGTCAAAATCACGCCAAGCACGATGAGGAGCATGATCGACATAATGGCCGTCCGAGCATCGGCAATGCCGCTGACACCGAAGTACAGGGCCGGGCCAATGAACGAAGCCGCACGGCCGAAGAAGCCGATGAAACCGAAGAATTCNGCACTTCGTGATTCNGGNACCATCTGACAGAACANNGANCGGGCCATGCCTTGNGATCCNCCNAGNAGGAANCCTGCACCGATGCCGATGAACATCCATTGGATGGAAATGCCCATGTTGAGCGGNTCCCAAATTAGCTGNCGAGCGAGCTTCGGAATGAAATCNACGGGTCCGTCCCCGATGCTCGTTGGGTGATCTTCGCCGGCATAGAATCCGTCCATGCTTCCGTTATNGACGCTCAAGCTGAACCGTGAACCGTCAAGATGCTCGAGCAAATCTTCGAGTTGCGCCGCGCTGATGATCCGTGCCTCACCGGTGAACTCATTGCGGTCGCGCTCAGCGTTGTATTCTTCCAACGGAAGNAAGCCTGCCGTGGCTTCTCTGAATTCTTGGTCCGAACCGAGTGGAGCCATCATGAAATCCGTCGCGTTGATGATCGAATACGTNCCGTCGTCCAGGAGTTCCGCCTGGAAGTCATGCTCTTCGTGTGCATCGAGGGGCAGGGGAGCGAAGGAAATCGCCATCAAGACCACGAAAACCCAGAGCGTGCACGTGATCATCACCGTGGTCTTGGTCGAGGTCCACTTTGCCACCTTGATGAAAAACGCGGCGGAAGGAAAGGCGACGAACTGCACCAGAAGAATCACCGCCATGTTGGCCACCAGCGGCACACCCAGCACACCTGCTCCATAGGCCCCAGCAAGGCCGGTCACCGCGTTGATGCCGTCGATGAACAGAAGGTAGGCGAGAAGGTAAAGCCCCAGGATGCGGTAGGTGCCGAAGAACTCGCCAATGGTTCCTTTGACCTCTGAGATTGCCAATTTTGTGGCTGAGCCGAGGGTGAGTTTCTCTTCGAGTTCGATGGCAATCGGCGGCTCAGGAACCCGGTTGAAGGTGTAGGTCGCGAAGCCGAAGTACCACAGACCGGTGGTGGACAATGCAAACGCAGTGGCCCAATCGGCGTANCCGGTGCCGACCACAAGCCCAAGGTGGATTGCGAGAAGCAAACCACCGCCGATGTAACCGTACATGTAGGCGCCCGTGGAAATGCGGTCGAGCTCTTCCTCGTCTTTGCAAATATGAGGCAGCAGGACGTTGTAATACACGTTGCTGACGTTGGTGCCAATGTTGGCGATGAGGTACATGATGGCCAGCCAGGCCCAGCGGAACTCGATGGGGAGGAACAGGGCGAGTCCAAGCAACACGGTGGCGCCACAGGCGATGATCGTCGCCCATTTCAGCATCAACTGCTTGATGGGGATGCGGTCAGCGATGACACCCAAACCGGGCGAGATCACCGCAACGAACAGGGCCGCGGAAGCCGTCACCAAGGCGAAGATGCCATCTGCGGTTTGGGTCATGCCAAGGAAGGACATCTCCTGACCGTTGGCCGCGATGAACAGGTAGGCAAACCAAGCAGGAAGCACCGCCACGACCACNGAGGTCTCGAAACCGGATTTGGCCCAGTCGTACATCATGTACCCACGGTGAGCACGGGTTCGCTCTTCGTCGGTCATGGTCGCCGCTGTGGCTCCCGTAGGTGGGGCATCCATGCTTCGCATCATGCCGACGAGATGATGACTGTTTTCCCGTTCCTCGTCCCACAAAGCGTTGTGCTAGCCCAATGAAGCACAACGGGACCACCTTTTTCTCATATGGTGTGAAATTTACACCATGCGCGCGTTGCTCGTGGAAGGAGGAGGTGTTCGCTCTGCGTTCGCGGCCGGCGTGCTGGATGCGTTGCTCGAACACGACGAGCCCTTCGACCTCGTGGCCGGAACGTCCGCAGGAGCGTTGTTGGCTGCGGCGTACTTGGCCGGACAGAAGGGGCGCAGCCTACGCGTGCTCCGGGACCCTGGNTGCCGTGCTGCCTTTGGACGNATCACNGACTTCCTTCGAGGGGGTGATTTGGTCGATCTTGAACTGCTNCACGAAACGGCAGATCGCCTGGAGACGTTGGACGGTGAAGCCCTGATGATGCACCCCGCTCGATTCCTGCTGACCGTCACGGATGTCGACACGGGGCTCGGTCACGTGCTGGAGCCATCGTCCGACGAATTGACGGACGCCCTCAAGGCCACTTCAGCGCTTCCAATCGCNGTGCGCTCGCCNATCCNTGTACGAGGCATGACCTGCCTTGACGGAGGCATNGCGATNCCACTCCCGGTTCAACACATCATCGACCTTGGCGCCACCGAATTGGTGGTGGTTCGCACACGTCAGGCCTCGTACCGCAACAGTGGGCGNTCCGGTCGCCTNGCCGCGCCATGGTTTGAGCGAAAGCAACCGGCACTCGCTGAGGCGTTGCGGCGTCGTGGGAACGTCTACAACGCAACCGTCGACCTGCTTGAGCACCCGCCAAAAGGCATCACCGTNCAACAAATTCGTCCGCATCGNGCCCCCGCGTGTCGGCGCACGGGTGGTTCGGACGTGGACATCGTGCGCGACCACCTCATGGGCGTGGATGCAGGTCAGGCCTGGCGTTCGAAGCAACGGATTGACGCCCAACANGGGGCTGATGCGTAAGGAACAGACGTGAAGAACGCTCAACAGGGAACCGAATCAAATACTGCGTTTGAGGATGGCACGTCATGTCGGATGAGGTACCGTCCGACGAAGGCCATCCACGACGTTGGTTCATCCTCGCCATCATGGGTTTGAGCCTCATTGTGGTCATGCTCAACAACGTCACCCTCAACGTGGCGTTGCCTGAACTGTCCAAAGACCTTGGAGCCGACAACGCTGATNTGCAGTGGATTTTGGACGCATATGCACTGGTTTTTGGTGGGTCACTCCTGATGATGGGAGCCCTCGGGGACCGTTTCGGTCGCCGTTCAACCTTGCTTNTTGGGTTGGTCGTGATCGGGTCCTNNTCAGCATGGGTGGCGTTCAGGGACAACGTCACCACNAGCGACGTGATTGCAGCACGTGGACTCATGGGCCTGGGTGCTGCATGCGTGATGCCTGCCACCCTCTCTGTGGTGGTCACGTCTTTCCCGAAGGCNGAACGCCCTCGCGCAATCGGCATCTGGGCGGCCATGGCAGGGGTCGGCGCCCCCATCGGGCTCTTCGTCGGCGGTTGGGCCGTGCAATACATTGACTGGCAAGCCGTGTTTCTGATCAACGTCCCAATCGCCGCCGTGTGCCTCGTGCTGAGCGTCCTCGTGGTCCCGGAATCTCGCGACGAACAGCGCACACCCCTGGACCCGGTCGGTGGCATGCTTTCCCTGGCGGGTTTGGGCGTGATGCTGTACACCATCATCGAAGCCCCAATGCACGGGTGGACGTCCTCGTCCACCCTCGTCGGAGCCGTGGNCGCCACCGCCCTCCTCGTGACGTTCTGGGCATGGGAGCGTCAGCGTGAACATCCCATGCTGCCCATGTCCTTCTTCCGCGAGCCGGGCTTCGTGACGGGTCTGCTTGCCGTGACCTTGGCGTATTACGTGATGTTCACCTTCATGTTCACACAAATGCTCAATTTTCAGCTCGTGTGGGGAGATGGTGCGTTGGCGTCGGCCATCCGCGTGTTACCGCTTCCACTCGCACTGATGCCTGCGGCAGCCAACAGCGACCGGCTGGNCAAGCATTTTGGNCGCTCAAACGTGGTGGGAAGTGGGCTGTTGCTGATCACCTTCGGCATGCTACTGTTTGGGACGGTGGTGGACATCAACGCAGAGTACTGGATCTACGCCACGGTCTTNGTCGTGCTTGGATTGGGCATGGGGTTCACCATGGCCCCATCGACCGGTCTGGTCATGGAATCGGTTCCCGACGACAAAGCCGGTGTCGGGAGCGCGACCAACGACTCGAGCCGGGAAATCGGAGGAGCGTTGGGCATCGCAGTGGGCGGNTCGCTGTTGAANGAATATTACCAGCGCAACTTCACCATGCCCGATGGGCTTGACGCAGGGGCGTTCGGCGCAGACCCCTCGACGTCNTTTCCCGCCGCCGTNCAAATCGGTTCTGAACTGGTGGCTCAAGGCCATCCTGCTGGGGCAGCTTTGCTTGAAGCCGCCCAAGAGGCCTTCGTCATCGGCATGACCACGTCCACCAGCGCATCGTCGATCATTTCCCTCGTGGCGGCCGTGATGGTGTTCCTGTTCATGCCGAAAGGAAAGCCACGNCACGCGGACGCNGAGGAATGAGCGCTCAAAGCACGTCGTTTGGGGATGTTGCAGGCTTGAAGCGTGCCACGTCTCCGTCGGCACTGATGAGGAATTTCTCGAAGTTCCACCGCACGTCACCGGTATGGCCCTCACCGTCGGTCTCCTGGCAAAGCGCTGCGTAGATGGGGTGACGGTTCGCACCGTTGACGTCCACCTTCGCCGTCAAGGGGAAGGTGACGCCATAGCGCTCCTCGGTGAAGGCGCAAATTTCCTCATGCGTACCGGGCTCTTGCGCCCCGAATTGGTTGCATGGGAAGCCGATGACGGTGAGGTCATCGTGTTCGGCGTGAAGACGTTGNAGATCNGCATANTGCCGGGTCATGCCACAGGCGCTGGCCACGTTGACCACCAGCAGGCGTCCGCCGTCGGCGACATCACGCAGGGTCGTGGTCGAGCCGTCAATGAGGGCCACCTNTTCGTCCAACAGATTGGTCATGGGNCGTNCGAAAGAAAGCCGGCATTTGAACACCTGTCTTTGGCGCACGAAGCCTCAAAGGACCCCTCCTCGTGGAAGGCGCATGCAAGTCCGCATGGAAACCAGCGCCGGTGACATCCTCTTGACCCTCTACCACGGCAACGCCCCTGACACGGTGGCCAATTTCGCGAAGCTCGTGAGCGAGGGCTACTACGANGGCCTTCACTTCCACCGCGTCATTGCGGACTTCATGCTGCANGGCGGCTGCCCTCACTCCAAGGACCCCATGTCGCGTCGTGCAGGTACCGGTGGCCCNGGCTGGCAAATTCCATGCGAGCCCTCTGCCCTTGCCCTCAAGCACGACCGCCCCGGCATCCTCTCGATGGCCAACGCTGGCCGTGACACCGGCGGCTCGCAGTTCTTCATCACCACCGTGGCGACGCCATGGCTCAACGGCAACCACGCCGTGTTCGGCGAGGTCAGTGAAGGCATGGACGTCGTNAAGGCCATCGAAGCCTGCCAGAAGATGCCCGGAGACCGACCCGCTACGCCGCAGAAGATCGTGCGCTGCACCCTCATCGAGTGAGGTGCTATTGTGGCCCTACTTGCGCTGCACGGCGGCGCAGGGGGTGACGGGCCNTGGCGCGGCATGACGCCCATGGATCCGCAACGTATCGCGTGCATGCAGGCCATCCTCGAAGCGCTTGGGCCTCGGCTTGAATCNGGAGAACTCGACGCGCTGACGGCCGTCCGGCTGGCNGTCGAAGNCCTCGAAGACGAGCCCGGATTCAACGCAGGCGTNGGTTCCGTGCTCGACGCGAACGGCCAGGTGTCCATGGACGCTTCNATCATGCGCGGNGAAGACGGGGCAGCGGGTTCCGTCGTTGGCGTGACCAACCTTCGACATCCAATTCGCGTGGCGCACGACCTGCTCGAGCGAGGATGGCCCATCATGATGACCGGGCCAGGTGCTGAAGCATGGGCCACAGCACATGGTCACGATGTGCTGGACCCAGNTGCGCTCGTTACGGANCTGCGCACGGCGCAGTGGCANAAATGGCGGGATGCGCGTCTGCGCCCGGGCGCCACCGACGAAGACGACGCGGCCCTCGATCACGACCTCGGCGAGGAAGTGGANGGGCCGGGCACCGTCGGCGCCGTGGCGCTCGATGCGCACGGGAAGGTCGCGGCCGCCACGTCAACGGGGGGCATGACGGGGAAACCGCCCGGGCGGGTTGGCGACACGCCGGTGATCGGTGCTGGCACATGGGCCGATGCACGCGTTGCGGTGTCGTGCACCGGNGTCGGAGAGGCGTACCTTCGTGCGTGCGCTGCGCACGAGGTCGGCGTCGGGATGCGCGATGAAAGCGCTGACTTGGGCGCTGTTTGCGAGCGGGTNTTGGACGTGGTCGAACCCTTGGGTGGCCGTGGTGGCTTGATCGCCGTCAGCGCTGACGGACAGATCGCGATGCCCTTCCGTGTCACGCTGATGTACCGAGGACTCTGGGACAGAGGTCACATCAGCACAGGCATCGGGCCTGACCTCGGGTGAAGTTCGCGCTGGTCAACCCATGCGCTTCATATCCCCGGAGGCGGACGCCACACTGTGAAGCGGACCAAGGCACCGTTGCTCGAGGCTGTGTTCGAGCACACGGCCACGATGATGTCCGAGGCCCTCGAGCGTGGCACGTTGGCATGGCCGCTCCCGGCTCCGCCGCTGATCGACCCAGATTTTCCACCGCTGATGCCGAACGCACCGGCCGACGTGACCACCTCTGCACTCTCGCTTCTNCAAGCGGACCGAGGGACCTTCGAACGCCACTTGGACGAGGTCGTCGACCTCGTCGTGCCCCACCGCATGAGCCTGTCNGATGACCCCTACGAAGTGCACGGGCGNTGGTTGGCAAAGCGGGTNGAAGACATCGCCGGACGCATCGTCTACCGTTTGACCACCGCGTGGCTGGCCCAAGCCCTCGACCGAGAGGCGCCAAATACGGACCGATGGTGGCTCGCAGTTGGTCTTCTGAANGGCTTGGCTCAATCTGCGTACGGCCAAGCGGTCCACGAAGGATACCACCTGCTCGAATCCATCGCTCTGGCACAACGGCCGGGCACGTGGCACACGCAGCCCGACGTCGGTCCTCAGCACATGGGCTGGAACCCACATGCCGTGGTGCCTCGAACGACAGAGGTGGAGGCCCACACCGCCGGNACCGAAGCCGCAGCGTGGGTCCTGACGCGCCTGGAACAAGGTGACATCGACCGCCGCCTCCTGCTCATCCGTTGGGTTCAGCTCCTGCTTGAGCGNCCTGCGCTCATCGAGCCNTTGGGCCTCATTGACATCNTGCTCAGGCGAGCGGCCGATCCTGAACCNGANGTGGCCGCGAACGTGTGCACCTGCCTTGCTCGGTTGGTCGAACGCGATGCTGAGCGTGGACTCGAGGTGATTCATTGCCTTCACGCCCGTGAGGAACTCCCCGTCCGACGAGGGNTGGCTGATGTCCTCACGCGCNTGTTCNGACGCGTCACCACCAACGCCATNCCCTTGCTTCATGACATGATGGCCGATGAGGACGAGAGCGTGCTGGCCGCGGCNAGCGCCACCATGCACGACCTCCGCTTTTTGGATCANGACCACTGGGTGGAGACCATGATGAAGGCCTTGGACCATCCTGTGCCCGTGGTTCGCCGCAACGTGGTGATGGGGCTTCGGGACTACATCAGCGCGCGACCTGANGACGAAGTCGGCCTGTTGCCCAAAGCATGGTCGGACGGCGACGAAGTCGTACGGACGCGCCTGCGTGAATTGCTGCTCAGGATGGACGAAGTCGACCCCNAACATTTGGCGCGCGTCTGGGAGAGGGTGAGCGAAGGTCGGGACCNGCTGTTCGACGCNATCGACGCGCGTCGACCCGGTCGAGCGGATGCATGGCGGGCATGGCTCGCCTCTGAGGGNCCCATGCCCGAGGCGCTNGTGGCCGAACCGGTTGCCCCCGCGCCNTCGGACNGAGAAGCCGCGGACCTTCCGAACCTCGACGANGCCTTGGACGTCCTCGACGACGACCTCGGCTTCTTGGACTGACGATCACTCTTCNTCGCTCAACGGCCCAACCACGGCGCCGACATAGAGGCCGTTCAGCAGCACGAGCAGGCCGACCANGGAGAGNACCAAGCCTGCAGGTTCGGGCATCCACGCGTCCAGAGCATCGCGCCCTGCCACNTAGGACAGGANAAGGAAGACCGTACCGACACCGACCACCTTGGGCCACGTGCCCTCNGGATCCTCCCAGAGGTCAGAGGTGGGCAAGAGNCNTGACGAGGAAAACGTGCGNCGGAACCACGCGACATAGAGGCAGCCCACNCCNCTGAGGCCGAGNAACCCGGTGCCCATGGCCGCGNTCCCCCACGGGCCGGNAGGCACCAGNTCAAGGAAGGTCTGAGCCACAAGAAGGACTCCGGCGACGGCCCAAACCTCCCAACGATGCTCGGCCACATGCTGTGTTCTGGCCGATGCTTGAAAGGCTGTCCGGCGACTTCGCATCTCATGGCTCCAGTCAAGGACGCGCTCATCGTCGCAGGTGGGCTGGGGACGCGCATGTTCCCCGCCAGCGCGATGCTGGCCAAGGAAGCACTGCCCTTGGTGGACGTCCCGTTGCTGACCCACCTGATGGAGGAGGCCGTGTNCGCCGGAGCCACCCGCATCCACATCATCTCCCGACCTGGAAAGGACCTCAGCGCTTGGGTGGAAGGGCGGGCTGAATTGGCTCATCTCAGCCCACACATCCACCACCANCACCTCGACCCAAGTCAAGGCGTGCAGGTGCTGGTGCACGAACAGGTGGAACAACGCGGCCTGGGCGACGCCATAGCGTGCGCTCTGCACGCGGTGGAAGGGCCCTTTCTGGTCCTGTTGGGCGACAACCTCCTGATGACGCAGCACCATGGCCCAGAGGTGCTCGCACCCTCGACGGCGTCACGCGACTTGGTCAAGGCGTACGAGCAGACGGGNCGCCCGGTGGCCGGTTTGATGCGCGTCCCTCCCGAGGATGCCTCGTCCTTCGGCATGGTCGCCATGCACGACGGTCGCATCACGGAGGTCGTGGAGAAGCCCGCCCCCGNTGAAGCGCCNTCCGACCTCGCCTTGTGCGGCCGGTACCTGTGGACCGAAGATGCCGCTGCCTTGCTGGACCACTACGACGTCGATGCGCACGGTGAATTGCAAAGCATCCGCGTCCAAGAGCACTGGATGAGCGATGGCGGCCTTACGGGCGTGGTGCACGAAGGGGCCGTCTGGTACGATGCAGGACGCCCTTTGCCCTGGCTCAAGGCTCAAATCGACCATGCCCTGCGGCGCGAGGACATGGGGGAAGCGCTCGAAGCGTGGTTGGCCTCTCGTCTGCAATGATCGNCTTCATCATCGGCCCGTGCGCCAGAAGGAAAGCGGGTCAGGCGCTTCACCGAGGGCGTGACGGCCGGCGAGGTGATCGGCCCGTTCGTTCCACCGATGCCCTCGATGGGCACGCACGTGATCCCAAGCCACCTCACGTTGCTGCTTCACTTCCCTCCANAGGGTTTGCACGCGGGCGACCAGCGACCGGTTGGCCTTGGCTTTCCACGAGCCGTCCGCCANATTCCCGGCGTANATGGAATCGGCCCGGATCAATGCGCTTGCATCCGAGGCCTGGAGCAACAGCCAGCGCAGGGCCTGAGCNAAGGCGGACAATTCGGCGGTGTTGTTCGAACCAACCTCTGCTCCGAGGAAGCCGGGTGCTTCTGGGTCGGTGATCACGGGTCCGGCTTCCTCATGCACGACTTCGCCTGAACCTCGGCCGTGCGGCAAATCGCCTTCGACGACCACGAAGGCCCACGAGGCAGGGGTTGTGGCGTCAACGTCCCGGTTGCCAAGACATGAGCCGTCGACGTAAATCGTCCACGTGGGTTGGGCGTCCATCGACGCCCCTCACTCACTCACCGAGCATCGCGGCATAGGCCGCTGCGTCCATGAGACCGTCCAACGCGGACATGTCCTCAAGGCGCATGCGAACGATCCAGCCGTCGCCGTATGGGTCGCTGTTCATCAGTTCAGGCTCATCCTCAAGCGCGTCGTTGAAGGCGACGATTTCGCCCG
>NZMM01000054.1 GCA_002694585.1 Methanobacteriota archaeon
ATTGTGACCGGCCCGCGGACCACAGGGNGGTCAGCGACGCACCGACGATGATGCCCCACCAGAGCACGGTCTTGATGCCAAAACGGCGCCCGAGTTCNCCNCCGGTCAAGACGCCNAGCANGGTNGCCANGGTGATCANGCCGCCCTTCANGNCGNGGTATTCNNNNTCGCTCCANCCGAGNTCNTCGATGAACAGGAAGGGGAATTGGATGTCGATGAGGCCCATGCCGGCNCCCATGCCGCCGCCAATCCACATCATCACGGCGAAGAGCAACGCCCACGCGGGCGCGCCACCGCTCAANGCNGAGCGAAGGCNGGAGACGATGTCTCCGAGGCTCATGGTGTCCGANTCNGCCGNAGTGGANGCTTCGCCCGTTGCGGNCTCCCACGGGAAACGANGGTCGCCNGGNCGCTCGCGCAGGAAGATGGGNACCAGCATGATGGCCGCAAGCACGGGCAACTGCACCGTNAANGCNGCCTGGAANCCNGACTCNGAGAGNATGNNGCCGAGCACAATCGNGGAGAACATGAAGCCAAACCCCTTCGAGGCAAACATGAAGCCGTTCGCGCGTGCCAANTCCTCCTCTGGGATGAGGTCGACCGCGAGGGCGTCTGAGCTGACGTCCTGCAGGGTCGCNAAGACGTTGTGAATCAGGAAGAAGAGCATGATGGTCGGAAGGCCGGCCTCCAGGTTCCCAGCCGCAAGTGGGTCGTCGATGGTCAGGAAGATGCCCATGGTGATGATCATCCCGAGTTGAGCGATGATGATCCAAGGACGGCGCAGCCCGTAAGCGGGGAAGCGAACGCGGTCGATGAGCGGGCCGAGCACCAGTTTCCCAAACATCCACGGAAGGGTACCGGCCAGGGTCAANGCCGCGACCTGTTCGTCGTTGATCGAGTCGGCATCGACGAGCACCGCNACAAAGGCGACGGTGATGAAGGCCCAGGGAACACCNTGTGCGAAATACAGGNCNCAGAGGGTCCCGAGACGGGCGCGCTTGCTCTCTTGAAGGGTAACCATGGACCANNAAGGCGTCNTTCGCCTTCTGAACTTTCCTTCAAACANACNGGACAAACTGCTCGTTTCCTCAATCTTGGGCAAGACTCATGCCGAAAATGGNCCACCGGTGAGCATGNACCTTGAGTCAGCCGCGAACATCGGCGAAGCCCTCAGCGGCTTGGCCATCATGTTCACGCTCCTGTTCGGTCTTCGCCAAGTCCTCGAAGTCAATCGAAACCGACGGTTTGAGATTTCACAGACCATCGCTACCTCGCTGGAGAACCCNTTGGTCCAGCGTGGATTTGCCAACTTAGGGCGCATTCAACCAAGCATGACGNTCCAAGAGTTCGGTGACATGGCAAGGGAGGACAAAGACGCCGTCAACGCCGTCATCGTGGTGATGGCCAACCACGCCGTCATGACGTTCAACCGGAACCTGTCGTTTGAGATCGTGGCNTCGTTTTACCGAGGNTACATCCCACTGATTGGTCCNGGACTGCGGCACGTCATGCGGTTGGTCGAAGACGCGTACGTTCACCACGAAGCCAGCGCACTCACCGAAGAAAACGGATTGGGCATGAACCACTGGGTGTTTTGGTTGCTGGATCGAATGGAAGAGACGTCAAACCCACTGGAACACAAGCCGCACCTCAACCAAACCGATTGGCGCCCCTGAATCGTCTCCGGATGGACCATGAAGGATGGACGCCCACGTTCCATCATGCAGGAGCCCGAGGGGTGGCCCGGCAACCTCTGGCTGGAGGGCGCCACGCTGGTCCACCTNCCGGCCGAACAACCGAGGCCCGAGCCGCGTCCAAGAGGACCAGCCAAGCGCATCGGTCCGGGATTCCTCAATCCNGCGATGGCCCCGGCAAGAACGCGTTCNGTGATGCTGCTGGCCGATGCGCTGGAGCACGACTGGTTGGTGCCAGAAGGCGCACCCATCCGCGTCTTGGACGCCCTGTGCTCCACNGGCGTCCGCATNCGCCGCTGGCGGCAGGAGCTGCCCGAGGCGCACATCGGGCGCGTGGTGCTGACGGGAAACGACCTGGACGCGCANGCCTTGGACTGGGCCGTGGCTTCCTTCGAGGCCCATCCCAGCGGACGACCGGCCGCCACCCGTCCTGAGCACCGCCAGCGGGCGGTCAAGCCACGCGACGTCGAGGGCGTCCATTTCACGCAAGAAGACGCGCGCGTCGCCTTGCTTCAGGGCGGTTGGCAATGGGTGGATCTGGACCCCTTCGGTTCTCCAATGCCCTTCCTTGACGCCGCCCTCCAGGGCATGGCACGACGNGGCGTGCTCGAAGTCACGGCCACGGACACGGCGGCCCTGACCGGATCAAGCGCGGCAAGCGGACGNCGAAGGTACGGATTCCACGGCATGGTGGACCACTACGCGCACGACGATGCGGTGCGTGTGTTGCTGGCCAACGTGGCCTTGGCAGCCGCGCGGCAGGATCGGGAAATCACGCCGCTCATGGCCCTTTTCGACGGCCATCACGTCCGGGTTTCGGTGATGGTCCGCACCTCCAAGAACGGGGCGAGTGACGTGCACGAGCACATCGGTTGGCGTATTCGAGAAGAGGACATCCCATACCGCTTCGTTCGGCATCCGACGCCAGAGGAAACCGAGCGTGGAAGCGGCCCGATGTGGACCGGCCCCCTGTGGCACGCAAGCATCGCGGGCCGAATGACCGANTCGCGAGCGCTTGGATTGATGCGTCCGAAGGAAGGNCTGCTTGAGGCATGGCGGGCGGAAGGTCTGACGTGGGACGACGACGACGAGGAANACGCCACGCGAGAAACGAAGCGCGGGGTTCGCCACATCGCCGAAGCCGCGGAACTCATGGCCATGGACGGTCATGTCACGACCTTGCTGAACCTCGACGACTTGCCGCGATGGACGGGCACCGGNCGCACNCCCCGGCTGCAGCACCTCGTCGAGGCCCTGCACGCTGCGGGCCATGCTGCCGCCCGAGCACCCGACCTGAACCCGTTCATCGTCACCGATGCGCCCTTCGATGNCTTGGTCCGCATCGCGCAGAAGATGTGAGGTTCACATCACGGACGGGTCCATGTCAGGTTCATCGCCGGAGCCGAGCTGGTGGCCCGGGCCGATGGGGTCNGGCAGCACGGATTTGGCACGCTCGATCATCTCACGAACGCTGTCTTCGATGGTCCGCGCGTTTTCCAACAAATCGCTGAGCGGCAGGTCCAGACCGGTCAAATCCGAAATGGCCTCCACCGCGATGGCGGCAGCGCGCGCATCGGGATACATCGGGTGGGCTTCGGCAAGCAGGGCGATGATGTCCATGTCCAAACGGTCGCCTTCGCCTAGCAGGAAGCCGGTGATGCCCGACACCACACCTTGGCGGATGGGTTCGATGCCTGCAGAGCGCAGGGCGTTACGCATCGCATCGGAGCTTCCAACGCCATACAGATCACCGCCCTCGAACTCCTTGTCCGGCCTGAGCAGACCATCGACGATGATCAGTTGGTCAAACCCACCTTTGGAAAACCACTCGAGCACCGTGGTGGCGAGCGCGATGTCCTTGTCGTCATCAAACTGAATTTCAGCCGTGAACACACCAATGCCATCGCCTTGGTACACGCGAACTGGGTGTTTCGGGACCTCGTTCTGAATCAAGGCCACCGCTGGAAATTCTGCGTTCAACACCGTTCCCTGTTGCTCCANCCCNAGGGCGCTGATGATGTGGGAGGCGGCGATAACGCCAACCATGCCTGAACTTGAGAAGCCGCAAATGGCCACGCCCCCGGTCCGCGGATCGGCGCCTTTGTTGAGCACCAGAGCGTAGGGCTTGAATGGCGTCTCCACGGTCTCACCTCGCGTTGACGGCCAGCGCCTCAGTCAAGAATCCTCGCTCCATTCACTCGTTGTATTCGGACCAGTCCTCTTGACCGGCTTCCCTNTACCACCAGGTCCCGACCTCGTCTTCGTACCATTCNGTGCCGAACTCATCAACGTTGATGCCNTCNTCCTCGGATGCCTCCTCGTGCACCTCTTCCGCCACATCNTGGTCGGTTTCATCGTGGTCCGTTTCCACGCCAGAAACCTCTGAGATNAGCGCATCGCTCGGGCGTTCTTTGACTTCCGGTTCCAGGTCNTCGACGGTCGCTCCAGTGGCCTTTAGGTCCGACAAGCTGGTGGTGGTCGTCAAGTCAATGGCCTCTTCTTTGGCGGTGGCAAAGCCATAGTCGTCCTCCAAATCGTCTTCTGTGAAATCCTCGTCGTCCTCTGGACGGCGCAGCACGACCACGGCCACCACAAGGCCAGCGACGACCGCGACNGCGCCCAAACCGATGATCAANCCGTTTGAACCGGAGGAAGNATCGNCCTCTGNGGTGCCGTCCGTGCGTGCTTCAAGCGTCCATTCGAGCGCAATGGAGCCCTGGTAATTCAGGCTGGCATTGGACGCCGTGGTGAGCGCGTAAGTGGTCGTCGCCTGGAAGGTTGTCCCGTCCTCACCGGCCAAGTCGCGCAGCGTCGTCATCGACCACACGACTTGCCGTTCGCCGTTCGCAACGATGTCCCCGTCGCCTTGCAGCAGGTCAAAGCGCATCAGGCCAAGGGTCTCTGCGCTCGCGTCAAAGGACACCGTCACCGAGAAGGCGTTCGGGTTGCGCAGGGTNCACTGGGTGTTTTGCTCGACGGTCACATCGCGTGGGAAGGAGCGCGTGGTGCAACCGCTGACCTCCAGTGGGAGGAGTTCCGTCACCTCAACCGGCTCGTCCGTGCCCCCGTCTCCCGTCGACTGGTNNCCCGAATCGGGGCCGCCGTTGTCCGTGCTCCGCTCAAGGGTGACCTCATGAACNGCAGGGACAATCACCCACGGGTAAGCGCTGTTGTCCAACGAAAATCGGACCATGGTGGCCTCCGTTGAGGGAGATTCGAGGAGGTAGGTCCCGCCGGTGGGCGTCAGCGANCCCGTGCCGAGTTCGGCGCCATCGGCCCCCAACACGATGTAGGACATCGAGAGCGGGGGGGCAGCCCCCAGCTGTTCGACCAAGGTCTCCTCGACGGTGAGCGAAATGGACCACGTGGCGTCGTCCGNCACTTGCACGATGGTGGGTCCATCGACGTCAACCTGAACGGTGCCGTACCCGGTCATGCTCTGNATCACACCGCNCCACGGCTGGCGCAGCGGATCGTCGTTCACGCCGACNACACCGTACGCGAAGGTCAACTCGCCGACGTTTTGCGCCATTTGGGTGTCCCACGCCATCAGGCTCGTTTCCTCGAGACCNACGAAATGGCCGTTTCCATCGGTGCTTCCCGTCACGTTGCGGGCGAAGCCGCTNGCGNGGTGNTCNATGCGGAGCCAGACCGAGGCCTCGTCCAAGGCCTCGCCNTCTGNCGTGACCTGAACGGTTGCTTTGAGNGGAGCGTCGAGCGGAATCAAGCGGACGCCGTCGGTGGNCACGTCCCCTTCCAAAACCAAGGAAGCGTCCGTGACGCGGAGGCTGTCGTTGCGCGGCACGACCGGCCCTGAGGTCGCAAGCGTGCTCGTGTTGCCGTGCTCGTCGACCGCCAGAACGCCGATGTGGTACGGGGTGCCGTCAGCCAGCGGAGCACCTGGCGTCACTGTCGATGACGCATCGGTGAAGGCTGAGGTGGTGTTCACGANCACCGGTGTTGACGTGCCGTCCTCCACGATGAGAGCNGGCGTCAGTCCGGCGGTCGAATTGAAGGATTGAGCCCTCACATACACGTGGAAAGATTGTGCTGTGGTCGCCGTGGCGTCATCCCACCACACCGACACGTGGCCGCCTTGGTCGTTGGCAACGTCAGCGGCAGCAAGGTTGGTCACGGCCGGCGGTGGNGCGGGATAGGGCACCTGAACGGTCAGCACGTCGGAGAGGTTGCTCCGCAAACCGAAGACGTGCCGTGAGCGAACCGCNTAATCGTACACGTCGCCATAATTCACGTTGTTGTCCACGGTCATGTTGAGGCCGGCGTCGCTGTAAGGTGAAGCNAGATCGATCGCGGTGCCGTTGAGCACACGATACACGTCGAAGCCAAGCAGGCCTTCGCCAAACTCNTTGACGTCCTGCCACGTGAATTCGACCATACCGGGCGTCAACATGGTGAGCGACAATTCAGGGGCTGGGGGCCGTGCGATGTTCGGCGCACCGTCAANGTAGGGCCCAACCACGTCGGTCAGTCTNAGCACGCCGGCCTCGGTGCTGTTGAACGGGAGCGCGAGACGGAAGTTGCCCGTTCCAAGCTGCATCTTCTGGTTGACCAAATTGGAGAGGTTGCCCACGACGCTGGGGTTGTCCTCGATGCTGAGNCGCGCATCATAGGCGATGTCGAACAAGGTGGTGTTGAGCATCCCGTCAGCGTTGGCCTCGAGGGTGAAATTCAGGTGGGCCATGGTCACACCNAACCCGTCCGTGCTGGTCGGAAGGGCCAGCACGTGACCGACNAGTGCGGTTTGGATGGCGCCCACCGTGTCGCTGACGGAGAGCACGCCGTGATGGGTGGTGTTGGCGGTNCCGCCGTAACCCGAGGTGCTGATTTCATTCGTCCCATCGCCCTCGACGTCGAGACCAATCTCGTGCCAACCACCGACGAAGATCCCGGCCTGAGCCTCGCCTGCAGCCACCACTTGCTCCTGATGGCCGTCGCCGTCAAGGTCTGCGAAGATGATGTCCAGCGGCATGCTCCATGGATTGAGNTTGACAGGAGAGGCCAAATCCAGGCCGCTTCCATTCGTCGGGCGGTTGGTGAGGTTGCCTTCCAGCGTGGCCATGTTTCCGTCGCTCGCACCGANTTCCACCATGAACAACGAGGGCACGCCGTCGCCGTCGTGGTCGCCGAAGCTCGCGTTGGTCAAGGTGAACGGGTCGTAGTCGGTGTGCTCACTGACCTGCCACGTGTTCCCGTCGTTGATNGCGACCACGTGCTCAAGGTTCCCAGCTCCGGACACGAAATCGGTGTCGCCGTCGCCGTCAAGGTCCACTGGGAGCATGCCTCCGCGGAGGTTGCTGAATCGATCTGGTCCCTGTGCTTGTTCGANGAATCGGCCGTCCCACTTCAGTTCCCACCCTTGGTAGGAGCTCCACCAATTCGAACCGCGATGCACGACAATGGCGGTCACGTCGGTGTTCTGATTGCTCATGGCCCCAACATAGATGTCCTGCAAATTGGCAGCGTTGAAGGTCCCGTTCCGGTAGATGGTNTCGGTGGATTTGGTCAAGAACTGGTCGCCAACGGGCGAAAACGGGTTGAGCACAAAGATGCCTTGTGTGCCGCCTTGACCGTGAATCGAGAGGATGTCGGCGTACCCGTCGTTGGTGAAATCACCCACGGCGGCTTTCTTCAGCCGATCGTCCATGGTGACGTTGAGCGTCGCGTTCCAGTGAATGTGCGCCAGAGGACTGCTGGAATTGACCGCCGNGGTGTTGGAAAGGTGCAGGCACGCGTCCACNTCGAGCTCNCCCCAGGTGAACACGTCTTGTCGGCTGTCGTTGTTGAAATCGCCAAGTTCGAAATTTCGGGAATCGTNACACGTGCCGGTCCAGTTCGACATCACCAGCTGCCGCGTGGTCAAGTTGTAATCGAGCACAGCAAAGGCCGTACCGTTCCCGGTGGTCGCGTTGCTGGCGGAGAGGACCACGATTTCGTCGCTGCCGTCACCGTCCATGTCTCCGGCCTTCATGTCCACGAAATCGCCGATGGCCTGGAAGNCGGTGGTCACGTTTGGAATGAAATTGAGGCNGACGGCCGCGGCGCTCACGGCCGCGTTTTCAGGCAAGAGAAGGTCGCTGGTCACGAAGGAGGTGCTGGCGTTCGCGGTGGTGGCGACATGGTCCGACGAACCGCCATGGGCGAACACCGATTGGTGGCCGAGCGCGCCGTAGCCTTGCCCTTCAAAGGCCCACTCTTTGACCCCGTCCTCGTCGATGTCCAGCCAGACTTGCCCGGGCGTGTCGAGGGCGTCGTCCACATCCACAACAAGGCTCAGNCCGTTCATGGTCACGTCACGCGGGATNGAAAGGCCAAGCGATGCNTTGCTGGCGCCNCCGGCAAGGTCGATGTCTTCGTTCATCAAGCCAGTTTCGAATGAAGTGAGGGTTCCCGTGCCGCCGCCGGCGCTCGTCTGCGGCAGCGGTGAGAGGGAAATCAGCATCAACAGCACCAGCAGGAAGGCTCGGGCTTGGGCGCGGCCTCGTGGGGACATGGACGTCTTGGTGCCCTCGGCCTTCATGTTCCTATCGCATCATGGCATGAAGGAAGGGCGGTGTTTCACCATTCTGCAGNGCTACGGGCGACCGCCAATGCTTAACTATGCAAGCAAACGAGAACCATACATGACTGAAGCAGTTGTCCGTATCCTCGCTGGCGACATTGAGGTGAAGATTTCTGGTACCACCAACNNGGTTGAAGAACGCATTGCTGAACTCCAAGAAGAGGGCGCTTGGTCCTCGGTNNTGGACCGCCTGCGCATGGCACGCGAAGCCGCTGTTGAGGCGGCGGCGAAGACCATTGGCAGCGCAGAATTGCCCGAACGGGGGGCCGCNTTCCACCACTTGGTGGCCGGTGCTGGCCTTGAGCGCAAGCCCGACATGGTGCTCGCAGCGATCCACTACTTGCGTGACGTCGAAGGNGTGCACGATTCGCCCCCCCGCGTNGTCGCGCAACTCTTCGAAGATGCTGGTCTCGAAGCTCCTGGCAACCTTTCGCTCTATCTGAACCGTTTGCGCGAGCGCGGTCTGCTTGAGATTCCCGAGAGCGGTGCAGGAAANAACCGCTTCGTCGTGCTCACGCCCGCCGGACGNCGTCACCTTGATGAGCGCACCAGGTGAGGTTCATCCATGGTCATGTCCGCGTCCGGGGACGACCCCCGGGACGGACCAAGCGAGGACGCAGAGGTCCTGGATTGGTCCTTTCAAAACAAGACCAACGCGCTGNTGAGGGGCGGCCGACACCGCGGCTCCACCTTCCGTCGCGCCATCCTTGACGGCGCGGATTTGACGGAAGCCGATTTCACCGATTGCGACTTTCGTCGGGCGTCCATGGTCGAGGCCGATNTGATGAAGAGCGCGTTTGACGGTGCCGATTTGCGTGGTGCCGATCTCCGAAANGCNCGGATGAACCTCTCCAATTTTCGGAATTGCCAGCTCGCAGGAGCNGACCTNCGCGGCATCCGAGGGAAATACGCCATCTGGCAAGGCAGCGATTGGTGGAACGCCACGCTGGACGAGAAGTTGGAAAAGGCTCTGAAGAAAAAGTGGCCAAAGCCCGATGATGCCTGATCACTCTTCTTCGGAAAACAGCGCCAGCCNCGCCCTGTGATTGAACAAGGGCATGGCCGCCATCGCCAAACAAAGGCCAGTCATCACGCTGCACGCCAAAGCGAGGTAGGTTTGCGTTTCCACGAGCATCCCTTCCATGGTNGCCTCGGCGGCGGCCTGGAATCGGAACCCGCCAACGCTGCCTCCGACCAGCGCCACGGTCGCGCCGAAGCTCGCCAAGCGCGGCCCCCATGGCTTGAGGGCATAGAGCCCGAGGCTGCCCAGGGCCACAAAGGACATGCCGATGACGAGCGACCAACCGCGCCAAGCGTACGCACCGCTTTCCCGCGCCTCGTCATGGAAGGCCTGGTATTGCTCAGGCGTGACCTCGATCTCATCGTTGAGGTTCGGCGTCTCGATGGTCATCTCGACTTGGCCGTCGGGGAGGTCCTCGAGCGCTCCGTGCTGAAGCGCATCGAGTCCAGCAAGGCCGAGCAGCACAGCTCCAAGGAGGAGGAGCACGGCAATCGACCGTGGCCCGCGTCGGTCGGGACGGGGGTCGATGGACCAAGGATCCATGGTCATGGTCATGCCTCCGCGGGCGGCCCACAGGCCTGCAATCCTTCGCGCAAGTCGTCAGGGACGGGACACGGTTCCATGGTCTGCATGTCCACGCCTACGGTGACCTGGCGTGAGCTCCACACTTGTTGTCCAAGGTCGTCCTCAAGTCGNTACTGCCAGACCACGCTGGTGGTGCCAACGGACTCGATCCACATCGTCATGACGGCCGTACGGCCGTATCGAAGGGGCCCGTGGAAGGAGGATTGGACGTCCACCACGGGAAAGCCAAGGTTGCGCTCCATCAGCAGCGTGGCGTATTCGACGTCACAAATGTGGATCCATGCTTCCTCGAAGCACCGGTGTGCCAAGTCGTAAATGCGGGGGTAGTAGGTGATGTTCGCCATGTCAATCATGGGGAAATCGACACGACGCCTCACCGTGACCGCCATGGTCGCNGCTTTCGCACCTGAGCCATGAACCCTCGTCGTGAACCGCACCCGTCGGGCTTATATCGGGTCGGCAGGTCGCCGGAGCGAGGCCTGTTAGGGTAGTCTGGATATCCTTCATCCCTGCGGAGGATGAGACCCGTGTTCGAATCGCGGACGGGCCGCCACACGATACGTTGAGGTCGTCTTGCCTCAGTCCACGCGCCACTGCACCTGCTCCCAACCTTGGGCCTCGGCTTCCTTGACCAGCGGCCCCTCGGGATTGACGGCGATGGCATGNCCGCACTCACGCATGAACCAACTGTCGGCGTGGGTGTTGCCGTAGGCCCAACATTGAGCCAAATCGTGACCGTTGGCTTCCGCATCCGCTTTCACCACGGGCACCTTTCCTTTCCTCCGCGGCACGGACCANCCCTTCTCTGAGCCGGAAAGCCGTCCGGAACGCGCGGCTGGACCGCAGCCGTAGACCGCGTCCATCCCCAACTGCCTGCCCATCGCCTCGGCCATTGGCGCAACGGTGGCGGTCACCAGGATGCAGCGGTGGCCCTGATCGCGGTGCCAAGCGAGCCGAGCCAGCGCCGCTTGGGGCACGCGCGGCATGAGGATCCGCTCTGCCAACTCCTCGGAGAGCGTTTCGAGGGTTGACCACGTTGCACCGGTGAAGTGCCCGCGGTTGCGCAGGGCATCGTAGGGCGCCCGCCCCCGCAGCAGGTTAACCACGGTCCGAACGGACCAGGAGGTCAATCCTACGGGGAAACGCCACGGCCGACGACGAAGCAAGGTGGCCGTGAGGGTCTTCTCGCTTGAGGCGTCGAGGAGGGTCCCATCGAGGTCGAAGTACGCCGCGACCTCGCCCATGCCCTCAGGACAGGTCTTCTCCACATGTGCATTGCGTCGTCAACGCTTCGGGACCACGTCATGTCCAATCTCGCCGTAGACGCGCCGACCCGCCCCGTGATCCTGCCACCACGTGACGCGATCAGCAAGGTACCGGGGAATGAAGAAGCCGATTTTTCGAGGCGTCAGCCCGTGGTTGCGCATGGCCTTGTCGTTGGCCAGTTCCGCCACGATGGACTGTGCAGAACATCCGGGATTGGCCAACACGAAACGCAGGACTTCCCGTTTCAGTCGCTCAAGGCGTGCTTGCTTCTGGCTCCCGGTTCCAACCCTTCGAGGCATGGCGGAACATTCCGCTCCAACGGCTATAACGGTCCTGTGGGACCTCCCGTCACGCGACGTGCACGGGCAACGTGGTCTTCCAGTTGGCGTTGGCGAGCTTCTTCGCCTTCCCGTCAGCGATGATGGGGTGGATGATGTTGAGGCGACCGTGCATGCCGGTGACGCTGAATTTGACGCGCAGCGTCGCCGAACGGTCGGCCATCATGGCGTCGATTTGCTCTTGGTCGAGGGGGACCTCAGCCAACACGCTGCCGTCGGTTTGGCTCTTGACCGTCAGCGTGGTGTGCTCAAAATGAAGTGAGGGGCGGAAATCGTAGTCCCGAGGGTCTTCCATCTGCACGGTGAGGTCCACAGAAAGGCCGTCACGGATGCCGACGCGGCTGACCTCAACTTGACCGACCATGGGGCTCAGTCTGTCCCAACCGTCGGGCCTTCATAGCCTTGTCCGCCGTAACGCACGGGGCTCACTCGTAGGCAATTTCCACCAAGCGGGGAGAAAGCACGGTGATGCGCACCTCGAGGGTCCAATCGTTGCCTGGATCTGGATCTGGAGCACCTGGGATGATGCCGTCAGGGTCCGACTGATCGGCGATGACCGCCCATGTCCAGTTGCCTTGGCCAAACCGCGCGCCGGGTTGGTTGAGCACGCGCGAGAGCACTTCCTTTGCAGAGTTGCCCTCGTACACCGCATCCTCAGGGGTTGGATTGAGGGCGTCATCGCTGATTTCCGCCGATGCCGGCGTGTTCTGAGTGATGTTCCCCGGTGTGGTCTGCGCCTTGTTGGTGTAGCCGTCGGCGGGGACCTCAAGCACCAGCGTGAAGTTGTCTGCTGGCACCAGCACGTCCTGATCCAATTCGAGCAGGGCCTCGTAGGCCATCACGCGCACGCCTTCTCCGGGAATGTGGTTCTCTTCCCAACGGTCGCCTTGATCGAGGTAGCCGTCCCACGACACCGTGACGGTCTCCTCAACCCACGTCAGGGAGAAGCGGCGGGCGGTGACGTTGAGTTCGAAGTCTTCGGTCACGACGCCGCCGTCGGTGTCCTCCACGGTCAACCGCCCGCGAATCAATCCGCTGGTATCGGTGGGGACCAGCACGTCAGGCGTGATGGCGTCAGCATCGTCCTCGGGTTGGCCGTTGCCGTCGCTGTCTACGGCGAGGTTGAGGTCCCAGACGAAGCTCAACGGTGCGCCTTCTGGGTCCGTGGAAGCGCTCGCATCGAGCAGGGCGGTGTCGCCTGAACGGATCAACGCAGGCACGTCGAGGACGATGTTCGGGGCTCCGTTGACGGTCACCAGCGACGAGGATTCGTCCTCTCCGCCTTGGTCGTTGACCACCGTGACCGAGACCGTGTAGATGCCGAAGGCTGTGTACCGGTGCGAGGTAAAACCGATGACGGTCGTGGCCGTCGTGCCGTCCCCGAAGTCCCAGATGTATTCGGTCAACACGCCCTCAACGGCATCCGATGCACGGGCGTCGAGGGTGACCATCTCACCTTCTTGGATGACGGCCGGGTACACGTCGAGCTCCGCTTTGGGGTTCACTGTGAGGTCGAGGGCCTCCATGCACCCGGGCAAAGCGAGACTTGCAAGCAGCACAGCGAGCATGGCGACGGCCCGTCGCACGGACGCTCCGCCTCCCAGCATGAGACGTTACAGATGCCCACTCCTTCTGAACCGTGCGGTCCAACCAAGGTCAAGCGTCATCGTTCTCGAACTCGATTTCTTCGGGCACATCGCCCATCACGGGCGCGCTGGCCAAGGGGTCGTCAAGGTCGGCAAGGTCCTCGTGGACCACCACGTTCAGTTCGGAATGATCGATGCTCGGTTCAAGCGGCCCATCGTCGAGCAGTGCATCGGCTTCCACCTCACCGACGTCGTATTCTGGTGTCGGCGTGGCTTCCGCTTCCTCGGCCTTCATGCCGACCGTTGGGCCATCGAGCAGTGCGCCGGCGGCCTCCACCGCGTCAAGCCGTGCTGCGGCGAATTGTTCTGCATCGGTGTGGGAAAGACCGGCCAGCGGGTCCTCTTCTTCCTCCAAATCCTCGGAGACCTCGGCCCGTTTCCACCAGCGCATGAAGCCTCATCCCGGCGCAGAGCAAGGACCCTGCGGTGAGCGGAGAGGTTGAAGGAGGGTCCAGCGGAAGCAATGGCATGGCCGTTGACCCCCTCGCCGGAGAGCGGGTCTTGGCCTTCGACACCGAGACCACGGGCATCTCAACCTCACGCTCACGCATCGTCCAATTTGCGCTGGTGGGCAGCGACGTGGACGGGTCGCCAATGCACATCGAGCACCTTGTCGACCCGCGCTGCCCCATCCCCATTGAGGCCAGCCGGGTGCACGGCATCTACGACGGCGATGTGCGCGGCGCACCCCTGTTTCGCGACGTGGCGGACGAGCTCCACGACGCCATCGAAGGCGCAGTCTTGGTCGGCCACAACGTTCGCCGCTTCGACATGGGGATGGTGGAGGCGGAATTCATGCGCCTCGGCCGCCTTCCACCAAAGCCGAAAGCCGTTCTGGACACGCTCGAGGCCGCGAGGCGGCTCAAGGTCGGACGCCCGCACAACCTCGGGTCCCTCTGCCAGCGTCATGGCATCAAGCTGGAGAAGGCCCACACGGCGGGCGCGGACGCCGCGGCCTCGCTGATGTTGCTGTGGCGCTTCACCGTGGACCACGCCCACGCCTTCCGTCGGTCCATTGAGGACCTCGAGCACTGGCTCATCCATGGCGAAGGCAGGCGCGACGCCCAAGCGTTAGGACGCGGCTTGCAGGACCTTGCTCCACTGGACGCTGAAGGGCGCATCCGACAGGACGAGGGGCGCTACATTCTGGCCTTCGGCCGCCACCGCAGCCGAAGTCTGCGCGAAGTCGCGGCCGAGGATCCGGCTTATCTGAACTGGCTGCTGTCACCGGCCTCCGGGCTTGCGCCTGAGGACATCGATGAGCTCCGAGCGCATCTGACCTGATCAGACCGCGTGTGGCGACCACGGAAGCACGTCACACCAATCGCCAACGCGCCACTGCTGGCCTTTGGCCAGCGCGCTGCCCACGAAGATTGGGGCTGCAGCATCCTCGTCCATCAGGGCCTCCAGCTTCGTCAGGGCGCTGCCGACAAACAGCATGGAACATCGGCCGCCACCGTCAACGACCTCGCCAGGTCCATCGCCGGGAAGCAAACGCTCCACTTCGACGGTGGACGAGCCGGCAGGACGAGCAACAACGCGAACCACGGCATCACGGAAGTCGCCGTCGTCCAGAAGCTTCGCATCATGGCGCCACCGCAACCAGTGTCCGCACCACGCTTTCCAATCGCAGAATCCTCCGCAACTGTCCGGGCCGGGGGTTGGATCAAGCGGCTCTTCGGTGGGTTGTGTGGCTTCCCACGCGGCATAGGCGTCTTCGAGGACACCGCCCTTGGACGCGCGCCAAGTGGTGCGGTTGAGCGTGTACCAGCCTTCGGCTCGGACGTTGGGCGCGCTCGGATTGTTGGCGAGCAAGAGGTCGCGGTAGAACCGAAGTTGGCGGTCAACTTCGGGCTTGAGTTTGCCCTCAGGCGTCCGTCCCGTTTTGAGGTCAGCCACCACCCAGGCCACGGTTTCTCCGGCGTCGTCCACCTCGTTGAGCAGCAGGTCGACACGCCCGCCCAATCGGCCGTCGCGCGAGATCAACTCGCCCTCAACGGCGATCATCCGCTCCTGAACCCGGGTCCAAAGCGCGGCGGTGATGCGCTCGTGCGAGAGCCCTTCGACGCCGACCCACCGCAACAGCAGGTCGATGCCACCTCGATGGCCGTCAACCGCCTCTTTCCAGCGGTCATCTTTCCAACGGCCGTGCCGAGGCGTGGCGTGGAAGGCGTCCTTTTCCTCGTTCCAGCGGTCTTTCAGGAAGGCCTCGCCGACCTCAGGAAGCCAACCCATGCTTGCCTTTGGCCGGTCGCTGATGTCCATGTTGAGCAGGTCTTCAATCGACGCGTGAATGGCCGTCCCAAGGGAAGCGGCCATGCCGGCTTTCCGTGGCAGGCCCTGACGGCTCAGCCAATACATCCGGGGACAGGTCTCGAACCTGTTCCACGAGGAAGGGGAGAGCCGGTGCGCGTCCGCCATGCGCGTGCTCTCCGCTCAGGCGTCATGAAGCCTCGCCCACACAGCCGGAAGGGTTGAGGCCCACGGGCCGACAGCACAGTGCATGTCCGCCGGCCCAAAGGTTCGCATTCGAAGCGACATCGAGACCGAAAACGCCCTGGTCATCACCTGTTTCCCCACCGTCGGGATGGTCAGTCCAATCGTGGCCGCCTACCTCATCGAGCACCTGGAACTGGACTACATTGGCGGCATTTTCGACTCCCGTCTGCCCGCTGTGGCCATCGTCAACGACGGACGGGCGCTCCCGCCCGTTCGCGCGTACGGCGGCAGCCCCGTCTGCTCCATCGAGGGATGCGATCAGGTCATCCTGTTCACAAGCGAACTGATGATCAACGACCTCATTGGCAACGAAATGGTCTGGGCCCTGTTCGACTGGTCGAAGGAAGCCAACGTCGGTCGCGGGTTGATCGTTGACGCCTTCCCAAAAGCCGGAATGAAGGCGGTTGGCATGGACGGCAACGAGCCGACCATCGAATACGACGACGACGAAGAGAAGGTCGACCTGCTCGGCCTCGCCTCCAACGACGCCATGCGAGAGGCCGTTCAAGCCCTCGGCTTGACCATGGTCAAGCGAGGGGTGCTGCGAGGCATGAACGCCGCCATCCATGGTGAAGCGCACCGCCGCGGCATCGACGTCATGGGCATCATGGCCGAAGCAGATCCACGGTACCCGGACGCGCGAGCGGCCGCCGAGATCATCCGCTGCATCGACACCTTGCTGCCCATCACGTCCCTAGACATCGAGGAACTGATCGAAGAAGCCGAAGCCATCGAAGAACAAGTTTCGGCGATGATGAACGCGGCCATGCAAGACGAGCAAGGCTCCAGCGGATCCAACGCCATGCTCTACGGCTGATTCACGACATCCAGCGGTCCAACGTGTTGACGGGCGACGCCGGGGCATCGGTCTGCCCAAGTTCCTGTTCGAGCCGCGCCTCGTCCCACACCTCGATGCCAAGCGCCTCGGCCTTGGTCAGTTTTGAGCCGGCGGAGGCCCCTGCAACGAGCACGTCGAGGGCTTTCGAGACGCTGCCAACCACCCGACCACCTGCGGCTTTGATGGCCTCTTGCGCCTGTTTTCTGGGCATGGTGAGGGTCCCGGTCAGGCAGAAAGAGCGACCTTCCAGCACGCCTCCTGACACCGGTCGGGATGCATCGGTCACGTCGAGGGCGGAGAGCAAGGCTTCGACGGTGGTGCGTCGTCGGCTCACGCCGTCCCGGAAAGCCTGAGCGACCACGGTGCCCACGCCGTCCATCGTGCACAGGTCCCGGATGGCTTTGGGTTGGTCGTACGCTTTTCCTCGCTCGTCCTCGGCCGGTCCAAACGCCGCTTCACCGGGCACGGCCATGGCCCGCTCCACCCATGGAAGCACGGCATCGGCGCTGCCGAAGTGTTGGGCCATGGCCGTGGCAAGTTCCGGACCGATGCCGGGCAAGCCAAGGGCGTGAAGGAAGCGGCCCAAGGGCATCCTTCGGGACGCGTCGATCTGCGCCATCACGTTCCCTGCCGAGGTGGCGCCCATGCGCTCCAGGGACATCAAGCGCTCCGTGCTCAGTGCATAGAGGTCTTCGAGGCCGGCCACCAAGCCATGTTCGAGCAATTGGTCCACCAGCTTCTCTCCGATGCCGTCCATCTCGAGTGCGCGGCACCAGTACAACACCGCCCGCGTGGTGCGGGCGTCGCACATGAGGTCATCACACCGCAGGAAGGCCCCGTCCAAGCGAAGCACAGCGCCACACGACGGACAATCGCTGGGGGACGGAATCGGGGCAGATGCCGGCAGCTGGCCTTCGAAGGCCCGTCCGTCGGCATGTGAACGGCCTTCGAGGTCCTGCTCGCTGGCTCGACCTAGCCCTGCCTCGATCTTCGGGATGACGTCCCCGCGGCGCACGATGCGCACCTTGTCGCCCAGCCGCAGGTTGAGGCGCTCAACCTCGCCTGCGTTGTGCAGCGTGGTGTTCTCCACGGTCACGCCCGCCACGACTTGCGGTGCAATGCGGGCGACGGGCGTCACCGCTCCGGTGCGCCCGGTCTGCCAATCCACGGCCAACAGCACCGAGACGGCTTCCTCCGGTGGGAACTTCCAGGCGAGGGCCCAGCGCGGGTGGTGGGCGGTCATGCCCAGCTGCTCTCGGTGCTGGCGCGAGGTCACCTTGTAGACCACGCCGTCGATTTCGAAGGGGTATGTGGACCGGGCTTCGGTCCACGTATGGGTCGAGGCGATGAGGGACTGCGCCACCTCCGCAGGCGTCTCGGCTTCGTGCACGGTCCAATCTGCAGGCCGAATGCCCACATCCTTGAGCCACACCAACAGCGCATCGTCGTCGTCGTCCTCGGGCGGGGCGGCGGAATCCGGATGTTGCTCATCAGGCGGCAGGAAGCGAACGTCGTAGGCATGGAACACCAGATCGCCCGCGTCGGCTTTGCCCACGTCGTGCTTCTGGCGCAAAGCACCCGCGGCGAGGTTCCTCGGGTTTGGCGAGACGTCGCGGTACTTCGCCTCAAACACCGCCAGAGGCATCACGACCTCGCCGCGCACGTGCGCGTCCACGGGCACCGACAGGCGCTCCGGAACGTTGGCGACTTTGCGCGCGTTTCGGGTCACGTCTTCGCCGCGGTCGCCGCTGCCGCGCGTGGCCGCGCGCACAAGCCGTCCGCAGCGGTATTCCAGGGACAAGGCGGAGCCGTCCAGTTTGGGTTGGGCGAGGATGCGGGTTGCACCGCCTGCGGTCTGCTGGACGAAATGCACCAGGTCGGCGTCTTCGGTTCCCTTGTCGAGGCTGCGCATCGGGAAGCGGTGGTCCACTTTGACCGAGCCCGGCTCGATCTCGGCACCGACGCGCTGGAGCTGCGGATGGCCGGGCGCCAATCGCTTCAATTCGTCCCACAGCGCGTCGAAGGCGGCGTCGCTGATCTCAGGGGCCGCGGCGTTGTAGTACAGGTCGGAATGGCGGGCGATTTCCTCGGCCAACCACGCGATGCGCGACGCGTCATCCTGCGCCGCTCCGCCCATGTTTGACCACCGGGCATGAGGTTCTTTGAGGCCTCGCTTCAGACTTCATCGCCAAGCCGCAGCGCGGTGAATTGGCTGTTCTCGAGCGGGCACCGCATCGCAAGCGCTGCGTCCATCCGGCGAAGGTGAATTTCTGCCGTCACGTGCACCGTTGCCTCGAAGAGGTGCCCAGCAGCAGGCACCAGGTCGTCGTCGGAAAGCACGACGTGCAAGTGGGTGAAGGCATGGCCGTCCTGATGACGCGCGAGGTTGCCTTGCAGGGCCACGAGCTCTGCCCCGCCCTCGATGGTGCGGCGGTGGTAGACGTGATCGTCGTCCATGAAGCCGTAAACGGAAGCACGAACCCGGCCAATACCGCTGGTCACCGCAGCCGCATTCAGGTCGATGGTGTCGGCCAAGGCCTGCAAAGAGGCATGGATTTCCTCGCCAGGGTCCAGCCGAAGGAAGACATCGTCGCCGCTGGTGGTCCACTCCATGGTCACCGTGAGGAAGGACGGTCTTTGAACGGATGCTTCACTCCTCTTCGAGCATCAGCGACCACGATTCACCGCCAAGGAGTCCCGCTGCAATCCACGCCCGAACCGTCGTGAGTTCGTTGGCCTCAGCGGCGATAGGGAGCGGGCCAAAGATGCCCCAACCGCGTCGAAGCAGCATGATGCGTCGACGTGGTTGACGATCGGCGAGCTTCAGCCGTTCCCACGCGTAGCGTTGCCCGTCGGCAATCAGGTGCGTCCGCGTCACGGCATACCGTTTCGGCACCAGCAGGCCAACCAAGTGGAGCAAGAGCAACACGTCCCACACCACCGCCCACATCACCGAGGTGTCCGACATGCGGATGAAGCCCCACGGCAGCACGAGCATGGCGGCCATGGAGAACAGGTTGCCCCAATGGCGGATGGCTTCCTCCGCCCCTCCACTGGACCATGCATATCCACCGGGCGCCGGCCCGAGTTCTGGAACCAGTTGGGATTGACGCACGAGCCAGACGGCATCCCACACCACGATGCCCGCCAGCACAAGAACGGCCATGAGGCCGATGAGGTCAGGTGGGGGAAGCTGCATGCACGGCACCTCAAAGGTGAACCAAGTCCTTGTCGGCGAGATGCCCTCCACCGCCACGACGGCGCAGAAGGAGGACCAAGCCGAGCAGCACGAAGACCGTCAGGGCAATCAAGCCAACTGAAGAAGGTCCGTCATCCTGTGAGGCACCTTCCATGGTGTCCGGGATACCGTCGCCGTCGTCGTCTTGGTCCGCCACCAGCCAGGTGGATTGTCCGGGAGGACAGTCAACGTCATCGGGTTGCCCATCTTCATCGGTGTCCACCGTCGCACAAGCATCCATCGGGAAAGCGTCACGGGTGTCGCGAATCCCGTCGCCATCGTCGTCAAGGTCGTAGACATCCGGGCCGCACGGGGTGGCCGTTTGTTCGTCGTACCACGTCAATTCGCTGCATGAGGCNGNCCAGTCGCCGTCGGTGTCAAGCGGCGTNACTTCAACGTCCAACAGCACNGTGGTGCTCGCACCGTAGGCATCGGTGACCACGACCTCGATCAGGTAGAGGTCNGCCGGCAANTCGGTGATGTTCCACGCCAGCGCATCGNTNGAACGCATCATGATCACGCCCGCATCGTCGCGCACCGTCCAGTCGTAGGAAAGGTCGAATGCAGCCTCATGATCGTCCTCGACGCTCAACTGAGCCTGGATGGGTGTGCTTTCCATCACCCTCGCGCCGCTGATGGGTCGCTCAAAACTCACCGAGGGCGCTTGATTGCCCAACACGCTCAGGGTGACGGGGCCTGCCCCAAGCGTCACGGTGGCCTCGACCGGTGGCGAGCCCAGCACGTTCAGGAGAACCGAGGCTTCGTCGGTGGTCAAAGCCTCGCTTGCATCGACCANGCCGACCAGCANGATGAGGTCGACGGCCGCACCCTGNCCTTGGACNGCACGCGCTGCATCGTTGGACAAGGAGGGCGTGGCCGTCCATGCCCCGACCGAGGGGACGCCATCCCGCTCTGCGACGAATCGCTGGGTGATCCACCGCTCCAGAACACCGTCGCCAAGCACGGCCGTTTGATCAANATCGATGGTTCCGCCTACCGCCTTCACGGTGGTATCGGCAAGTTGGACGCTGCCCGTGAGCACCGCATCATGGAGGTCCACGGGATGGCCATCGGCGGCCANNGCGACGTCGGCTTGANCCGTCGCATCATGGACGCGNAACGGTGCAGGNTCTTCGTTGCTGTCGGCATGGGCGTCGAGNCCGAGGGCATACCCGCNGATGGTAAGCCCATGCACNTCGAGGGGTGTCGAGCGNCCGTGATGGGCGATGAAGGCCGTGCCCGTGCCTGGTCCATCGAACACCAGGTTTTGGAGCAGNCCTGCGGAATCGTCCACGTCNAGGCCTGGAGCGCCGCTGATGTGGACGTCCTCNAGGCTGAGCGCGCGGTTGGGTCCACCGGTCAANGCNGCNGTNCCCTGTCCGGCGACCAAGGTCAAATCCACGAGACGAAGGTCTTNGTCGATGTCTTCCAGGTGCATGGAGGCCCCGGGGCCGTCATGGGCGCTGGCGTCGANGCCTTCGACCGAGCCTCGGACGCCCGAGAGATGCATGCCGGATTCCGAGCCGGCGCNGANGGTGAGGTTGGAAGCGGTCACGTCNAGGTCGCGCCACCATGCCGCTTCGTCGCCACAACCGTCGAACAGGAGGCCGTTGACGGTGAGGTCGATGTTCGGGCCTTGGGCCCGCATGCATGCGCCCCCGGCATCCCGAAGGGTCACATCAACGAGGTTCAGCGAACCTTGCGCGGTGGGAAGGACCTCGATGAGGGCATCCGCACCGGAGGACCGGGCGAGCGTGGTGGAGGTCATTTGCACCTCACCAGGGCCGTGATGCTGGAAGGCAGGGCTTGCTTCGAGCAATCGAGCGCCCCGCAAGGTCACCTCCGTTTCCACATCGCCGTCGACAAGGATTCCAGCCCAACGGGCGCCTGCTCCGGGGCCTTGCAGCGTGGCNGAAGCGACGTCAAGGCTACCCTTGACGTCGATGGCCACCCCGTCTGCGATGCGAAGCAACACGCCATCGCGCAGGGTGAGGGTGCCGTCCGAGGCCACCGTCAGGTCACCGTCGAGGTGATACGGGCTCCACTGGGCTTCGAGGATCGTCCATCCAGAGAGCGTTCCGCCGTCCAAGCTCGAGGACATGAACCGGTGGTTGAGCGGACCGCTGGTGTCCCACGCCACAGANTCGCTTCGGCCGTTTCGATCCATGCGNACCATGACNACGCCGGTTTCCGTCGTGCCCGTTTCGTCCACGAGCAGAGCCGTTGTGGCCCCTTCAACGCGGCCGCTGGCGTCCGTGATGCTGAGGTCGCCGGCNACGAGGATGCTGACGCCAGCCACGGGTTGACCCACATCGAGCACCTCAACGGTCATCCGGGATTTGAGCTCCAAGCGGGCCGAGGTCATGGCCGTGACCGAGGCGTTGACCGCCCCGTCAAACAAAGTCACCTCGCAACCGGGCGTCAGGGTCACCGGCCCGAGCAATTGCACACCGGTGGACGTGGTGCCCGAGGTGCAGGACCACGACATTGGGCCGTCGATGAGCAGGGATCCGTCCTCGCCGCGCAGGTCGGCCGAGCCCAACGCACTGATTTGGTCGGCGATGAGGCGTCCATCGTGGCCCAAGAGCACAGCGCCGGTTTCGATGTCCGCCGTGTGCCCGGCAGCGAGCTCAAGCGTGGTCCCGTCAAGCGTGAGGCTCGCGCCCTGACGTACGGTCAAATCACCGTTGAGCACGTGCGAGGATCCGTCCGGCTTCGCGCCCAACACGGCATCCACGCCGCTGGGCAGGACCCAATCGCCGTTGGGAAGCACCGGCACCTGGATGCGTTGGCCGCTCTGGCCGCCGTACAGCTCATCGCTCACGCCCGCACCGTCGGCCAACGCCACCACGTCCGAACCTGCACTGAGCAAGGGAAGCGTGGCTGCGCCGTTGACGTCTGACGTNAGATGGAATCCGTGCACGGTGATCGCGGCCTCGATTGGATTGCCGTCGAGATCNGTGAACGTGACCGGCGTTTCGATGAAGCGGTCGTGGGTTGACGTTTGCACCCGGGTGCTTGGGCTGCCGCCCCACAGGAAGCCTCCGCCTCCCAANGCATCCGAGGANCCCGTGCCG
This sequence comes from Methanobacteriota archaeon, assembly GCA_002694585.1. Lineage (GTDB taxonomy): Archaea > Thermoplasmatota > Poseidoniia > Poseidoniales > Poseidoniaceae > MGIIa-L3. Next base: position 22,783 of record NZMM01000054.1, read on the forward strand.
CCGCTGGCGTCGAAGGTACGNACGGNGGCCNTGGAAGCATCANCGAGGCTTAGCCCGAGTTGATGCCGATCCGCCAACCAATCCATGGCGTGGAGGGACGAGGCTTCAGCCTCGACGCCGGTCGTGCTGAGGCGGGTGTCNAGGTTGTCGACGCTCAGGGTGCTTTGGTCCAGCATCACACCAACGTTACGACCGTCGAGGCTGGACAACATGNTCGAGGCAAAGTGCGTGGCGTCGAGGTGAACACCGGTGGACAGGTTCGTTGCACTCAGCGCGTTTGCATGCATGGTCGCGTAACGGGCNACGAGGCCTTGGCTGGAGAAGTCAAAGGCGCTGTATCTGCGCTCGAGCACCACGTCACCCCAGACGTGATCGCCGGCCATGAGGTCAACGGCAGGGCCTTCACCTTGGCCGAGGTCAACATGCATGTCCTGAATCGACGTGTCCAGGTCNCGGAACAGCACGCCGCCCTCGCCGAGGACGGTCATCGTGTCTGCATCGAAGGTGCCCGTTCCCGTGGCTTCGAGGACGGGGCGTGTCGTGTTGACGGCATGCAAGAGCACCTCGGTGAAGCCGGTGGTTCCTGATCCAGACANGTGCACAGTGGCGTTGTCCAGAGCAAGGCTTGCCGTGGAAAGATGGCAGGTGCCNCTGCACGGCAAATCGATGGCCTTCGTGGCCGCGCCGCCGTCGCTGATGGACGCCGTGACGTTGCTGAGGCTCAATCCAGCCACGTTCCGGCCCTGCAGGAGCGTGCCGGTGGTGCTGACGTCGAGCACGTCGACGGTCAAGGAGGTGGCATCGCTGGCGTCCACGGCCAACCCCGAGTCACGCACGGTCACGTCGTGAGCCTCCAAAGTCGCACCTGCAGAAGCACCAAGGGCGATNTTGTTTGATGNGGCCGTCAATCCGTGGATGGAGGCCGTTCCGCTGACGGCCTTGACGCCTTGGAGGGCGTCCTCCACCTCGAGGTCCGCGACGTATGTGGCTCCCTCGGATTGGAGGCCGATGGANACGTTGTGCAGACGAGCCTGGTTGAGCAGGTCAAGGGTTCCTTTGTTACGCACGGCAAACACGTCGGCCTGCTCGACGTGAAGCGTGTCCACCTCGGCCGTGGCCGTTCCGGTGACGTCCAAGCCGATGTAGCAGTTCTGGAGGGTCAAATCGTTGGCCTCTAGGGTCCCTTCGAGGTGAAGGCAAGTCTCAGCACGCTCGATGACGGTCCCGTTGAGGAAGGCACTCGAACTGCTGTCGACGACCAGGCCCGGCCAGAGGCCGGAACCGTGTGAACCCTGAGACGTCACTGGAGCGGTTGAGGTCAAGCGCGCATCATCGGCGATCACCGTACCGCCGTTGACGACGTGGATGGCATAGGTGTCGGCATCCACCACGGTGCCCGCCTCAAGCGTCAGCACGGCAGGGCCCTCGACGGTCAGGTTCCCGGTGAGGGTCACGTCGCCGTTCCACGTGGTGTTGGTCACGATGGATGCGTCCGAAGCCCCTNCCGTNGGCAGGGCAGGAGCCCATGCGGCAAGGATGAGGAGCAACAGCAGAGCGGTGGCTCGACGACGCATGGATTCTGCTGGTCGCTGACGCATATCAAGTCAACATGTCGTTGAGCAGGAGTGGGCCCGTCCGGATTTGAACCGGAGTCTGACGGCCCCCAGCCGCCAAGTATAGGCCAAGCTAACCCACGGGCCCCTGTGTTCCTGCTCACCGATGTCGTGCGGCACTGTACGTGGCGACGTCCTCGAGGAGGTCGATGTGGCCNATGTACATGCGGCGGCAGCAGTAGCGCTCCAGCCCGACTTCGTCGAGCGCTTGCGCGGACTCCATGCCACCGGCGACCTTCGCGTTGTATTCTTCCCAGACGTGAGCCACNATGGACCCACAACTGAAGCAACGAACTGGAATGATCATCTCAACTCACCTCAACGGTACGACTTCTGCTTCTTGCGGCGAGCGCCACGGCCGAGTTGGTGCTTGGGCTCCTTTCGGCGTGGGTCGTTGACCAGCAACGAGCGGTCGAAACGCAGGAATTCGTCACGCAATTCCGTGTCTTGTCCCTCTGCTCCACCGTTGTAGAGCACGAGGCCGCGCGCAATGGCGGTGCGGATGGCGTCGGATTGGCCCATGATGCCACCACCGTGGGTGACCACGTTGATGTCCACCTTGCTCAGGCGGTTCATCGCGTCAGCGATGATCAACGGCTCCATGGCCTTGCGGCGGGAGAGCGCGGGTTGNAGGATCTCGATGGGGGAGCTGTTNACGCGAACGCGGCCCTTGCCAGGCTTCACCGTGGCACGGGCAATCGCGGTCTTGCGCTTCCCGGAGGATTCGACGGACTTCTTCTTCTTCGCCATCACTGTTCACCTCCCCAGCGGTGCGCNGGGGCACCGAGGCCGGCNCTGATGTCCCCGAGGCTCATGTAGCGGTCGGGGAGTGAGCGCTCAAACGCGGAGCGGTCGCCGGCGGCGTGGCCATCGGGCAGGTCGCCGTCCAAGTGGGACGGGCAGCCGATCTCCACACGCAGGTTGCGGAGGGCACGGCGGCCGCTGGACTTCTTCTGGTACGGCAGCATGCCGCGCACGGTNCGCTTGAGGATCATGTCGGGCATGCGTGGGAAATACGGACCCTTGCGGGCGTGGTTCAGTTCGTACTTNGCGTGGTAGTTCGCCATGATGGANACTGGGCTTCCGGTCACGATGGCCTTCTCGGCGTTGACGATGACGACCTTGTCCTCGCGGCCGTCGCGGGCCGCCTTCTGAAGCAGGTCAGCCACAGCGCTGGCCAAGCGACCGAGGATGGCACCATCGGCGTCGTAGACGTAGGTGGTGGCCTCAGGCAAGGATAACCACCCCTGATCCCTTTGGGTTCTCGTCCATCAGCTCACGGAGGCTCATCACGCGGCCTCCGGCGGCTTCGACCTTGGCACGTGCGCCCGCGCTGACACTGTAGGCGACGATGGTGGGTGTGCCGGCGACGTCGCCAGANCCGAGCAACTTGCCCGGCACCACGACGGTCGCTCCATCAGGAGCGTACCGGCTCACTCGGCTCAAGTTGGGCTGTGCCCAGTTGGAACGGCTCTTGGAGAGCCGCAGAGCCACATCTCGCCAAAGCGCAGCGCCGGTGTCACGCGACTTGGCCTTGAGCTGGTCGATCAAGTCGACCAGGTCGGCGTTTGTCTTGTTCTTCGGCTTGCTCATTTTGACTCCCTCGATGCGTGAAGCAACGCTCGCGACCGACCCTCCCGTTATGAAGGCACCGATGCCCCAAAAGGGGCCACAGAGGCGCAGAACCTCACTCGAGGAGGACGTCGCCTTTGGCATCGAGGAGTTCCACGGTCAAGCCNGCGGCCCTGCTCTGGACCACGATTTCGTGGTGCAGGGTGTCCGAGAAGTCGTCCAAGGCGCCAAGCGCCGTGATGCCGGCCACGTCGGTGAGCTGGTCAATCAGGTGGTTGAGCACGCACGAGACGCCGTAGGCTTGCCCCGCACGGAAAGCGTGGTCNACGCCCCCNATTTCGGGGTCTTCGGCCNTCATCCGGAGCATGACCTGCTGCGAGTAGGCCACCAGCGCACCGTAGAGCGCCTCGATGATCTGGGCGGCCTCGATGTCGTCCAGAAGCATCTGGGCGTGGGCCAGCCCAGCACGCACGGCGCGGCCGTACGTGGCATGGGCTCCAATGAGGTCGGTGGTTTCCTGCTGCATGGCTTGGTCGATCAAGACCTTCCAATCGTCCATGCTGACGCTCTGGCGCCCAACCCCTTCAACGTTCGGCCGTCCGAGGACGGCGTCGGTNGGGGAATCAGATGCTGAAGCCGCTGNCGTCCTGGCCGTCGTCCTGGCCGGCTTGACGGACCGAACCGTCGGCCGCCACGAACTCGCCGGCCTTCGTCTGCTTGTCGTACAGGTTGACGACTTCCTTGCGGACGCTGGTCTCGACCGCTTCCTCGCCCAAGGCGCGGGTCAGCGAGCCCTGNATGGCGCCCAAGGTGCCGAGGGCGCGATCGCGGTGGCTTGCGTCGATGGTGTGGTCGGAGTAACGGGCTTCTTCGAAGATCGTCAAGAAGTCGTCCAGCTGGTCGCTTGGGACCATGCTGAACGCCGCGCGGACCGCGGTTTCGAACTCACGCGTGGTCTCGAAGACCTTCTTCATGAAGCCGTACTTGCGGAAGTGCTTGACGAGGCTCTTGTAGCCNTCAAAGATGGCCGCAATGTACTCGTTCGACGTCTCGAGCTGCCACGCCATCGTGGAGATGAGACCGCGCAACTGGTCGACCTGTCGGCGGGAGCGCGANCGCTCGTAGATCAGCGCACCTGCGATGAGCAGGGCCACGAGGATCACCGAGAGGCTCAGCAGCACCGAGGTGGANAAGAAGCCGTCACTGGAGGCTTCCACGGCTTCGAGGTAGGTCACCTCGTGCGTGATGTTGTCCGTGGACTCGGCGAAGTAGACGCTGCCGGCATAGTAGGCGATGATGCGCCAGTTGCCGTCGCACGGTTCGCCGGCACAGGTCTTGCCGGTGTAGGTCCACGTGAACTCAGCACGGCCTTGCTCGTTGGTGATCGAACGGTTGCGGCCTTCCGTGACCCAGCCGTTCTCTTCGGTGGACCAGTATTGCCGGGCGAAGGTGATCTCTTCGTTCTCCACGGCGACGTTGATGCGGTCGCGAAGCAGGGCCACTTGTCCGTACACTTCGTCGCCTTCGTCGACGCCGTTGTCGCCGACCTTGCTCCAGGATTCCAACACCTGCAGGTCAATGCGCGAGCGCACCAACACGGTCAGGTCCATNGAGGAGCCGTTCAACACGTTGGAGATGTCCTTGTCACAGCCGCCGGGCACGTTTCGGTCCGGCTCAAAGGCCACGCGCAGGGTTCGGAACCCTTCGAGCTTACCGCCCGTGGTTTCCACGCCCTTGAGCGAGGGGTTCTGGTCGGGATCGCCGCTGAACCATTCGATGGTGCCGTCCAAATCGCTGGTCCTGATCGTGGAAATCGGCCGGACGTTCTCCTCGGGGTCGAGGTAGATGTTCAGGCACTTTCCGCCCACNGTTGCGCCGTTGGCCTGCAAAAGGCGGGCGTCCACGTGGAAGGACTCCTTCAGGTACAGCACCGGGTAGGTGGAACCGTTCTGCAGCGTGTAGGATTCCACGCTGGAGCGGAACGGACCGACTTCGGTGATGGCCAGCGTCGAGTTGCTGAACACGGCAAATTCGGTCTGCACGGTCTTGTTCTCGTAGCGGTACGCGTCGTTGTTGTCGAAGGAAGAGTACGTCACCGTCACCTTCGCCTTGCCGGCCAGAACGCCGGTCAGCGGGCAGGTGATGGCGAACTTGCCGTCCGAGTTGGTCACGTCGTTCAGGCAGGCCACAGGCCCAGACTGACCGTTGACCATCTCGTAGTTGACACGCACCAAGCGGTTGGTGATGGCCGTGCCCAACTCNTCTTGGAGGGTCCCGGTCACGACCATTGGCTTGGACACGGTCTCGCCGGTCAGGGGGTCGATCTCGCTGGTGTAGACGATCTGGTCGTCAACCTCGAGGCTGGTGCGTCCNATCAGCGCAAAGCCGTTCGCGTTGTGGGTCATGACCACNCGGAAGTGATCGTTGCCCGGCACGCTGGTGCAGGTGTCCCACACGCCCTGAATGCCGAGGGTGGTCACGTCNAGCGGCGCGCANCCCTCGTTGGGCAGGTTCTCCTCAAAGCGCAGGATGACGTCCACGGGACCGAATCCGTCCGGCAGGAAGGATTCGGGGTCCTCACGAAGGAGGGCGGGGTCCAGCGGCGTGATGTCGGCGCGCAGGCAGCCTACGCTCTCTTCACGGCTGAGGCCGTCCTTGTTGACGTCGCGGTCGGCGAAACCGTCGCCGTTGGCGTCGTAGAAGCAAAGGTGGGAGCCATCGGGCTGAGGTTCCGGCAGCGAAATCAGACCCGCGCTTGGCGCCAAAGTGGCGATGTGCTGCCGGTGCTGAANGCCTTCGAAGTCGGTGCCTTCGAAGATGACGTCCACAAGGCCACCCGACGGTGGATTTGCGCCGTCCAAAGCCGCNCCAATGGCGTCTCTATCCCGCGTTTTTCCATCGTCTTTGACCTGAGCGGTGAAGTCCCATCGATCACCCGATTGCCGATAGGCGGGGTCGCTGTCGACCACGGCCATGTAGGTCCTCGAGACGATCCAAACGTCCTGGACGACGGTGCTGCCCTTCAGCAGGGGGTTGCCGCCAAAGGCGAAGGTCAACGTGAACTGCCCGAGCGGGTCGTTGGCGCTGACGTTGAAGGGCACCTCGAACAGGCCGTTGGCGTCGGTGAAGTTCACACCTGTCCGACCGTCGCCGGACCACGTCCAGTTGACCGCCATGTCGGGGACGGGCCTGAGGGCGTTGTCCACGAGCTTGGCCTGGATGGTGGTCGACGAGTTGCGGTAAAGGCGCGGCACCGAGGTGGTCAGGAAGTCGGTCGTACCGACGACGGTGACGTTGATGTACGCGCCCGTTTGGGCCAGGGTGGTCGAATTACCGGTGTAGTAGTACGCCGAGTTCGTGAAGTCCACACGCATGCCGTAGGTGCCCGAGCTGTACTGGCTGAACCACGTCCAGTTGTACGCGTAACGGGCCTCGCCGTCGCTGATGGTCGGCCGGCCCGCGAAGGCCGTTTCCTGAGCGCCGAGGAACTGTCCGTTGTTGTCGATGTCGACCTGCAAGGCCACAGGATCTGCGTCCCACGGAACGTTGGTCCGGTTTGAGACCGCGCCCGTCACCTCGAGGCTGTCGCCGGTGTCCATTTCTGGCACGATTTCGCAGCGCACGGGGCTCTGTGGATCGTTGATGTTCACCGCACCACAAGGCGGCACGTTGCTGTCCGCGCCGTTCGTCAGGCGGATGAACCAGTGAGAGGCGTTGGCGCTGATGAAGTCCCGCAGGAGGGTGGCTTGGCCGGTCAGGGTCGNNAGNTCGCCATCCCANCTCGTNGGGTAGGGCTTGAGNGCCGAGACGCTGTTGAAGTNCAANCCTGCNGCGTCGAGGGCNGGCTGGTGCCACAAGGTGGCCCAGTTNCCGAAGGTNCCGTCGCCGTTGTTGATGGTGGAATCGAAGTAGTACACCGGGCTGGTGCCCTTNACGATGAGCGTCCCGTCAATGTTCATCCGGTGCATGACGCGGATGGCGAAGGGTTCGGATTCGTCGCCGTGCATGTACGCATACGGCCATTCTGGATCACCCAGCCCGTCCATGGCCAACTCTGGGTTGACCTTGGCCACGACCTCCAGGTCGCCCGGAGGCAGGCTGGTGTTGGTGTAGTCGTAGGCGCCGACCACCGTGTGACGGCCGGTCTGGGCGTTCCAAAGGATCTCCTCGTAGGCGCCTGGGATCTGTCCCGGCCCGTTGTCGAAGGTGGAGTTCCATCGAACCTGCTTCCACACGCCGTTGATGCCGAGGCTCTGAACGAAGGTCAAGGATGCCCATCCGGTGGCGTCGGTGCGGTAGCCCGCGCCATCGAGGCCGACGAAGTCGGTCGGGTGGGTGCGGTTTCCGAACAATCCGCCGAAGATGGAGAAACTCACCGGCACCTGACGGATGCGGTTGTCGTAGAGACCTCGCTGCCAATCGGCGGGGTAGTGGGCCTTGAAGTCCAGCCAGAAGGGTTGCTCGTCGGAGCGGAAATAGGTCCATGCAGAGTAATCCACGGTCAGGTTGGCTTCAACGCCGACCGTGTATTCCTGCGAGGTGTTGCCGTTGAAGACAAACATCTCGGTGACTTCGGCGTAGACGCGGTAGGTGGTGTTGTCACCGACCGTCAGGTCCTCGGGGTAGAGGAATTGACCCACGGAGAAGTTGCCCTGTTGGTTCGTCAGGACGTCGATGGTCTCGAGGGCGGTCGTGTCGTTGGAGGTCCACTCGATGTGCACCTGAACNGGCAGGTTNGGNGCNGCNTCGAACATCTNGGTGACNGGGTTGATCCAGTCCACGTGNCCNGAGAAAATGGCAGGCGTTTGAGCGTCCANCCACAGCGTGTCNGGCATGTTGAGGGTGATGTANGTCGGCATTTTGTCGTCTTCATCAGGNATACAATNGTTGTNGCTGTCCCAGTCNGANCTCTCAGCGCCGTTGGCGCAGGCATCGGACGTGTAGCCCTCCTCGAGCACGTCGAAGTCGGTGTCCTCTCGGGTGTCGTTGTCGTCGTCGGTGTCGATGGAGTCGGGGCCGGTGAAGGGGTCGTTGGGGTTGGCCATCGCCTCGCCGTCACCGAAGTCGTCGTGNTCCCACGGATTGGTGGAGTTGCGGCCAAAGCGGGTGGGCCACAGCAGGACCTCGTCTTCGTCCTTCATGCCGTCCTGGTCATCGTCATCGTCCAGGTCGTCACGCATGCCGTCGTTGTCGTGGTCAAAGGCGTAGACCATCGGATCNGGCTGTCCACTGCTGGCGGNGANCTCCACTGAATTCTCGATGCCGTCGCCGTCCCAGTCGTCGTCCGCCCAGTCNGCGATGCCGTCGTTGTCGTGGTCGAAGGTGGACTGCTCTTCGCCCCAGAAGCAACCCGCGATGGCTTCCTGAACCTCGTCAGGAATGCCGTTGTTGTCGTCGTCGGGGTCCTCACCGTCGGGCACGCCGTCGTTGTCGTTGTCCACGTCATAGTACGCCGGCTGGCGCAAGCCTTGGCTCAAGACACCGAGGTCCCACACGGCTTGGAAGTACCCGTCGCCGTCAGCGTCCAAGTCGTTGCCGTCGTCGTCGTTGTCCACACAGTTCGTGCCGCTGAAGAAGTTCGAATTCAGCTGGCCGCTGTCGTCGTCGAAGTCGTCGTTGGTGTCCACTTCAAAGAAATCCCAGATGCCGTCGTTGTCGTCGTCCACGTCAAACCANTCGAAGACNGCGTCGTAATCGTCGTCGATGTCGATCGTGTCGTTGGTGAAGTCACCGTCGGTGTCNCCGTCNACGTCGTTGTCNTCGAAGTCNGCNCCCANNTCNTCGGGGAAGTCCGCTTCTGGACCGTTGTCGGACTGCCACTGCCAGAGGCCGATGAGCAGTCCGAGCCACGTGATGTAGGCGTCGCGGTTGTTGACGATGTCCGTGTANGAAATGCCGGATTCNGGAGCACCGTCGCCGCCGAAGTCGTAGAGGTAGCAGCCGCCCTGTGCACCGGGCGTGCAGCCGACTTCCGTGTTGGTCGGCGGCACGACCGCGCCCTGGTCGACGTTGGCGTCGGGGCGCGTGGAGTATGGCGCGCCAAACTGAGCGTTGACGCCGTTGAGCGGCATGTGCCATGCAAGGGCGTAAGCGTAGCCGCACACGAATCCGTTTCCAAGCTGGCCTACGGTGTACCCGCAGGTGGTCATGTCGATGGAACCGCCCATCTTGATGTCGTTCACGTCGAGGACGCCGTCGTTGCCTTCGTCCTGGTCCCACCAGTCGGGCATGCCGTCACCGTCTTGGTCGGTGTCGAGGCCGTTGACCAAGGAGTCGCCGTCGCTGTCGATGTCCCACTCGTTGCCGCCGTTGTAGTTGTTCCAGCGGGCGTAGTAGTACCAATAGAACTCAGGGATGGTGCCCGCAGTGGGCGGGTTGGTGGTGCCGTCGTAGCCGTTGTAGTTGATCACCATCTCAGCGAAGGGGTTGTGATGGTAGACCATGGCCCAGTAATCCGAGGTGTTGTCGCTGTAGCCTTGGCTGTCTAGGCTGCCGTCGAGGAAGCCCCCGTCGTTGACGGGGTAGAACGGCGTCTGGAAGTTGTCGTTCAGGTCCGAGTCGAGCACACCGCAATTGCCGTCGTCAGGGTCGAAGATGTCGGCGATGCCGTCGTTGTCGTCGTCCCAGTCCACGTCGTTCTCGAGGCCGTCACCGTCGATGTCAGAGTCCACGGCGTTGATGCCGTCGTCGCGGTACAGCGCACCGTTGATGGCGTGAAGATCGGCGTCGTTGTCGAGGTCGCAGTCGTCGTCAATGTCGAGCGGATCGATGATGCCGTCGTTGTCGTCGTCCACGTCGTCCCAGTTGCTGATGCCATCGCCGTCCCAGTCGTTGAATTGCGAGAACGAGGCGCGGCGGGTTTGACAGCGCGGATCCGGGTTCGTTGGGTTCGGGTTGGCTTGCGTTGGACAGTTCCACGTGAGAACATCGGAAGCGGTGTCGAGCGGGAA
>NZMM01000055.1 GCA_002694585.1 Methanobacteriota archaeon
ACGTCGCCCATGGCGTCACGGATGGCGGTCACCAAGCGGAACTTCATCATCGCCGCATTGGTGTCGAAAAGCATGGTCTGCGGGAGCACGATGTTGACGTCGTCACCGTCGAAGGTCACGCCGAAGTCGCTGTGCCCAGTGTTGGATTGGAGGAGGGCCTCGACCGTGGCTTCACGTCCTTCAACGACCTTGACGATCTTGAAGCTGTACCGGAGGTCCTTGCCCGCCATCGGGGGGTTGTAGTCGATGCGGGCACGACCGGCCGCGAGGTACGAAAGGTAGCCTTGGCGGCCACCGACGTTCACGGGAGCTCCGAGGTAGAGTTGGTTGCGGTCGCGAACGGAGCGGAGGAGCTTGTCAATGCTGATCGTCTCGACCAGGGTCGGGTCCTTCTCGCCGTAGGCGTCCACGGCAGGGATGGTGACGTCGATTTCGACGTCAGCATCAGCCTCCAAGAGCGCGGCTTCGAAGCCGGGAATGAGGTTGCCAGAACCAACGACGCACACCAAGGGGGTGTAATCGCGGCCCTCTTGGTGGGTCTCATGCTCCTGGGCGACCGACTCGCGGGTCGTCTCGATCAGGTCGCCTGTGACGCCGTCGTAGAGTTCGTAGTCAACGTGGACAATGGTACCTTCTTCCATGATGTTGCCACCTTACGGTGCGCCGACCCACCGGAGCCCTCCTCATAAGTCAAACGGCCGCGGAAGAGGAGGACGCCTGTCCCACGTTTCGCAGGCCCAACGCGGCCATGCCGAGCAGCATCATGCCCCAGCCGAGCCATACCAGGTGGCTCTGAGGCAGGCGATACACGGTGATGCGAACGGCATCCACGCCGTCAGTGCCGCCCTCAATGGTCTGGGGCATCAGGGTGTCCGCTTGGGAGTAATCGAAGATGAAGACGATGTCTCCCGACCAACGTCGAAGCACGTCAACCTCGGAACGCGGGAAGCCCGTGGCATCGAAGCGAACCATGCCCGGCTCAACCGTCCCGATGTTCCGGTCACCGTCGTGGACTTCGATGGTCGCAAAGATGCCGCCATCGCCCACCCGGAGGTCCTCCTCTGGCACCAGCGTCAAGTCGGTGAAGGTGTAGCTGAGGCCGTCCACCACCACGGCCTCGTCCTGCAGCATGGTGATGCGGTGGATGGGGTCTCCACGATCGACCAAAGTGGTCGTGAACACGTGTCCCGCAAGGAGCAAGAGAAGGCCGAAGTGAATCAGATGGGCCTGCACAGGAATACGTCGCCATGGGGGCGTTGAGGACGTGGCCTTGGCCTTCCGACCGAGTTCCCTTGCGATGATGGGCACCGCCATGAGCACCACGGGGAGGACAATCCACGCCACGTGCCCTCGAAGCACCAAACTGCTCAGCGGCTCCAGCGCATCACCGCCCCACCACCCGGGGGCGAGCCAGAGCCCGAGGGCACTGATCACCGAGACGCCAGCGAGCAGACCAACACGGCGCTTGGGATCTTCATCTCGCGTCCCGTACACCACGAAGGCGCCGCCAGCCGCCGCGATCAACACCGAAGTGTAGACCTCGTGCGCCGCGAAGTGAATCTGATCGATGGAGCCCAGCAGGATGACCAGCGTCAGCACCAACACCAAACCCGAGAGACCCGCTCCCGCCCACATCGACGCCCGCAGCATGGAGCGGGCAAGGGTTGGCGGTTTGGCGGCGCTCTCTTCCTCCTCGCTCTGCAGGAGCCACGGCAAGAGGAAAGGAAGCAGCATCACGATCGCCACCCCGACGTCGGCCAAATCCGTCCACGCGGCCGCCAAGGCAAGACCGACGCCCAGCACGGCCGCCGGCCATGCCTCGGTCGGCGTGGTGGAGAGCGAAATCGGCGCGATGAGCACGAGCCAAAGCAACGCGAGGAAGACATCGCCTCCGACCACGCCGAGCAGGACGGCGATCAGCAGGTCGAGTGGAAGGCCAAACGGATGGCCAAAGGGATGGCCTTGATCACGATTTTTCACGGGCACGTGCCGGCTTGCTACGCCAACGGGGAGCAGCACCACCACGATCCACAGCCACGGCATGCCCTGCAACCCCAACAAAGCCACAGGAACACTGCTGATGGCCTCGAGCAGCACCGCGACGGCCACCAGTGACGGCACGGCGAGGTCCGCCACGAGCGTACGCCCCATTCGACGGAGGCCAGCCCCAAAGGCCACGTCCGCCAACCACCAACCGACAAGGGTCAGCAACACCAGGAGGTAGGCCATCACCTCGATGCCGGGCCCTGCGTCAACGGCCAGCGCCACGATTCGGCCAAAGGCATCGGGTGGGCTGCTGCCTTCAGCGTCCACCACGAAGGTGTGCACCGACGACGCCCAGGCGCCACCGGCACGTGTCACCAAAGTGGCGAACAGCGCGAGCGCCCCGGTCATCAGCCCAACGCCACGGAGGACCACAGCAGGCACCTTTCTGGGCACCGTTCGCAAATGCGACAGGACGGCCAAGGCCAACCACGGCAGGAAGGAAGCCGTCTCGACGGGGTCCCAAGCCCAATACCCGCCCCAGTCAAGGATGAGGTACGCCCAGAGGCCGCCAAGTCCGATGGCCAGCGTCGTGACGAAGAAACCGGGTCGGGCTTGACGGATCATGCGCTCGAGCAAGCCAGGATCGTCCTGCCCGACCGATGAGACCGCGGTTGCGGCGATGGACAAGCAATACGCATAGGCCAGAAACACAAGCGGGGGATGGACCACCATCAGGTCGGTTTGGAGCAGGGGGCTCAGTTCACCCGGAAGCGCGCCGGGGAGGGTGGCCGCGAAGGGTTTGAGGTGAACCGCAAGGAGCATCAGCAGGGCAGCAAAACCACCCAGCAAGGCCACGCGGCGTTCGGCCATGGCCACGCTTTCCCGTTCCATGGGTCGACGCCACCACCATGCGAGGGTCGCGGTGAAGCCCGCCCAGAGCAAGAGCGGCCCGGTNCGTGCCGACCAAGTGGCCGCCACGCGGTACATGAGCGGCATGTCGCCCCCTCCAGANGCGTTGACGACNGCCACNCCGAGGTCGTTGGTCACNAAGCGGTGCACCAANACCAAGAACGGNANCCATGCAAGNAGCACGCCCNCCGTCGGAAGAGGAGATGGCGCNTCGCCNTTNTGCCATCGCCCCCAAGGCAGGAGCACCATGAGGCAACCCGTCAGNCCGAGCCCGAGCGCAAACCACCCCATTGGGCCNATGGGTGAGGCTCACGTCGTGAACCTTGCCTCCAACGCACCCTNACCAACCGAAGTGCTTGGCGCGCGAGTAACCAAAGGAAAGGAGCACAGAAATGACGCGCTTGGTCAGCAANGCGGGCCGGCGTACGAGGATTTTCATGCCGATGCCGAGNTTTTGGAGCGGCGACATNGAGCCGAGCTCNTCNGGCANGCATCGNGCCATCGCCGACATCTCCTCNTCGCTCAGGTCGTACANNGCCGTCTTGCCCCGCAGGATCTTGTGATAGGGAGGGAAGGCGTTCTTCCAGCGGCGTTGGTAACCCGACAGGCGGTTTTTGGTCGGCAGGCCTGCGGCAATGGCTTCTGCAAAAGTTTCAGCAGCCGCGCGACCTGACCACAAGGCCAGGTGCGTGCCGCCCTCGAACAGGGGGGAGGTGAAACCTGCCGCATCGCCAACGAGCAGCAAGCCGTCCTCGACCGTGCTCGGCCTTGGCCCAGAAATGGGGATGGTCCCTCCAAAGGGTCGGACCTTGATGCCCTCCTTNCGCCACGGCGGATTGACGTGAGGTTTGCCCTTGAGGTAGGTGTCGTCAATGAATTGGTCGAGGTACTTGACGGCNCCCTTCTTNTCGGTGGTGACCAGACCGACNTTGGCCCGCTCCCCCGCCTTCGGAATCATCCACACGTAACCGTGTGGCGCGTATTCTGGCTGAATGTAGAAGTCCAGATAACCGTCGTTNGGCACGTCGTTGAGTTCGTACTGGAAACCCGCGATGACCTCCACCTCTCCGGGCATGCCGAGGATTTTCGAGGCGGCGCCATGCACGCCCGAGGCATCGATGACGCCGCGGCAACGGATCGGNAAGGCGTCGCCTCGACCGTCAAGNATCCAATTGGAAAATTGATTTTCGCTATTGAACTCCCGTTCCATTTTTGTCACGCGATGACCGAGATGAACGTCCGCACCGCGCTCTTCGGCTTGTTCCATGATCCATCGCTCGAACAGGTGCTTTTCGAGCACGTAGCCGGGTTCGGTCAGAAGCTTCGCAGTGCCGTCCGGGAAAATGACGCGCACACCGTCGACCGCAAGCGCAATGACGTCCTCAGGAAGGTCGAGTTCCAGTTGTTCGGTGGCGAGGTGCGACAAGCACTCCCCNCAGTGGACCGGTGTTCCGATTTCTGGGTCGGCNTCGAGNACCATCACGGACATCCCGAGCCTCGAGGCATGCAGCGCGGCGGAGCCACCGCCGGGGCCGGCGCCGATGACCACAAGGTCAACGTCGACCTTCGGCTCATCTGCCATGGCTCCNTGTGAGCCCACGGAGTCCATCAATGGTGCGTCTGAACCACGGCGTGGGCTTCGGCGAAGGTCCAAAGGCAAAACCACAGACAGAGGAACGTGGCATGGAGGACACTCAAGCGGTGGGTGGACCACCTGGAGCAGCGCGGTGAGGTGCTGCGCATCCCTCGTCCGGTCGACGTCGTCCACGAAGCAGGAGCCATNGCCGACCTGCTGGTGAAGAACNNCGGACCAGCCGTNATCTTCGAACAGCCTCGCTTGGCCGACGGCAGCATCAGTGATGTCCCGCTGGTCATGAANCTCTTCGGNAGCGAGGACCGGACCTTGCGCGCACTCGGCGTCGAGACCGAGACGGCCATCGGCGACCGCATGGTCGCCATGATGAAGCCGGACGTGCCGCGATACCTCAAGCGGCCGTGGGAGGCCTTGCCACTGGCCATGGACGCGGTGGCCTTNGCCCCGAAACGAAAGCGNCGTGGCCGGGTTCAGCGCATCGTCGACAAAGACCCAGATTTGACCAAACTCCCCATCCCAACCACGTGGCCNATGGACGGAGGAGCCTACATCACGCTCCCCTTGGTGGTGACCAGGGACCTCGCCTCTGGCGATCATAACCTCGGCATGTACAGGTCGCAGATTTTCGGGCCAAAAGAAGCGGGGTTGCACTGGCAAGTCCACAAGCACGGCGCGGATCACGCCGCAGCTGGGCTGAAGATGCCGGTGGCGATTTGCCTTGGNGGTCCGCCCGAGCTGATTTTCTCGGCCATTTCCCCGCTTCCCGACAACTTGTCGGAGTACCAATTCGCAGGCATCCTCGGTCGNCGACGTCTTCCTTTGACCAAAGCCGCGACGCAGGACCTGTGGATTCCTGCAGAAGCGGACATCGTCATCGAGGGGTGGACCGACCCGACCGATTTGCGCGTCGAAGGGCCCTTCGGCGATCACTACGGCTTTTACTCCCTNACCGGCCATTACCCCGTGCTGAACGTCACCGCCGTGACCCGACGCTCCGACGCGATGCTGCCAGCGACCATCGTGGGACTTCCGCCCATGGAGGACGGTTTCCTCGGCGAGGCCATCGGCCGGCAGTTCAGCCCTGTCCTTCGTTTCCAACACCGTGACGTGGTCAGCGTGCACCTCCCGTTGGAAACCGGTTTCCACAACCTCGCCATTGTCGCGTCAAAGCAACGNTACCCCCGCCAAGGGCGAAAGACGGCCATCGGCCTCATGGGAGCCGGCCAGATGATGTTCCTGAAGTCGATGGTGGTCGTCGACCCGGACCGTGATCCGAAGGACCTCGAGGGCTTCCTCGACGACCTCAACGACAAGGTCGACCCCGCTGAGGACGTCATCGTCCTCGAAGGCATGGTCGCTGACGCGCTTGAAGCAGCAAGCCCGTACGAAAACGTCCACGACAAGGTCATCATCGACGCGACGTCCATTCCGTCGACGGACCCACGCTCTGGAGAAGCACCCCTGCTGGGCTCATTCCAGCAAGCGACGCCCGATTGGCGCCGTGGAGAAGCGGCGGCCCCAGGGTGGGTCGGTGAGGACCTCTCAGCCGTGCTCGCGCTCGACGCCGCTGAGGATGCGCGGCTGCTGCGCAACAGCATGCTGGTGGTCAGCGTGTCCATCGAAGGCAGGCCCTCACCCCGCACGGGATCCGAAGTGACGCCAGAAGGCGANGCGCTTGAGGCGGCCCGTCAAGAAAAGATTCTCCAATTGAAAAATCAAATTTGGCAATTGAACGAAGCCAAAGATTTGCGCTGGCTCATCATCACCGACNATGACCTCGACCTGCACGGGCCAAAAGCCCGACGTCGCATGCTTTGGCAGCTGTTCTGCCGTTTCGACGTGGGCCGAGGCCTGACCTTCGATGAAGGGAAAACGCGGTTGTGCTGGGACGCCACCACCCCCATTCCCTCTGAATCCCATGGCGTGCGCCGCTGGCCTGCTGTCACGCTGCACAGCCCCGAGACCTTGGAAAAGGTCGCAGCCCANCCGGAATTGGCGGANTATTCATGGCCTCCACACCTNCGTTTCCCGAACGGAGGGGCCTGACATCGACGNTCGAAGCGTGCTCGAATTCGTNAAGGTGGAGCACACCCTCTTCTCGCTGCCNTTCGTGCTCATGGGGTACGTGCTGGCCCTCAACCAATTCGAGCTTGAGCCCAGCCTTGACCTCATGTGGATCCTCCTCGCCGCGGTCGGTGCACGTGGCCTTGCGATGGCCCTGAACCGCATCATTGACCGTGACATCGACGCCGCCAACCCACGAACGCAGAACCGCCACTTGGCCTCGGGCAGCATGAGCATGCAAACGGCGTGGATCTTGTCAGCCGTCTTCCTCGCGATGCTGCTTATCAGTGCCGGTCTGTTGAACCGAGTGGCGCTGATGATGGCCTGGCTGCCGGTGCTGACCTTCGTCGTCTATCCATACATGAAGCGCTTCACGTGGTTGTGCCACTTCTGGCTCGGCCTCTGTCTCGGCCTGGCCCCTGCGGGCGCTTGGGTGGCCATGGCCGCCGACGTGCACGGCTGGGCCGCCATCACGGACGCCCTTTGGGCGCCCACCGTCCTGCCCATCTCCCTCGGCGTGGCCCTTTGGATCGCGGCCTTCGACATCAACTATGCCCGCATGGACGTGGAAAGCGATCGCGAACAGGGCATCCATTCCTTCCCGTCACGTTTTGACGAACGGGCCACAACCCGCACAACCGTGCAACTCTCGCTCGTCTGGTTCGCGTGCTTTGCCGTGTCGGACCCGGTCGAGAGCATCTGGTTCCTGGCCGCAGCCGGCGTTATGGCGTTGGCCAACATCGCCGTCGTGTTGCGGATGGACCGTCTGAAGGACTTCCAGACCACGTTGCTCCGTGTCTCGATGCTGACCGGCTGGGTGTTGCTCGGCGCCCTTGCCCTCGGATATGCAACCGAACCCACCGTGAGCCTCGATTGACCTGAACCCCTGAAGCGGATTGCTCAAGTGCCGCAAGGCCCCGCTTCCACGCATGAATCCGATGCTGACGGCCCTGCTCGAGTTCAATCAGGCCTTCGAGATCCCGAAGTTGGACGCACCCGGACTCGGCCCAGACGACTTGGCCGAACTGCGTGTCAAACTCCTGCGGGAAGAGGTGGAGGAATACGCGCAAGCCCTCGCCGACGGAGATCTTGTCGAGGTCCTCGACGCACTCGCGGACATCGGCTACATCCTCGCAGGCTCGGTCATCAACCACGGCCTCCATGGCCTCTACGACGAGGCCTTCGCCGAGGTGCACCGCTCAAACATGGCCAAGCTGGTGGACGGAAAGGTCCTGCGACGTCAAGACGGGAAGGTCATGAAGCCCGAGGGCTGGACGCCACCCGAACTTGGCGTCATCCTTGCAAAGCACATGGAGGAGCAGGCGTGAGCCGTCCCGTGGCGCTGGTCACCGGTGGAGGGCGGGGCATCGGAGCCGCCGTCTGCACGCGCTTGGCCAAGGACGGCTACGACGTTCTGCTGACCTACACGACCTCCTCTCGCCCGGCAGAATTCGTGGTGGACGCGATCCGGGAGGCCGGTGGCGATGCGCTCGCCGTGAAGATCGATTGCGCCGCTGAAGACGAGGTCGCCTTGCTGGCCAGCCATCCTTGGATGGCCCGTACCGTGGACGCCTTGGTGCTGAACCACGGGCGTTACGACCGGGTTCCCGCGGGTGAGCTGGACGTTGCTCATCTCGACCGCACCATGGCCGTGAACTTTCGAGGCGCCTTCCTCGTTTGGGCCGCCGTCCAACCGCACCTCGCAGAGGGCGCACGCATCGTGGTCGTCGGTTCGCAACTCGGCACCCGAGGCTCGCCGCATGGTGCCGATTACAGCGCGTCCAAAGCGGCCTTGCAAGCATGGGCACGCTCGTTGGCCCAAGACGCAGGGCCACGCGGCCAGCGCGTCAACGTCCTCGCACCCGGGTACGTGGACACGGACCTGTTGTCGGCCGACACGCAGGAAAAGCGACGCACACGCGAAGCAGAGGTCCCCTTGCGGCGGCTGGGCTCGCCGGAGGACATGGCCGGAGCCGTGTCTTTCCTGATTGGCGAGGACAGCGCCTACATGACCGGCGCCGTGCTGCACGTGAACGGTGGACTCTACCTCCCCTGAACCCCACAAGGGTTCAAACCGGCGCCCGACCGCCCTGATTCGTGGTCGATGACTGGGACGATGACGGGTCCTTCGAGGCCCGTGCCAACCTCGACGTGGGCGAGGTGGACCTGCAAGAGCGGGACCCCTTCGACTTGTCCCGTGCCCTAGAGGGCGCCTCGATGGAACACCTCCGCCCGGACGTCAGCCGCTTTGTGCTGCATTCAGAACACGCGCCTGCCGGGGATCAACCGGAAGCCATTGAGCAACTGGTCCAGCAAATTGAGGATGGCCAAGAACGGTGCGTGCTGCTTGGCGTGACGGGGTCGGGCAAGACCTTCGCCATGGCGAACGTCATCGAGCGGCTGAACCTTCCCACGCTGATCATGTCGCACAACAAGACGCTCGCGCGGCAGTTGCACCACGAATTGGCGGGCTACTTTCCGGAGAATGCCGTGGAGTACTTCGTGTCGCACTACGACTACTACCAGCCTGAAGCCTACCTTCCCAAGCGGGACCTGTACATCGACAAGGAACTCTCCATCAACGAGCGCATCGAGCAGGAGCGCTTCTCGGCCGTGGCCAGTTTGGTGTCACGTCCGGATTGCGTCATCGTGTCCTCCGTCTCGTGCATTTACGGGCTGAATCCGCCCGAGACGTTCCTTGAGCATCACCTCAGGGTGCACGTGGGCCAGGCCATCGAACCACAGGACCTGATGAAAGCCCTGGTCGGGCTGCAGTACGCGCGGACCAACACGGACCTAGAGCGAGGGCAAGCCCGCTTGCGCGGCGAAGTGTTGGACGTGTGGATGCCGAGCCGCGACGATCCGCTGCGCATCCGCTTCGATTTCGATGGCGTTGTCACCGTGGCCGTGTGCGATCCGGTCAGTTGGGAGGTGCTTGACGAGCTGGAAGAAGCGTGGATTCACCCGAAGGAGTTCTTCATGACCAGTCCCGAGCGTTTCGAAATCGCCCTCGAGCGCATCGAGAACGAGTTGAACGGCCGTCTGAAGTACTTCGACGGCACTAAGGAAGTGGTGAAGCGGCACAGGCTGGAACAACGCACCGAATACGACCTCGAAATGCTGCGCGAAGTCGGGCATTGCCTCGCGATTGAGAACTACTCACGGCATTTCGACGGACGTGAAGCGGGAGAACGACCGTACTGCTTGCTGGACTTCTTCGCCGCGTGCGCCAGGCAATTTCACGGTGATCCAAGCCGCTTCCTCGTCATCATGGACGAATCTCACGTGACCTTGCCTCAGGTCGGTGGCATGTACCACGGCGACCGGGCACGCAAGGAGAACCTCATCGAACACGGCTTCCGTTTGCCATCTGCTGCAGACAACCGGCCGCTGAAGCTCCCTGAGTTTCAGAGCCTGGTGCCGCAAATGGTGTACGTCTCCGCCACGCCCGGTGAGCGAGAACTGAGGCACCTGTGCGAGGTGACCGGGCAGGCGGTGCCTGAGGGCCTGTTGCACGTCGCGTCCAAGGGCGGAGCTGGCCCTGCTGACGTGGCCAAGAAAATTCAGGGCTCACCCTCGATGTACGAGATGCTGCAAAGCATCGATCACCTGCCTCGCATGGAAATTCGGCCGACTGGGCTGTTGGATCCTGGCATCGAGGTTCGTCCGACAGAAGGGCAGGTGGCCGACTTGCTGTCCGAAATCAACGCTCGTATTGAGCGAGGTGAACGAACACTGGTCACCGTGCTGACCATCAAGTTCGCAGAGGAAGTCGCGGCCTACCTAAGCCGCATGGGCGTCAAGGCCCACCACCTGCATTCGGAGATCGACACCATCGAGCGGACGGAAATCATCAACGCACTGCGCCTTGGCCTCATCGACGTCATCGTGGGCATCAACCTCCTACGAGAAGGGTTGGACATTCCTGAGGTCAGTCTGGTCGCCATCTTTGATGCGGATCGGCAGGGCTTCCTGCGCAACGAACGATCGCTGCTCCAAACCATCGGACGCGCAGCCCGTAACGCCAACGGTGCGGTGCTCCTGTACGCCGACAGCGTGTCGCCTTCCATGACTGCAGCCATCCGCCAAACGCTCGAACGCCGTGAACGTCAGGACCAGGACAATCAACGCCGCGGCATCGTGCCGAGAACCATCGTCAAGGCCCTCCCACAAATGGGTCAGGAATCCGAAGGTCTCGTGGAAGGCACCACCGCGTCAGGGCGAGGTGGCAAGCGCTTGGTGGCCCGCCGCGGNGGGCGTGCTGAAGGTGTTGGAGCGACTTTCGTGCCNTCAAACAGCAGCGCGGACAACGACCAGCGAATCTCAATTGAACATTCAATTTNNCAATTGGAAACCGACAATGAANTTCCTTCGAGCCAGGANGCGCTGGCCGAGTTNGCCTCGGAACTTCGATCCGCCATGGAAGATGCNGCGAAGGCCCTCGATTTCGAAGAGGCAGCACGGTTGCGCGACCGCTTGATGCTCATCAACGACCGCCTTGAAGCCGCAGGGATTGATTGAAGGGGAGCACGGACAAGGCCTTGCCATGGCGATTGACCCCGACCAATTCGACGTCCCTGTCGTCGATTACGACTTCAGGGCGGCCACCACGCCACGAGGACTCATCGACCAAATGGCCTCCGCTGGCGGGTTTACGGCGACGAAGTTGGCCATGGCCCGAGACATCCTGAATGACATGCACCAGGACTTGACCGCAGTTGAGCACGACCCGTCGAAGATGCTCAACTGGATCTCCTTCCCAGCATGCCTCTGTGCAACCGGCACGCGTGGCTTCTTTGTCGAGGCNCTCAAGCGAAAGATGTTCAACGTCGTGTCCACGACCTGCGGCACCCTCGACCATGACATCGCCCGCGCCCATGCAGCATACTACCATGGTGCGTTCGAATTGGACGACATCGAGCTTGGGGAACACGACCTCATGCGCTTAGGAAACGTCATTGTCCCCACCTCCTCCTACGGTGAAATCATCGAAGCCGTGGTCATGCCCGCACTCGAAGAGATCAGAACAGAACGCTTGNCNGAGACCGGTTTGTCCGGCGCAGAGGCGTGGCTTGGCTTCGGTTCCATTCACTTGGTGTGGGCCTTGGGTGAAAAGATTGGAACGGAAGATTCCCTCATCCACTGGGCGGCCAAACATCGNATCCCNGTGTGCATTCCGGGCATCACCGACGGTTCCATCGGCGCACAATTGTTCATGTTCCGCCAAAAATACCGNGATTTCCACCTCGACACCTTGGCCGACGAGCAGGTGATGAGCGACCTGACGTGGGACGTGGAGACCTCCAACGCCCTGATGGTGGGCGGTGGAATTTCCAAGCATCACGTCATTTGGTGGAACCAATACCGAGGCGGCCTGGACGCGGCCGTGTACATCACCACCGCGCCAGAGCATGACGGATCGCTGTCCGGCGCTCGGTTGCGGGAAGCGATTTCGTGGGGGAAGATGCGAGCTGAAGCCCCAAACGTCTGCGTTGAAGGTGATGCGAGCGTCCTGCTTCCCCTGTTGGGCGCAGATCTGTTCACGNCCGNTTGATCGATTCAAGCAGCGCGAGATGGTGCATCAACGCNTCCCTGACGGTCATTTGGGGACGCCACCCCTCCTGCCGTCGAGTGAGCATCAGGTCGTGCAAGGGCGCAAGGTCTGGCTCATCCTCGTCTGACGTGGCGGCTCGAACCTGGACAGGAGGGCGCTGCGGTTCTGCCAGAACCTCAGCCGAAAATGCGCCATGCAGCCCGGCCTCCCAGCGACGATGCAGCATCGCGGCTTCACGGAGCAATTCCTCCGTTTGCCAGAGCCTTCGTCCGCTTAGGACCATCGTCGCTGTCGGAAAAGGGCCATTGGCCAAAGCAAGAAGNGCATCCACAACATCATGCTCAGCAACCCACCAGCCGTCGCGNGCCCGATCGTCNAGGTGCAAGGTTGGCCACANNTCGGAACTCATGGTCGGGAGCACATCACGTGGACTCAACGTGAGAACGTTATCGCCTCGTGCAAGCACGAGCCGATGATGATCGTCTGGCCCGGAGAGATGNACCGCAGCTTGTTCTGATTCGACCACGACCGATGCACCTAGCGTATCGCGGACTTCGGCGAGACGGCGTGCNGCAGGAGCGATACCGCTCACGGGCTGGCCGTTCCGGGCTGCGTGCAANATNACGGTTGCCGCNANACTTGGATGCAGGCCACCAACATCNACGGCCTCCATGGGNGAGCCTCGGCGCCTGACCCATATGAGGNCGCCGTTTTGTGNTGGGACGAATTTTGACGATTTTCAATTGGAATTACANCNATTTNNNGCGAATNTCGNCCCATANTGAGTCAAATCACGCNTCNCAGGGGGCNGATCCGTNAACGAGCCGTTCAGGATGANTGGATTNNATTCTNATTTCAATTGATATTCTTGTCAGATTGAAACAAAAGCATGCCTCCACGCAGTTACCAGAATGGATTATGCGACATGCCGATTGTCATGATTCTTCAATTGATGTAGGGTTACTATTGCCTCATTCTCAATTGAACAGTTACATTATCCGTCGAAGACATTAAGAGTCCCCCTCATCACAGGTCGTGCAACGGGAAGGGAGAACATGGCACCAACAGACTACCACATTCAGGAGCTGATGCAACGAGATGTGTACGTGAAAGACACAAAGGTGGGCACCATCATTGGTGAGCGCCACCATCCGAACGAATCGCGCGTTCGATCCATGCGCATGCTGGTCGAGACGGACGTGGCTGGCGAATTCATGCGCAAGCCGGCTGAGTATGCGCCGCTCCCCAAGGAATTGGTGCACAGCATCCGCAATGACGGCACTGTCAAGTTATCCAAGTCGATGCGTGAACTGCAGCGAAGATGGAGAAACACAGTTAGAATTGACGAAAAGCTGTATGCACCCGACGAAATGCTTGATAGAGCCGTTTTAGACAACCAGGGTAGAGAAATAGGAGTAATTACCGAGCTATTCAAGATAAAAAGAACTTACAAAGGCGTCATTGTAAAAACCAGGCTTGGAGTTCAGAAGGATTTTGGCGTAGACGAAACTTTGAGAATACCAATAACTGCATTTTCTCGAACAAGAGAAAGATTGGACGAGGTAGTGTTGTCACGCAACTTCGATAAGGTGCTTCAGTTGCCGTCTTACATTTCAATTAACGAATTGACTGACGAGTGATTTAACTACTAATAGTAGATTTTTCATTCCGTCACTATTATGACGGGGAGGTCTGTCGGCAGACTGCCTTTGCGCGGGTAGCTTAGTCGGTTGGAGCACCCGGCTGATAACCGGGAGGTCGCAGGTTCGAGTCCTGCCTCGCG
>NZMM01000056.1 GCA_002694585.1 Methanobacteriota archaeon
GAGGACGGCACGCTTGAGGTGGCAGAGACCTGGCTGTCGTCCAACCCTGATGCATTCGCCAGCCACGTGCTCATGCCCATGATAGAACGCAAAGGAAAGACGGCGGCAGTGCAGCTGGCCGTGGCAAGGATTCGCGAAGCCTCTCCTGATGCAATCGTCATCATGGTGGACGCCGATGCCACCTGCGCTCCACATGCCTTGCAAGCGCTGATCCGTGCCATGGGGGAGGAGGACCTCGGCGCCCTCGGTGGGCGACCAGAACGCCGTGAAATGACCGCCATGGAAGCTGGGCACAGAGGCTTGTTTTCGTGGCTGCGTGAAGCGGAAAGCAGCCTCGGAGCCACACCCTTCCTCGAAGGCAGCCTCATGGCCTTCCGTGCAAACCTGATTAACCCAGAATCGTTTGATGTGACCTCGAACGCAGACGACGCTCAAATCGCGACGGCCATCGCAGAACAGGGGTACAGGACCGCACAACATCCAGATGCCATCTTTCACGACAGCACGCCCGGTAACATCGGGGCCAGATGGGATCAGCGGACTCGACGTGGCCGAGGACTCATTCGCTTGCTGCGGACAAAAAAACACGTGAGAGCACCATCGGAGTTTGCCATGACCTTGCGCTTCCAGCGCCATGCACATCTACGTGCCCCGTTCTTGTTTCTCGTTGGATGGCAAATGGCCGACATCAGGTGGGCCTTGTCGATCCGTCAAGGCGGATTGCCTTGGGACACGCCCCTTGGACTTCTGCTGACCTTGTGCGAAGCAACGGCGATGCTGATGCTGCTCACAGGCGTGTTTGAGCGCACTTGGCCGAAGCCGTTCAAAGGCCTGTCAACCGTCATCGGCGGAATGATTCCGTTGTGGGGAGCGTGGGTCCGAGAGTGGTTCGGGGGTCCAGCAAACATGTGGGCGCCGAGCGCTGAGGCGCGTCAACGTGTGGAATGAGGGGGAGGCCCCCCCGGATGCCGCAGCACCCGGGAGGACGGCCGCGTCCTTTACTGGACGTGGTGTGTACGGTGAAGACCCTTCACTCGAAGCTCACTGAGCGACGGTGGAGGACTCGTCCATGGTGTTGCCTTCACGGGTGTTCGTGATGGTCACCTTGACGCTGCAGGTCTCTGCGGCGGAGCAGATGGCCTGGCCGTTCTCGACGATGGTCACACCGTCGCTGACGCTCCAGTCGGCGTCGGAGTCGTCGCCGAACTCGATCAGAGCGCAGTTGGTGTCGACGGTCTCACCAGGAGCCTGGCGGTCGCAGTCGATGGGCGCGCCGTTGTTGACGCTGATCTTCACGTTCACTGCGGCCCAGTTGATGTCGCTGCCCTGCGTCATGGTGACGCGGACCAGGTTGTCATCGGTGCCGTCGGTGAGGTCGCCACCAGCGTCTTCGGCGTCGAAGACGTAAAAGGCGATGTCACCGTCAGTGTTTCCTTCAGCCAGGGAGCTTGCCCAGACGTACAGCACACCAGCGAGCACGACCGTAATCGCCACCATCAGGATGGTCGCGATAACGGGGCTCACAGCCTCATCATTTCGGTTTTCGTTGTTCATTTTCAGTCCTTCCTGCCCATTACGGGCTTTTCTGCCAAATCAACCGTCTTATTTGAATACTTCGCCGTCTCACTTCTGGTCAGTGCTCGAAAACCGATGCACTGCGCCATTATGTGATGTTATTTCTGATTCTAATAAACAGCCGCGGGTGGTGCAAACCGTTTGTGAACAGCCTCGCGGCTGAAGTGAATGAAGGTGAACAGGGCGAGAGCAGACGCAGAGGGGATGGGATGCACTCAACGAAGCCAATTCACACCTGTTCAGATGTTCGTATGCGTCCTGCCTTCATAACCCTTACCGGATGCATCGACCGTCGTTCCCATCGCAGAATGAAGCGGTGCAAGTGGTCATGGAAAGGAGACGATTCACCGTCGAGCCGTGCAGCGGGCCAACGACCGCCATCACCAAGATCATTCGACGGTGAGGATCTCGGGGCCACCTGACGTGACCGCCACCGTGTGTTCGAATTGCCCGACCATGCCGTCATCAGCACAGGCCAGCACGTGGTAGGTTTCCAAAAACCGAATGCTGACGAGTTTTTTCACCAAGGCATTCCACTTGGATTGCCGGCTGGCCTCATCGGCGTCCGGGAAGGGTTTCTCCAGCATGGGGTAGGCCCAACGCTCGGCGAAGGGAAGGGTCTCATACCGCTCTTCGAGGTTGCGCGCCATCTGTGCCCCAAGTGGCTTGAGTTGTTTCTTCGCACGTGCTTTCCGGGAGGTGGTGGCGCCCGTCACCCGGTAAATGTTGGACGAATTGCTCGGGCCCATGTTCTTGATCAGGCCTTGCTCGCCGGTGGTGTTGAACGGCTCCACAGCGTACACAGAGCCTTCCTCAACGACACCTTTGAATCCCTGGTGATCGGGCCCGCAGCGGTAGGACGGCACCGACACGCCAGCATGCAGCACCCAAGGCTTGAGCTGGTGTCCGCACAGGTTCCGAATGGGTTGGAAGCCGGCGTCGAGGGAGGGCTGAGCCGCCGCCTCGCCGACTTTGTGCCACGGGGTGCCAGGATGCATCATCTCAATGGCTGCATCGCGCGCTTCGCGGGCGGCCTTGATCTGCTCGGTGTGGTTGTTGGTGTTACCGACCTCGAAGGTCAGGGCGTTGTCACCGATGTGTCCTTTGATGTGCACACCATAGTCGATTTTCACAAGGTCACCTTTCTGGAGCACCATGTCGCCTTCCCAGCCTTCTGGTGGACTGACCGTGTGCTCGGTCGTGAAGTGGGCGGCGATGTTGTTCACCGCGATGGTGCCGGGAAACGCCGGCTTGCCGCCGTGGCGGTGGATGAAGCGCTCAGCGGCCTCGATGATTTCGTGCCATGTTTTTCCTGGCTGAAGTTCATCCTTCATGGCCTCAAGCGTCCGACGGGCCACGTGACCGGCATCACGCCAGTACTTCATGCCCTCCTCGAAGTCACCCATGCCATCACGTCCGCTTCAGGTACGGCGCCCGCCCTGATAACGCTTACCTCCGAGGCCCCGGCCCGCTCCTCAAGCAAAAGGAAGGTGCTGCCGGGCCCGCCGGGACAAAGGCCGGGTGCTGCGGCGTCGCGGGGTAGACCAAGTTGATGTGCACACACCTCGGTGTCCAAGGCAGGCACCTCACCGCTCACGTTGGCGCTGGTGGCCGTGATGGGCCCAACGGCATCCACAAGCGCGAGTGCAATCGGGTGGACCACGCATCGTACCGCGATGGCTTGACCACCGAGCCGTGCGTCTTGTGCCTCGCGAGCAGGCAAAATCAGCGAGAGGCTCCCGGGAGGAAATGCCTCGACAAGCGCGTGGGCCATCCCAGGAATGTGGACCAAAGCCTCGGCTTGTTGCAGGTTTCGGACCGCCAAACTGACCGGTTTACGGTCATCGCGTGCCTTCAGGGCAAACACGGCGTCCAACCCTTGTAGCGTTGGGCGAGCGCCCAAACCAGGGAGGGTGCTGGTGGGATACACGACGGCCTCGTCTGCGAGGAGCCGAGCGACAACGGTGTCGAGGTCCATGCCGTTCAACCCGTCTGGATCCAGTGGTTGAGGTGGCGCTCTGCAACGTTGGAGGCGAGCTCCTGATCTTGGGTCTTGACCAGCAATTTACCGCTCGGAAACAAAGAAAGGTCGCTTGGGCCCGTGAACGTCCACATCAAGCGCGTGCGCAGTCCCACCGAATAGCCGTCAGCGACGATCTTCGCACCGACGGCTTCCAAGTCAATGCCTTCGCATCCCTCGGGGACAATCTGCCATGCGCCTTTCGAGCCACACAACTCCATTGAGAAGGTATCCGACATGGGGTTCAACCTCGCTCAGGACGTGGACGGTGGGCCACTTGGAGGGCCCGAAGGCGGACCGCTTGGAGGTCCTGATGGTGGCCCGGAAGGTGGTCCAGATGGCGGACCGTTTGGAGGACCTGAAGGTGGCCCGGACGGTGGTCCAGTTGGCGGACCGCTCGGAGGCCCTGACGCAGGACCGCTCGGTGGGCCGGAGGGCGGTCCTGACGGAGGCCCAGACGGTGGACCAGCAGGAGGGCCGGAGGGCGGTCCTGAGGGAGGTCCGGACGGTGGTCCGGACGGCGGACCGCTCGAGGGGCCTGAAGGAGGAGCAGATGGAGGAGTGGGCGGAGGGGTTGGCGCCACGTCAACAGGAGCGGGTGTCGGCGGTGCTTCAGGTGCGGTCACAGGCTCCTTTGGCGTCGGCGTGACGGGGGCGAGCAAAGGGTCTGCAGCAGGGGGTGCCTCGGGCTGCGGGGCCGTCGGGGAAGGTGAAGACGTGACCGGTGCCAGCAAGGGATCTGCGGTTGGCAGCGGCGCTTCGACCAGCGGAGTCGGCGCGGAAGCGCCACCGGCCCATGGCGGGGTCTTCGGGCCTTCCTCCTCAGCATGACCAAAGGTGCCTGCAGCACGGATGGTGGTGGCACCGCCTTCGGCGTTTTCAGCGCTAAAGCTCGTCATCTGGACGCTTGATGCATCGATGAGCCCGCGTTCGGCCACTTGTCCGAACTCTTCAAGTTGGCCTTCAAAGGCACCCGAAAAGAGGCTGGAGCCCATGGCGTTGGCGAGTTTACGCCCTTTGGGCGCTTCGTACTCCATGTCGCATGCATAGGGGCCGAGATCGAGCGAACCTGACATGGTGTTGGCCGTAAGGGACCACTCGCCATGATCGAGGTGAAGATGGAAGCGGAGGCTGCGTTGCGCACCTGGTCCAAGTGAACTGATGGGCACCAATGGGCCGACTTCCTTGCCCTCGGAGGTGACCACGCGGACGTCGACGCCGCCAAGCGGAACGGCTGCCTCGTTGATCAACACCACTTCGATGTCGAGCACGTCCTCGTCGTCATCGTCAATCTCCATTCGGACGGACTGAAGCCTGGCTTCGATGGAGGCCACGCGCGCGCTGTGTTCCTCCGCCATGCGGCGAGAGAAGGCCACGCCGTACTTGAATGCGGTGCTGATGGGCCTCACCGAAGGCCNTGCCTCGTCTCCGATGGNAGGGACCAGTCCACGGCCGCCACCGTGTGGTGAGCACGGTCCACCCCCGTGCGGTATTCCGCNCCGGACGAACGTGCCTTCCACAAATCACGAGCGCCAAACCAGAACCAGCCGATGAATGGAATCAGGTACCGAAGCTTGGNGGCAGCNCGTGGACCCCAGTGGTCCTCGGGAAGCAGCGTGCCGTCGTCATGCACCAAAGCGATGCGGAACGCGCGCTGCCCGAGAGAGCGGCCGTACGCTCGACCCGTGTACTTCCAATACAGCCAAAACGCACCGAAAAACAAGGCCCAACTCAGGATGTAACCGGCGACCACGCGTGCATCGATTGTCTCGAG
This sequence comes from Methanobacteriota archaeon, assembly GCA_002694585.1. GTDB lineage: Archaea > Thermoplasmatota > Poseidoniia > Poseidoniales > Poseidoniaceae > MGIIa-L3. The sequence continues at coordinate 5,370 of NZMM01000056.1, forward strand.
CGCAAAGACGTTGGCGGACAGCATCAGCAAGAGCTGCTGGCCTGAGAGAAAGTGGAGCAGCAGGCTCAGCACGATGACGTCGGTCATGAACGCAGCTGCGCGCCGCCAAACCGGGGCGATGAGCATGCCTTCAGGCGCGGTTGCAAGCGCCTGTTGCGCGAGTGTCCCTCCGCCCGGGTTGAGGCTGATTGGAGAGGCCATGCAACGCCCTTGGGCCGCTCCCTGTTGAACATGTGCCTCAACCTCGGCCAACGTGCCATGCCATCAGGCCGAGTTCCTCGGCCCAATCCAGCCAGGCTCGCCATGTGCCGTCGCGTCGGAGGGTCTGGGGGTGTCCAACCATCACCAATCCTCGTCTGGCCCGGGTGATGGCCACGTTGAGGCGGCGGCGATCGGACAGGAACCCAATCTCCCCTCGGGGGTTGGAACGGACGGTGCAGAAGACGATGACCTCCTTCTCGCGGCCCTGGTAACCGTCCACGCTGCGCACCTCGAGGCCGTGAAACCGTCCACCTTCATCGAGGCCTCCGCCTTCGTCGAAGAGGTCGGTCAACAGGCGAACCTGAGCCGTGTACGGCGTCACGACGCCGACGTCATGACCTTCGAGGTCGCCTGCTGCAAGGAGGTCGCTGACGATGCTGAAGGTCGTCGCCGCTTGGTCGCGGTTGGCCTTCGAAGCGCCTTCCGCGTCCAATTCCTCCTCGCCGTCCACCGGCACGAAAGCGACTGGACGGTCCCAATCCGGCCACAGGAAACCCGCAGGAGGTGGTCGCTCTGCCCTCGAGCAGCCGTCTTCGAGTCGGTCCTCGTAGAATCGAGCGCCGGGGAACTCACGGATGCTCGGGTGCATGCGGTACTGTGTGGTGAGCATGTGGGTGGGCAAGCCAAGGTCGATGAGGCGCTCGAACAACGAACGCCCAAGCCCACCCTCAGTGGCGCGGTCCGAGAGCACGGTGGGTGGCAGTTGACGGTGATCGCCCACCAAAACAAGATGGCGGCACCCGCGAACGATCGGCACAAGGCTGCTGGGTTCGCTCGCTTGCGTGGCCTCATCCACCAACACGATGGGGAATCGGCGTGAACCAAGGATCCGATGACCAGAGCCTACCGTGGTGGCACAGACCACTTCGGCACCGTCAAGCAGGCCGTCGATCATCTGTCGCTCCAGCCGCTGCATCTCACGTCGCTGCATCGAGAGGTCTTTGTGGGCCAGACCGCGTTCTTTGCCACGAAGCCCTGATAGCCCTCGTTTGAGGGTGTCGTGTTCGTCGCGAAGCGCCGCCAAATCCTCTTGCAGGGGGTGATGTTCCAACTGTGCATCAAGGGTGGCTTCGCGCAAGGAGGCACGAACCTTGACCGGTTGGCCGATGCGCACGGCGTTCACGCCCGACTCGAGCAAGCCTTCCAACAGGTTGTCCACGGCCACGTTGGATTCGGCGGTGGCAAGGATTGGACCCCGGCCCTGCGCCGCCATCGTTGAGAGAAGGTGCACGGCCGTGTGCGTCTTTCCAGTCCCAGGGGGGCCTTGAATCAAGGTCAGGCGTTGCTGGAGGGCCGCCTCAACAGCAGCGGATTGAGAGGTATTGAGGGAGCCTGCCGGGTCATTGCGGAGGCGACGAAGGCGTCCACCGATGCCTGGAGGGGAGGCGGCGGAGGCCTCCGGATTGTGCACCTGTCCCAACAAGAGGTCGCGAAGTGGTGTGCCGTCGTCCGCTCCAGCATCGTGCAAACGCAGCAACGCATCGGCCATCCGATCGTGCGCCACACGGTTGGCGCCTCGATCAAGGCGCCAAACACCGTCACGCACGCCTTTCGGACGCTCTCCAACGACGACCCGGACCCGGGTTGGTCCGCGGTCGAGGACCAAGCCTTCGACGGTTTTCTCGCCCCATGGCCGCGTTCGGCTGAGAATGACCATGTCGCCGTGAGCGAAGCGATGAACGGGCAAGCGTCCACCGTCTCGGGCCTCAAACACCAGGATTGGGTCGCCAAAAAGGCGCCCACGCGGGCGTGCCTTGAGGTCGTACAGGGTCAGACCAGCGTCAACCAAACGCGACTTGCTCCAATGCCGCCAACGCTCTTCGACGGTGGACAGTTCATCCTCCAGCTCCTGACCGATGAGGTTCGTGAAGCGCTCCAGATGGTCTTGGCCTCTGTCCCAGCGTACGGGGGCGGGGCCATCGTCCACCGCGCGCGCCGGAGGCGCATCACGGGACCGGCTGTCCATCCGTCGGACGCCGCCCCGTTTGCCCATGTGCTCGCGATTCTGGGGGAGGTATGAGGCTCTGCCGACCGGCGGACGAGGAAGGACGAGGATTAAACCGGACCCATCTGCCCGGCCAAGAGAGGTTGCCTCATGTTCAGGCGGCGGAAGAAGGAGCAGCAGGTCGAAGGTGCCTGCACCTTCTGCGGATTCGTCGCTGACGAGCCGAGCTCGGTGTGCCCCCAGTGCTACTACGAATTCGACAAGTCACCCCGTGACCAAGGCTCGCGCCCCGACGCCGGTGACCAAGCCAATATTTTGGCCCTCTTAGAAGCAGAACCCACGGCCGTGAACGACGACGCACCTGTGGTGGAAGCGGTCTTGGCGATGGACGACATCACCGTTGACGTGCCTGATTTTGAGGCGCCTGCACCCATTGATCAGGAGCAAGACGTCATCGGGGAGCACGAATTCATGGATGCCTCCGGTCCAACGTTGAACGAAACCAAAGCGTACGTGGCGGAGGAAGAGGCCACGCTGGCCCCGACCGATGTACGAGCCGATGCCGGCACCTTCGAGGTACCTGATCATGACCCAATGGAGGACATCGCCGAGCCCGTGCCGATGAACATCGGCGGGTTGCATTCACCCAGCGTCCCGCAAGAACGTGATGAGGACCTGACGGGCCATACAGAACCGTTGCCAGAACTCCCCGATTTGGACGCCATCGAAGAGCCAAACGGAGCACCCTCGCCTGCCCCTCAGGTGACCCCATCGCAGGACATCACGCCACCTGAGTTGCCCGACCTCGATGCTGTGGAAGAGGCTGCACCCGCCGTCCAACCCGCTCCACCCGTGCAACACCCCGACCGCTGGATGCCATGGACGGCCAAAGACGCCTGGAGCCTCGCGGCCGCGCAAACGGCCCTTGTGCCCATTTTCGAAGCGGTCGGAGCCGGGCAACTCCAACGTGCTGCTGCAGATTTGGACCACGTTGGACCCCATCTTCCTGACGATCTCGACCTGATCTATCACGTCGGTCTTCTGCTCAAACAACTCGGCCGAAACGAGGCCCTTGAGACCATGCTGGTCCGCGCCTCGGCCGCCCAACCTGATGATGGCCGGGTGCACGCGGCCGTGCACCACCTGAGGTGACCGGATGCAGACACCGACGCTCAACGCCGACGGTGGGTTGGTGCTTCGTCCGATTTCCAGCGGTGACCTGCCCGACCTGCTGGAGAGTTACAAGGAGTCTCCTGAAGACGGTCAAACGGCGCTCCCGTGGATGTATCCGCGCAACGTCGCCGAACAGTTGGCGGATTTTGTGCGTGACATCCTCCGCAGCGCGGAGGAGGACCGCATCCACTTCTGGTCGATCCGAATGGACGACCAGCACGTGGGAACCATCGGTCTTGGTGACGAACTCCAACTTGACCTCAGCAACTGGAGCCTCGGCTATTGGATCCGTGTCGGCCATCAAGGCCAGCGCATCGCCAGTCGGGCCATCGATGCCGTCTTCGAATGGCTCAACGATCGAGGCATCGAGGCGGTCGTCGAAGTGGCCGTTCACCCCCACAACGGACCGGGGCTTGCCACGGCCCGTGCCTTGTGCACGCGATGGGGCGGTACGCCGCTGGACGACTTCGTCGGCATCGACTTCGGTGGCCGCACCATCCCTCATCACCTCCATCTGATTCAAGTCGGAGGCGGCGAGGCGTGAGCCGCACTTGGTTGACCGTGGACACCGACGACGCCCACCACCGTCCGTGGCGGCAGGGGCACCCCACGCGAAGCAAGGACCCAGACGGTGGGTGGACGCCCCGCCAGCCCAGCGAAGGGTGGTTGAGGGCCATCGAACGCTTTGGAGACTGGATCGAACACAGCGGCCACGCGGTGACGGTCTTCGTCATTCAGGACCAGTTGGAGCAGCCCGATGCGCGGAAGGCTTTGGCCGACCTTGCAGCACGGGGCGGGCCGCAGCTGACCTTCGCCAGCCACGGCACCAGCCACCGCGCTTGGGGCGCATGGCCCGAGGACGCGGCGAGGCTGACGGCGGCCGTGAAGCTGTCCTTCGCCGCCAACGCGGAGGCCTTCGGCGAGCAGGCTCGCCCTTGGTTTCGGGCTCCTTCGGGCTACGTTGCGCCATGGATGGCCGATGCCTTAGCCGACGCGGGCGTGACGGTCGATTCCTCGGTCAACCCCTCTCGCTTGGTGCGCAAGAAAGCAGGTCCGACACGGCGATGGTCGGACGTGGTGGACGCCATGAGCCAAGCCAACGTCGTGGAACGCCCATGGCACGTCCATCGAGGCTGGCCGGTCTGTGGCCCTGCTTTGCACCTGCCCGGTCTGGCCCGACGGGCGCGTCGAGCGTGGCGCAANCTCCCNCCGGTGCTGATGGCTGAGGAGGTCGNGGGNGCAGTGGAGGGGCGGGANGACCTNACCACCGTGTATTGGCATGTGGTGGATCACGTGCGGCGCAAAGGCCNCTGGGAGCCGCCGCTCAAATCGACGTGATGTCGTCGACGTCCTCGAGACCGAGCGAATCCAACACCTCGGCATGGAGTTTCACGTCCACTTCACCGGCCCGAACGAGGGCTGAGAGGGTGTCAAGCACAATGCGGTCTGCGTCGATGCCGAAGAAGCGTCGAAGGTTTTCGCGGGTGTCGGAACGGCCGAAGCCTTCGGTGCCCATCACGTGGAAGGAACCGCCGACCCATGGACGGATGAGGTCTGGAACCGCGGCCATGTTGTCNCTGACCGCCACGGTCACCGGCACCTTGCTGTCGAGCTGTTCGCTGACCCAGCTGGTCCGCGGCTNCTCGNTGGGATGTCGCGTGTTCCANGCCTCNGCTTCCATCGCCTCACGGCGCAATTCACCGTAGGACGTGGCCGACCAGACCTCGCACGCCACCCCGAGTTCACGGAGCCGGGCCGCAGCAGCCTCGGCTTGCGGCAAAATGGAGCCAGAGCCGAGCAAGCGGACCANNGGAGCTTCGTCGGCCTCGATGCGGTGCANGCCGCGGAGGATGCCNTCGTCGGCGTCCTTCGCCTTGGCGGGCATCACGAAATTCTCGTTGTAGGCCGTGATGTAGTAGATGACGTCCTTGTCTTCGCCGTGCATCTCTTCCATGCCTCGCTTGATGATGGCCGCCATCTCGTAGGCGTAGGCCGGGTCGTANGCACGCACCGCCGGGTTGGACATGGCGATGAGCAACGAGTGCCCGTCCTGGTGCTGAAGGCCTTCGCCGTTGAGCGTGGTCCGGCCNGANGTGGCACCNATCAGGAAGCCGCGNCAGCGGCTGTCGGCGGCCGACCACACCAGGTCNCCAATGCGCTGGAATCCNAACATGGAGTAGTAGATGTAGAACGGNACGGTCGCCGTCATCTGTGTGGCGTATGAGGTCCCTGAAGCGATGAAGGTGGACATAGCACCGGCCTCGTTGATGCCTTCTTCGAGGATTTGTCCGGTCTTGCTCTCCTTGTACTTCATGAGGACCTTGTGGTCCACAGGCTTGTACAGTTGGCCGTCAGGTGCGTAGATTCCCAAGGCACTGAACAGCGGGTCCATGCCGAAGGTGCGTGCTTCGTCGGGCACGATGGGGACGATGCGCTCGCCAATGCCTTCAGCTCGGGTCAAGTTGCGCATGAGGCGCACGAAGGCCATCGTGGTGCTGACGGATTGCTTGCCGCTGCCCTCGTCAAATTCCACGTAGGCCTCGGCCGGTGGCAGGGGCACGTCAAGCGATGAGGTGCGCCGCTCGGGGAGGAAGCCACCGAGGGCCTCGCGTCGCTCGAGCATGTACGCGACTTCTTCCGAGCGGTCCTCGGGCATGATGTACGGCAGCTCTTCCAGGTCCTCGTCGGTGAAGCCCAAGCCGATGGTGTCCCGCATGTAGTGCAGGGCGGAATCGTCGGCCTTCTTCTTCCCGTGCGTGGCGTTCCGACCGGCAAAGGTCGGCCCAAGGCCGTAGCCCTTGATGGAGCGTGCGAGGATGACCGTGGGTTGCCCCTTGTGCGCCACGGCAGCGCTGTATGCGGCGTGGATGCGCACGGGGTCGTGGCCACCGACGTCGTCGGTCAGCGCTTCGAGGTCGGCATCGCTCATGTGGGCGACCAGCGCCGCAAGCTCTGGCGTGTTGAACAACTCGGCCCGAACCACGTCACCCGACGCGGTCATCAGCCGCTGCTCGTCGCCGTCGGTGAGGGCCGAGAGGCGGGCCGCCAAGGCACCGGTGCTGTCCGCTGAAAAGAGCAGGTCCCACGAACGGCCCCAGAGGCACTTGATGACGTTCCAGCCGGCACCGGTGAAGCGCGCGGCGAGTTCTTGGACGATCTTCGTGTTGCCACGCACCGGACCGTCAAGGCGCTGCAGGTTGCAATTCACGACGATCGTCAGGTTGTCGAGGTGTTCGCGGCTGGCCAAGGTCAATTCAGA